>DATARX010000519.1:0-13333 GCA_036263955.1 Rhodopila sp.
ACCGTCGCCCAGCGGTGCGCCGGCGCAGCCGGATTTTCTGACGCCCTATCTTCGCGCGATCTTCAACACCATCGGCCTGACGGACTTCCACGTTCTGGCGCTGGAAGGCGTGACACGCGGCCCGGAGATGCGGGATCAGGCGTTTGCTCGCGCGCAGGCGGCTCTCGACCGAATTTTGCCCGAGACCGCCGCCGATTGTTGAACGGGCATACGCGGCGTTTCCGTTATGGCGAGATGACGCTCGGCCATAACGGTGACCGCAGGCCCAGACGCCTTTAAGCCGCGATGAACTCGTTCCATTTCTGGATCATATATCGGTCCTCGTTCATCACCGAGTTCCAGCAGGCGACATGGCCCATGCGTTCGGTGAACGAACCGCCGTCCCGCACCGCGCCGGCCTTTTCCATTACCTTGCCCTCGGGGCTGAGGATATCCTTCTGCGCCGCCTTGCCTTCCATCCAATAGCCCCATTCATCCGTCGTCATGTTCTGCTTCGCCGTATCCAGGACCGCGCTGTAGTACCCTTGCCGGTTCAGGTAGGCGCCGACCCAGCCGGACAGGTACCAGTTGATGTATTCGTAGGCGACGTCCAGCTCCAATCCGGTCAGGTGCTTCGCCAGCCCCAGCCCACCGGCCCAGGCGCGGTATCCTTCCGCCAGCGGCTGGAACGTGCAGGCGATCCCCTTCGACCGCACGGCGGCGACGGCGGGCGACCACATCGACTGGATCACCACCTCGCCGGAGGCCATCAGGTTCACGCTCTCATCGAAGCTTTTCCAGAACGCGCGGAACTGGCCGGCCTTCTTGGTTTCGATCAGGAAGGCGATCGTCTTGTCGATCTCGGGCTTCGTCATGTTGCCCTTGTCGCCGTATTTGATTATATTGAGCGATTCCATGACCATCGCGGCGTCCATGATGCCGATGGACGGGATGTTGAGGATCGACGCTTTGCCCTTGAACGCGGGATCGACCAGGTCCTTCCAGTTCCTGATCGGCCGCCCGACCAGATCCGGCCGGATTCCCAGCGTATCGGCATTGTAGATGGTCGGGATCAGCGTCATCCAGCCGGTCTCGCCCTTGGCGAACGCCTTGCCGGTCGGTCCGTCGACGTAGCCCACCGAGAACGGCGTGGTGCCTTGCGCCACCGGGCTGTCCGGCGTCAGTTTTCCCATGGTGAAAATCGGCACGATCTTGTCGTACAGCTTGATCTTCTTGGCATCCATCGGCTGCATGACACCGGTGGGGAACACCTTCTTGACGGAGAAATACTCGATATCGGCGATGTCGTATGACCGCGGCTGCGTCACCGCTTTCTGGATCACCGCGTCGGTGTCCAGCGCCGTCATCGACAGGGTGAAGCCCAGATCCTGCTTCACCTTCTCGGCGACGGCGTTCAGGTTCGACACGCCGGTGCCGAACTGGCGCAGGGTAACGTTCTTGATGTTCTGCGCCCAGATCGTCGGGAAACCGGTGATCGCGCCGCTGCCGGCCGCTGCCCCCGCGGCCACCAGAAGGGAACGGCGGCCGATTCCGCGTGATCGAGTGGTAGCCATCTGCCTGCACCATCCAAATTTATTGCGTTTCACTTCTCATGCACGGGCCGTGCCAGCGGCGACGCCCGAAAACCGGCCAGGACGCCGCGCCGCTGACCAATTTGCATGCACGCCATGGCCCGTATTGCGTGCGGCGCCGGCAGCTTCTGGTCACATCCTGGGCGGCAGGATCTACCCTGCCTTCGGGTGCCTTGAACAAGGATCCCCATGCGGCCAGAATCGGACGCTGCGTGCATGGCATCATCGCGACCGAGGTGGGCGGCCGCGACCGAAACGAGGACGTCGCGGCCGGCGATCCGTTGCGATTCTGGCAGACGGTGTTGGTGCTGCCGGTCCTGCCGATGGCGTTGTGGCGGTAAGCTTGGTGTCCTGCCCCCTGAAGTTCGCCGCTTTATCCGGCGGTGTAGGAGATGAGCAGGCCACTGAAATCAAAGAACTCGTGTCAGCGGAATGCCATGGCCAGCGAGTGATGCACGAGGATCCACCAGCCCGTGCCGCACGTCAGCGCCGCGACGATGATCGGTTCGGTTGGCGACCCGGTTCGGCACAGGGAAAACCCCCAGGTTCGGCGGAGTGGCCAGGCCAGTCGCAGGCCCTGGGGCGTCAGCATGTCCGCCGCAAGGTGCGACAGGTAGCCGACCGCCAAGGCCAAAACGCCGCCCCGATGGTAGCCGGCATGAAGAAGCAGCAGCGTCAGGGATACTACGGCGAACGCCGAATGTGTCAGCCCACGATGCCCCAGCATCGTGGCCAGGGCGGTCGACACCGGCCGCGTCCGCCGCCCGACCCAGGACTTGGGATGGTCGATGTCCGGAAGCAGCGACCCGGCCACGGCCAGCCCCAGATACACCGGATCGAGAGCGGAGACGCGCAACGCCGGCGCCGCGACAACCCACGCCGCGAGGCCGACAACAACATGCGACCGAGCCATCATGCGCGATCACTACAGCGCCCGACGGATCGATCCAACACTATTCAGGCCTCGGACAGGTTTCTCCGCGAGCGCATCGTCGCGCTTTAGCCGCCGCGTCTGCATGCAAAAACCAGTCGACGCCGCACCACCCGGCCCGCCCGGCATTGCCAACGCCCCGTTCACGCGCGATCCTGCCTCGAAACAAGCGGGGGGATGCGGCGTGCAAGATACCTTCGACTACATCATTACCGGCGCGGGGTCGGCCGGTTGCGTGCTGGCCGCACGCCTGAGCGAATCCGGCCGCTATCGCGTCCTGCTGCTGGAAGCCGGCGGCGAGGACAACAAATTCTGGATCCACGTGCCGATGGGATATGCCAAGACCTTTGTCGATCCCCGGGTGAACTGGAAGTTTGAATCCGAACCGGAAGAAGAATTGAACGGCCGCACTATGTACCAGCCGCGCGGCAAGGTGCTGGGCGGGACCAGTTCCATCAACGGCATGATCTACATGCGCGGCAACGCGGCCGACTACGACCAGTGGCGGCAACTCGGGAACGCAGGCTGGGACTACGAGTCTGTGCTGCCTTACTTCCGCAAGGCCGAGGACAACGAGCGCGGTGCCGACGACTACCACGGCTCCGGCGGGCCGTTACGCGTGTCAAACCAACCTTACGAATGGGAAATCGCCAAGGCGTTGCTGGAAGCGTGCCAGCAAGCCGGCATCCCGTTCAATCCGGACTTCAACGGCGCGAAACAGGAAGGCTGCGGCTACTACCAGACCACCACCAAGGACAAGCGCCGCTGGAGCACCGCCGCGGCCTATCTGCGCATGGCCAAGAACCGCCCTAACCTGACCATCAAAACGAAAGCCCACGCCACCCGTATCCTGTTCGACGGCAGCAAGGCCGTCGGTGTCGAATTCCGCACGCCCCAAGGCCTGGAAACCGCTCATGCCGGGCGCGAGGTCATCGTTTCGGGCGGCGCCTACGGATCGCCGCAACTGCTGCAACTGTCGGGCGTCGGACCGGCGCAGCATCTGACCGAGATGGGCGTTCCCGTCGTGCACGACCTGCCGGGGGTCGGGTCCAACCTGCAGGATCATTTCAACACGTATTGCACCTACCGGATCTCCAAAAACCTGTCGCTGAACGCGCTGCAATACAGCCTGCCGCTCCGCCTGGTCGCCGGCGCGCAATATATATTCCTGCGTTCCGGTCCGATGTCGGGAAACGGCATGTATGTCGGCGCGCTGGTGCGTAGCGACAAACGTCTGGAACGGCCGGACCTGCAGTTCAATATCTCGGCCTGGAGCACGATCGATCGCACCGCCGATGGGATCATTTCGCACCCATTTCCGGGTATCTCCATCAGTCCGGTGCACCTGGCGCCCGAAGGTCGGGGCACCGTTCGCCTGCGTGCGAACGACCCGTTCGCGCCGCCGGAGATCAAGTTCAACTTCTTGCGGTCAGAGAACGACATGCGGGTGATGATCGCCGGTGTCCGCATCGCCCGCAGCATCGCCCGCCAGCATGCCCTGCAGCGGTTGATGGTGGAGGAAACCGCGCCCGGCGTCGCCACCCGCACCGATGAGGAAATCGCCGAGGACGTACGCCGGCGCGGCGTGTCGAACCTGCATCCGGTCGGCACCTGCGGCATGGGCAGCGGGCCGATGGCGGTGGTCGACACGCGGCTGCGGGTTCACGGCATCGCCGGGTTGCGGGTGGTGGATGCCTCCATCATGCCGGTGATCGTGGCCGGCAATACCAACGCCCCGACCATCATGATCGCGGAAAAAGCGTCGGACATGGTTCAGGAGGATGCGCGGGCGGCGGCCTGATCAATCTTCCGTCGGTGACGCCGGGCCCCGCGGGACCTACACCTCTACGCCGCGCCCACCTCTACGCCGCGTCCACCGCTACGCCGCGTCCACCGCTACGCCGCGTCATGGAAGATCAGCCCTAGCGTTTGCCGGCGACCGGTATGAATGCGGCTGACCCCATGCCGCATGGTTAGCCGATACGCCCCGCGGGTCCCCATGGCCGGCCGGTGGTGCACCGGAAAGATCACGGCCTCCCCCTGCCGCAACGGCACCACCATCGCCCGCGACTGGGCGCGGGGGCGCTGCTCCACCATGACGAACTCCCCGCCGGTGAAATCTTTCCCTGGCGCGCTCAGCAGCACGACCACCTGCAGCGGAAACACCAGATCGCCATACAGATCCTGATGCAGGCAATTGAACCCGCCCGGACCATAGCGCAGCAGCAACGGTGTCGGCCGGGTCTGGCCGGCGGCATGGCATCGCGCCAGGTAAGCCTCCAGCGTGTCGGGAAACGCGTCTTCCTGCCCCAAGGCGCGCCGCCACGCGTTCGCCACCCCCGCCAGCGGCGGATACAGGGCTGCCCGCCATTCGGCGACCGGACCAGGCAGCGGATAGGCAAAGTATTTGTACTCCCCGAGCCCGTAGCCATGCTGCTCCATCACCACGCGCTTGCGGAAGCGCTCATCCGCGTCGTACAGCGCGGCCAGCGCCTCGCACGCCTCCGCCGGGATCAGCATTCTTGTGGCGTAGCCCTGGGCCGCCAGATCGTCCGCCAGGGTCTCCGGGGTCATGGTTTGCGAGGTCATAGCTTCCGGGGTCATATCAAATCTTCGCATCCGCCGATCATAACCGGGTTTGCCGGGCCGGACATACCGGTTCGTGCTTTGAAACCATTTGCCTCGACGGGCGTTAACATTCCTCCCCGCTATGTAGGAGGTTTCAATGAACGATCGCGTTGAAGGCACGGCCCGTGAATTCGGCGGCCGCGTGCAAGAAGCCGTCGGCGACGTGACCGGCGACAGCAAGACCCAGGCGCAGGGCATGTATAACCAGGCAACGGGCCAGGCGCAGCAGGCGGCTTCCCAGTTCAGCGACGTCGTGAAAGCACAGCCCGTCGTGGCCACGCTGGTCGCGCTCGCGATCGGCTATGTGCTCGGACGTCTTACCGCCTGACTTGCCACGATATAAGAAAAGGGGGCATCGCGCCCCCTTTTTTTTGCCCACGCTTTACGAAGAGAGGCCCCCAAATGCCACCCGCAATCCAGAAATCCCGCGTCAGCGAAGGCTCCTGTCATCAGCTCGGTGCGACCTGGGATGGTCTTGGGGTCAATTTTGCGCTGTTTTCGGCCAACGCGAGCAAGGTCGAACTCTGCCTGTTCGATGACAGCGGGCGGCGCGAACTGGAACGCATCGAACTGCCGGAATACACCAACGAAGTGTGGCATGGGTATCTGCCTGACGCCCGCCCTGGCACCACCTACGGCTATCGCGTGCACGGACCGTATGAACCGGACGCAGGCCATCGCTTCAACCCCAACAAGCTCTGCCTCGACCCCTATGCCAAGGCCCATGTCGGCAGCCTGAAATGGGATCCCGCCGTATTCGGCTACACGATGGGCAAGGAAGACACCACCTTCGATGAACGCGACAGCGCCCGCTTCATGCCGAAGTCCCGCGTGATCGATCCAGCCTTCACCTGGGGTCGCGAACGCCCGCCGTCCGTCCCCTGGGATCGCACCATCATCTACGAAACCCATGTCCGCGGCTACACCAAGCTGCATCCGGCGGTTCCGGAGCATTTGCGCGGCACCTTCGCCGGGCTCGGCCGCAAGGAGGTTGTCGACTACATCCGGACCTTGGGCGTCACCTCGGTCGAGCTGTTGCCGATCCACGCATTCGTCAACGACTCCTATCTGCTCGACAAGGGGCTGACCAATTACTGGGGCTACAATTCGATCGGCTTTTTCGCCCCGGATCCCCGCTATTCCGCCGTCCCGGACTTCGTATTCTCCGAATTCAAGGAGATGATCGCCCGCCTGCACGATGCCGGGCTGGAGGTCATCCTGGACGTTGTCTACAACCACACCGCGGAGGGCAACGAAAACGGTCCCACTCTGTCGTTCCGCGGCATCGACAACCTGAACTATTACCGCCTGATGCCGGATAATCCGCGCTACTACATCAACGACACCGGCACCGGCAACACGCTCAACATGAGCCACGCCCGGGTCGTCCAGATGGTCACCGACAGCCTGCGATACTGGGCCACCGAGATGCACATCGATGGGTTCCGGTTTGATCTGGGCACGATTCTGGCGCGTGAGGATCGTGGCTTCAACGAAGCCCACGGTTTCCTCCAGAGTTGTCTGCAGGATCCGGTGCTGTCGGCGACGAAGCTGATTGCGGAACCCTGGGACATCGGCCCCGGCGGCTATCAGGTCGGCGGCTTTCCGCCTGGCTGGGCGGAGTGGAACGACAAGTTCCGCGACACCGTGCGCGCCTATTGGAAAGGTGATTCCGGGAAGCAGGCCGAAATGGCAACGAGGCTGTCGGCATCGGCGGATTCCTTTGCTCGTCGTGGCCGTAAGGCCTGGGCCAGCGTCAATTTCATTACGGCACATGATGGATTCACGTTGAATGACCTGGTATCCTACAACGAGAAGCACAACGAGGCGAACGGGGAGGATGGCCGGGATGGCCATTCCGACAACCAGTCGTGGAATTGTGGCGTGGAAGGCCCGACCGATGATCCGGAGATCACCGCGCTGCGGGAACGGCAGAAGCGCAATCTGCTGGCGACGCTGCTGCTGGCGCAGGGCACGCCGATGATACTGGCCGGTGACGAATTCGGCCGCACCCAGGAAGGCAACAACAACGCCTATTGCCAGGACAACGAAATAAGCTGGGTGAACTGGAATTTCGGTGAAAAGGAAGTCGACCTGGCGGAATTCGTCCGCAAAGTGATCGTGCTGCGCCAGTCCTTCCCGATCCTGCGGCGGTCCCGCTTTCTTACCGGTGAATATAATCCGGATCTCGATGTCCGCGACGTGCGCTGGTTGTCGCCGGCCGGCCAGGACATTGAGGATTCGCAATGGGGCGACGCCAATGCGCGTTGCTTCGGCATGTTGCTGGATGGTCGCGCGCAGGCCAGCGGCATCAAGCGGCCGGCGATGGACGCAACCGCCCTGCTGGTGCTGAACGCACATCATGACGTGGTGGATTTTGCCCTGCCGGACGTCGTCGGCGGCACGGTCTGGCGTTGCCTGCTGGACACCAATAATCCGGACGACAGCAGCCACGAGTCATTTCAAACAGGTGAAACCTACAAAATTACCGGCCGTTCGCTTGTGCTGTTCGTTTTGGAGCCGGAAAGCAAACGATCGGTCGCGTTGCGTCGCGCAATCGAGGGTTTCCGCCAGATGGCCGAGCGCCCGATTCCGATGGCGACACCTGAGTCCGGACCCGAAACGGAACGGGACCTGGCCGACACGAGCGGAATGACGCGTCCGTGAATAAACAGCAAGGTGTTTTCCGCGTTATGGTGTTTACGCGCCACGGGTAAGCCGCTGGCCATGACCCCATTGGGTCCGCCCGTCTCCAGGGCGCAGCTTTAGTTTTATTCCGCTAAAGGACGAGTCATGTCAGAAACGATAAAGCCGGCTGAGACGATGAAGAAGTCGACGGACCATTTGGCAAGGTCCAATCAGGCCGGCATTGAAGCCGCAAGCAAGACCACCAAGGAATCGATCAACGAAACAGGCAATGTCGCACAGAATGCCACCGATCGCGCGAGGGAGGCCGGTCACAGCATGAACGAAACGGTTGCCGAAACCGTTCACGCCGCCACAAACATGTCCTCCAAGGCAGCGGAACAAGGACGCGAGGCGATGATGACAGGCTTGCGAACATACGCCGGGGTCGGCAGCCGGGTCGCCGACATCAGCTTCAGCCGTGGCCAGCATATGATGTCGTCCGCTGCGCACGCGATGGATATCTACCGTGACGCCTCGGAACGCTCGGCCGAACGCGTGCAGGCGCTGTTTTCCAGCGCCATGGTGATGGGCCGGGGCCTGCAGAGCATGCAGCACGCTTGGCTCGAAATGATGGACCACACGATGGAGAATGCGGTACACAAGCCGCAGGATCTGTTGCGTTGTAAAAACATGATCGAACTGGCCGAGGTGCAGCGCGATCTATACCTCGACGCGATCAACCACGCGTTCGAGTCGACCAGCCGTCTGCTCGACCTTGCCGGCCGTACGGCGCAGGAGGCGGTGCGTCCGTTGCGGTCGTAACTTCCCTGCCGATACGAACGCTGTCGGATCCGCCGGTTCCCCCCGGCGGTCCGCCAGCGGTCCCCGATCCGGACGAACCCGCTCCGATCCAGGAGCCGCCGGCCCCCATCCCTGTCCCTCCCGATCCGCCACCGGAGCCATTGCGGGCATGACGCAATTCGGCTAACGCCGATGTGCCCCTCCGGAACCGAGCGATGATGCACGACCTCCTGGCTTGGTTCCTGAACAATGCGTTCGTGCATACGCTTGCCAGCCTGGCCACCGCCTTTGTCCTGGCCACCGTGATCGGTGCCGAACGGCAATGGCGGCAGCGGACCGCGGGATTGCGCACAAACGTGCTGGTGGCGGTCGGCGCCGCCGCATTCACCGATCTCGGCACGCGGCTGCTCGGGGCGGATGGGGCAACGCGCATCATCGCCTATATCGTTTCGGGGATCGGCTTCCTCGGCGCCGGGGTCATCCTGAAAGAGGGCACACAGATCCGCGGCCTCAATACCGCGGCCACGCTATGGTGCTCCGCCGCCGTGGGGGCGTTCGCCGGAGCGATGATGTGGGGCGAGGCGGTGGCCGTGTCGTTCTTCGTGCTGGCCGGAAACACCCTGCTGCGGCCATTGGTCAATTACATCAACCGGCTGCCGATCGATACGAAGACGACAGAGGCCCGCTACCGCGTCCACCTCGTCACCGACCACCGCAAGGTGTCCGCTGCCCGGGATATCCTCGACGAGACGCTGGAAAGGGTCGGTTATCCGATCCTGGAAATCGAGACCCTGTCGGAGACCGAAACCCAGGTCGAACTCGCGGCCGTCCTGGTTCCCAGTTCGGCGGACCCCGTCGTGCTGGATGCCGTGGTCGCGCAGCTGGAGAAGGCACCGCCGGTCTACAGCGCCACCTGGTCGGTCAGCACGACGCCATAGCCAATTCGACCTAGGCCTCGTTCTACAGCATGATTCACGTCTCCGGCGATTCCGCCTCCAACGATAACGACGTAGGAAAACACAGCGACTTTTGCGATTCGGCAATTGAAGGCCGGGCAAAATCAGCGGCGGCGCAACAAAGCGCGCGCGGAACAACAAGACGCCGAGATTGCAACCATATTGCAACTCAAAATTGAGGAGGATGCGCGCCATGTTGGGGAGAACCATGGCGCGGTCTCGTAAACGATTAGACTACCTTGATGCACTGCTTGATCCACATCTGCCGGGGGATCGTCGGTTGGCTTTGGAACTCATGGCGATGGCACGCCAGGTCCCGGCGCCCCCCACGGCATTGCATCCTGTGCGTGACATCGTGGCTGAAGTCACCAGGCAAAAATCGATGCTGCGATGCTTGAGCTGCGGCATCAATATCGGCGGAGCCACCATTTTCTGCAGCCAGTTTTGCGAGCAGAAGGCCAAAGTGGTGCGTTACGTCCGTCGAGCTTTGGTCAATGCAAGCATCGAAGAACCGGCCGTCCAGATGGCGGTCGGCGTCAGGCTCTGGATGCTGGCGGGGGGCGGGTATCCCAGCAAAACGCGCAGTCTGTCCGCGGAACTGCAAGACAGGATATTGGAACGAGACGGCTGCATATGCCAGGTTTGCGGCAAGACCGCGGACCAGGTCGGACGCCTGGACGGCGGTTCAAGCGCTATTGGTAACCTGCGCGCGCTCTGCTGTGACTGCAATCGTCGGGAAAGCTTCAACCATATTCATCCCGCAACAGCGGAGCAGCGAAACAGGCTGAAGGCAATGTTGGCCGATCTGGCGCAACGAATTTCGGCGCCGGTGCCCGCGCTACTCTGCGATGACCATGAACATTGGAAGAAATATGAACCGGGCATCCGAATCGCGCGTCGCGGCCTCGTTCAGCAGTGTGAGGTAAGGGACGCCGTCTTCTATCCCCATGCCGTGATGATGAACTGACTTCGCGCCGATCGGCCGACCCGGCCCGCGATCACACCAGGCTTGCCCTAATCAAGGTTCTTCAACATCTGGACGATCCCGCCCATGCAGACCTCGTCCCAGTCCTCCTCGTCATAACCCGCGGTCTGATAGAACCCGGCGGCTTCCGGCGTCGCATAGACCACCGCCTTGCTGCAGCCCAGGCCGCGCACGAATTGTTCGGCGTGCTGCAGCATCACCCGGCCGTGGCCGCCACCCTGGAATGCCGGATCGATCGCCACCAGACGCAAGGCCGCTGCCGCATCGCGGAGGTGGTCCACCTGGATCGCGCCGATCGGTTGGTCTTCCAGGAACAGGACCAGGGGATGACAATCCGAACTGATCGGCTCGTCCGGCCGAGGCAGGTGAAACACCCGCCGGCGGATCCCATGATACGCCTGCCAATCCTGATCGCAACGCGGCGTCTCCAGACGATAGCCGCCCGCGTCTGTTGGCCGGTCGGTCGGCATTCTGCCTTTCCCGTTGGTCCCTGGGCCCATCGGAACGAAAGGCCTGTGGCAACGATAGGGCCACCGCCGCGGAAAAGCGAGCGAAGATCCAGCCGCGGCGAATGGAAGCTCGGAACGACCCCGATAAACAGCCGGTGACCGGCGTGGCGTGGGGGCGCGGTCGCAACCCGCCGCATGAACCGGTAACCGCGAATATAACGCTAGTTTCGAATCACGTGTTCTGGGACGCTATTGCAACACCGGCAGGAGTTGGCTCGCATGGCGATCGTCATCACAGTCGCGCAGCAAAAAGGTGGTACCGGCAAGACCACCCTGGCGGCGAACCTGGCCGCCGCCCTGGCACCCTCCCGCAAGGTTGCGCTGTTGGACATCGATCCGCAGCACAGCCTGACCCGCTGGCATGAAATCCGGCCCAAATCCGCCGCGAAGCTGACTTTCTCCGATGTTTCCGGCTGGCGCGTGACCGGAGAGCTGGACCGACTCAAATCCACCCATGACATCGTGCTGATCGACAGCCCGCCGCAGATCGACACCGATGCACGCCTGGCCATCCGCGGTGCCAACCTGGTCCTGATCCCGGTGCAGCCCAGCCCGCCCGACATCTGGGCCGCCGAGGGGACGCTGAAGCTCGCCGCCGGCGAAAAGCGCAAGGCCTCCATCGTGTTGAACCGCGTGCCTGCCGCCGGAAAGCTGCGCGAAACCATGATCACCCGCCTGCAAGGCGACAACAAGCCGCTGTTGACGGCCATGATCGGCAATCGCACCGGCTTTGCCACCGCCTTCGCCGAGGGGCTGGGCGTGACCGAATCCGCCCCTCGCTCAATCGCCGCGAATGAGCTACGTGCCCTGCTGACCGAGTTGCTGGAGACGATCGGATGACGATTTACGCTGCGGTGAAAGCACTGCATCTGTTGTGCGCCGTGCTGTGGGTGGGCGGCATGTTCTTCGCCTATGTCGTTTTGCGCCCAAGCATGGCGGCGATCGAGGCACCGCAGCGGATGCTGCTGCACACGCAGGTTTTCAGAAAGTTCTTCCTGGTTGTCTGGCACGCCATGCCGCTGATCCTGATCTCGGGCTTCGCCATGATCGGGCTGCGCTGGGACATGGCGACCGCCCCCTGGCAGATCCAGGCGATGATGGGCCTTGGACTGCTGATGGCGGCGGTGTTCCTGGCGATCGTTTTCGGCCCCTACCGGCAGTTCCGCCGCACCACCGACCGCAACCGCATGGCCTCCAGCCTGAACGCCGTCCGCAAGCTGATCGGTGTCAACCTGATCCTGGGCCTGGCCACCGTTATCGTCGCGGGACTGCTGTAAGACCTGATCGCTCCGCGCGATATAGCCGGCGCACCAGCATCGGCATCGACAGGCCCTGCACCAGGATGGTGAACACCACCACCGCGTAACAGACCGCCAGCAGGTCACCCCGATAGCGCGAAGGTTCCAGCGTCAGCGCCAACGCGACCGAGATCCCGCCGCGCAGGCCGCCCCAGGTCAATACCGCGATGCTGCGCACCTTCGGCAGCGACCGCAGATGCACCAGCGTCGTCGGCACCGCCACGCTGACCAGGCGGGACACCAGCGACAGCATGACGCCGCCGGCGGCCGCGACCAGCAGGTGCCGGTTTATTTCGACCGACAGCAGCGCGAATCCCATCAGCAGGAACAGCATGGCGTTCAGCAGTTCATCAATCATGTCCCAGAACAGGACCACCTGCTCACGGGACAGATCGGTCATGGCGAAGCGGGTGGAACGATGGCCGGTCAACAACCCGGCGACCACGACCGCCAGCGGACCGGACTCATGCAGCGCCGCCGCCAGGCTGTAGGTGACGGTGACCAGCGCCAGCGTGATCGTCAGCTCCAGGGCCGGTTCATTGACCAGCCGCAGCGCCCGATAGGCCAGGTAACCAGTTGCCAAGCCCAGGACGATCCCGCCTCCGGCCTCCGTCAACAGTTCAAGCCCGACGGACGCCGCGGTGGCGACACGCCCGTCGGCCCAGTCCAGGGTGAGGGCGAATACCACCACGGCGACGCCATCGTTGAACAGGCTCTCGCCGCTCACCACCGCCAGCAGGCCAGGTGGGAGACCCGCTTCCCGCAGCAGGCTGCCGACCGCGATCGGATCAGTAGGGGCGAGCAGGGCGCCCAGGGCGAAGCACCAGGGCAGCGGCACCGCGCCGGCGAATATGAACCAGATGCCGAAGCCGTACAAACCGGTCGCCAACAGCACTCCAAGTGTCGCCAGCGCCAGGACGGTCCATTTCTGTGCACGCAAACTATCCACGTCGACGTGCAGGCTGCCGGCGAACAGCATGAACGCCAACACACTGTCCAGGAACAGGTGCGGCAGGTCGGTGGAGG
>DATARX010000339.1:0-5401 GCA_036263955.1 Rhodopila sp.
ACTGCGGCAGGCGCCCCGTGCGCCGCGGATGATCCCGCCCATGCTGCCCCGCGGGAAGCCGCCCGCTCGGCATGATCACGACATGCCGGTGACCGGACTGGTGCCGGGAATGGCGTTCAGCTTCGCCGGCTGCTGCCATCCGGTGCCGGGCGATGAGATCGTCGGCATCGTGACGACGGGCAAGGGCGTGACGATCCATGGGCGCGAGTGCCAGACCCTGACCGCCTTCGCCGCGACGCCGGAGCGGTTTATCGATGTTGAATGGAACTACGAGGCGGTCGGCAAGAGCAGTGGGGCCGCGAAAGGCGCCGGCCACACCGCCCGGATCAGCGTGATCGCCGCGAACGAAGCATCCTCGCTGGCCGAGATTTCCAACGCCATCTCCAAGCAGGACGGCGCCATCGCCAACCTCAAGATCGTCAATCGCCAGCAGGATTTCATGGAGGTCCTGGTCGATGTCGATGTGCGCGACATTGGCCACCTTTCCAAGGTGATCGTGGGGCTGCGCGGGCTCAACGCGATCAAGGGCGTTGAGCGGGCGACGGGCGGATGAAGGGGCAGGCGGGGGCTTCGCCCGACCCGACCAAGGGACGAAGCCCCTTGGAACCAATTCATCGGATCGAAGGGCCGCCGGCCCTTCGCCGGTCCAGGGCGGAGCCATGGCCATGATCCTCGGCATCGGCTCCGACATCTGCGACATCCGCCGCATCGAAAAGGCCATCGAGCGTCACGGCGCCCGCTTCCTGGAACGCGTGTTCACCGAAACCGAACGCGCGAAAGCGCTGCGCCGAACCGAATCCATCCAGGCGTCGACCTTCGCCAAACGATTCGCCGCCAAGGAAGCCGCATCCAAGGCCCTGGGCACCGGCTTCCGGCGTGGGGTGTTCCTGTCCGATCTCGGCGTGGTCAATCTGCCCGGCGGTCAGCCGACCCTGCTGATGGCCGGTGGTGCCGCTGAACGCCTGCGCGCCATCACCCCGCCCGGCATGGCGGCGCAGGTGCATCTGACGATGACCGATGAATATCCCTACGCCTATGCCCAGGTAATCATTTCCGCTATTCCGGAGCTTGATCCCGCGCGCGGACAAGCGACCTCTACGCGGCTTCCTTGACAGCACATAGGCCCATGGGCTTCATCCGCCGGCTTCTCGCGGCCCCGGCCGCCGCATCACGATCTGAAAGTCTGTTGCCCCCATGGCGACCACCAAGGTGAACCCCAGGCGTCAATCCAATGCCTGGGTCGAGAACATCAAGACCATCGTCTATGCCGGTCTGATCGCCATCGGCGTACGAACCGTGGCGTTCGAGCCGTTCAATATCCCCTCGGGCAGCATGATCCCGACCCTGCTGGTCGGCGACTACCTGTTCGTCGCGAAATACAGCTACGGCTATTCCACCTATTCCCTGCCGTTCGCGCCGCCGCTGTTCTCCGGCCGGATCTTCGGGTCCCTGCCGAAGCGTGGCGACGTCGTGGTGTTCAAATATCCGCGCGACACGTCGGTGGACTACATCAAGCGGATCGTCGGCCTGCCGGGCGACCACATCCAGGTGCGCCAGGGCCAGCTCTATATCAATGGCGAACTATGCCCGCGTCAGCCGGAAGGCGACTTCCTGTCGGACGACAACGGCATCAAGATGATGACCAAGCTCTACCAGGAAACCCTGCCGGACGGCGTCAAGCACGACATCCTGAAGGAGCGGGACGACGGCTGGGTGAACAACACGCAGGAATACGTGGTTCCCGCCGGTCATGTCTTCGCCATGGGCGACAACCGCGACAACAGTGCCGACAGCCGCTTCATGGACGGCGTCGGGTTCGTGCCGGTGGAAAACCTGGTTGGACGCGCCGAGATCCTGTTCTTCTCGATCGACGCCGAATATCCCTGGTGGGAATTCTGGGAATGGCCCTTCGAGATTCGTTGGAGCCGGTTGCTAAAACCAATCCACTGAATGACCGAACCCTTCGAAGCCATCCTGGGCCACGTCTTCAAGCGCCCTGACCTGCTGGCCGAGGCCCTGACCCACCGTTCCGCCGCCCAAGGCCGCGGCCGGCCCAGGGCGTCCAACGAACGGCTGGAGTTCATCGGCGATCGGGTCCTGGGCCTGATCATGGCCGAGTGGCTTGCCGAACGCTTCCCGCGTGAGCAGGAAGGCGAACTCGGCCGTCGCCTGGCCCATCTTGTCTCGCAGCCCGTGCTGGCCGGCGTGGCGGAGACGATCGGGCTGGCGGCGGCGCTCTCGGTCTCCCCGGGGGAGGCGAAAGCCGGGGTGGCCAAGCGCGCCACCGTCCTGGCCGACGCGCTGGAGGCCGCGCTCGGCGCCCTTTATATGGACAGCGGCCTGGGCGTGGCCCGGGATTTCGTGCGGCGTGCCTGGAACGAAGCGATGACCGTTCAGGCGGAACCACCAAAGGATGCGAAGACGACATTGCAGGAATGGGCGCAGAAACGCGGGCTTGAGTTGCCCGCCTACGCGATTACCGGCCGGTCCGGTCCGCCACATGCGCCGGAGTTCACCGTCACCGTGATGGTGGGTTCGTCGGACGCCACGGGCGTCGCCGGCAGTCGCCGGGCGGCCGAACAACTTGCGGCGGAAGCGTTGCTGCACCGACTGGCCCCATGAGCGCGCCACCACCCAGCCGGTGCGGTTTCGTCGCTATCGTCGGCGCCCCGAATGCCGGCAAATCGACCCTGATGAACCGTCTGACCGGCGCGAAACTGTCGATCGTGTCGCCCAAGGCGCAGACCACGCGGTTCCGCGTCCTGGGCATCCTGATGCGCGCGGAATCGCAGGTGCTGCTGGTCGACACCCCCGGCATCTTCCGGCCCAAGCGCAAGCTGGACCGAGCGATGGTGGCCGCGGCTTGGACCGGCGCGGCCGACGCCGACCTGGCGATCCTGCTGGTGGATGCCAAATCCGGTTTGCGAGAGGACGTGCGCGAAATCGCCCGGCAACTCGGCGCATCGGGGCGCCGCTGCTGGCTGGTGCTCAACAAGACCGATCTGGTGACCCCGCCCGCGCTGCTGCCGTTGATCGCCGCGCTCGGCGCCCTGGCGACGTTTGATGAAACCTTCATGGTCAGCGCCCAAACCGGCGAAGGGGTACGGGCCCTTGCCGATGCCCTGGCGGCCGTGGTGCCGGAAGGCCCGTGGTTGTACCCGGAAGACGACCTGACTGACCTGCCCGATCGGCTGCTGGCCCCCGAGACGGTGCGCGAGCAAATCTTCATGCAAACGCATGAGGAAGTCCCGTACGGCGCGACGGTGGAAACCGAGTCCTTCAAGGAACGCAAGGATGGTTCGGTGCGCATCGAGGTGACCATCTACGTCGCCCGCCCCGGCCACAAGGCGATCCTGATCGGCGACAAGGGCAGCAAGATCAAAGCTATCGGCGCCCGCGCCCGGCAGGATCTGGCGGGTCTGCTGGATCGTCCCGTGCATCTTTTTCTGAACGTCAAGGAACGTAAGGGATGGGATGAGGAGGGTGCTCGTCTGCGCGCCATCGGCCTGGAAGATCCCGGAAAGGGATAACCGGCCGGCTTCTCGGGCAAGCGGGTTGGCACGATCGTCCCGGCTGGCGCTCGAGAAACGAAATATTCTGTCGACAACCGCGCCGGATTGCGGTCAAAATCGATGGAATGCGATGGCTCGATCGATCTCGAACCGATCAGACCGCCTGCCCACCACTGACCGCCTGCCCACCATTGCCTGTCCAGGGTTCCGCCGTCTCATCTCATCAAATCGCCGCGCCGGAGCCGTTCCAGTGCCTCCTGAAACACCACCAGCACCGGCGGTACTCGTTCGTTGCCGAACGTTCAGGGCCCGGATCGCAGGATGGGTTATAGACCTCGGGGTCACGCTTCTGACACTGACGCTTCCGGCGATCGCGCAGGCACAACCCGCGAACCCCGCCTCTCAACCTGGCGCATTGACGCCGCCTCAGCCCGATGTTCCCGGCCCGGCACCGTCCCTGGCCGAGACACTTGCGACCCGGGCGACGCTCACCGGCGACTGGAATGGCCTGCGGACCAGCCTTGTCGATGCAGGCGTGACCCTGGGCCTTCAGGAACAGAGCGAGGTCTGGGCCAATCTGGCCGGAGGCTTGCGGACGGGTGTGGTCTATGACGGTTTGACGACCGCCAGTCTCAAGCTGGATTTGGCGAAACTGGCCGGGTGGACCGGGGCGACATTCTTCGTCAATGCCTATCAGATCCATGGGCGCGGGCCCTCGGCCAACCTTGTGGGCAACCTGCAGCTCGTCAGTAACATCGAGGCGACGCGGGACACCAAGCTTTATCAACTGGTATTGGAACAGCGCTTTCTGAACGGCCGAGGCATTCTTCGGGTCGGCCAGGAAGGCGCCAATGATGAAATGATGATCACCCAGTACGGGGGCCTGTTCCTGAATTCGAGCTTCGGTTTCCCGGGGCTGCCGGCCGCCGATCTACCCTCGGGCGGCCCGAATTACCCGATGGCGACCCCGTTCGTTCGACTGCAGTTCCAACCCACCGACAGCATCACCCTGGTGGGGGCGGTGTTCAACGGCGATCCGGCCCCACCGGGCCCTGGCGATCCACAATTGCGAGACGACGGGGGCACCGCGTTCCGCCTCAATGGCCATGCGCTGGTATTCGGTGAGCTTTGGTATTCAACCAATCAGGGTGACGACGCGCCAGGCCTTCCCGGCACCTACAAAATTGGCGCGTGGTATCACTCGGGACGCTTCACCGATGAGTTGTACGACAGAACCGGGCTCTCGCTCGCCAACCCGGCGAGCAGCGGGATTCCCCGCCTGTACCCGAATGATTTCGCCATCTATGGTATCGTCGATCAGATGGTCTGGAAGAAGCCGGGTACGAAGCAGCGAGGAATCGGCGCCTTCCTGCAGGTCATGGGGGGGCCGGGGCAGTACAACCTGAGCAATCTGTTCATCGAGACCGGCATAAACTGGATCGGACCGTTTGAAGGCCGGGACAGCGACGTGTTCGGAATCGCGGTCTCGTATCTCGGCATCAGCCCCGCGGCGCGGCGTTACAGCCGCGACGTGGTGGCGTTCACCGGTGCCGGATCGGTCTACTCAAGCAACGAAACCGTCATCGAAGCAACTTATACCTACCAGGTCGCGCCCTGGCTGACGTTGCAGCCAGACGTCCAGTTTATCGTTAATCCGAACGCCGGGATCCCCAGTTCGGCCAGCAGCGAGGCGCTCCGGAACGACCTCATCACCGGCGTGCGCGCCACGGTGACATTTTGAACCACCCCCTGCCACCTGGCGCCCGGGCGCCGAGGATCGATCCTTGCCGCCGATATTGACCATGAGGAAGCGAATCGGATTGTCCGCCCTCGTACTCGCCGCCGACCTCGGCGGAACCTTCCTGTTTGCCCTGGAGGGCGCGCTGGTC
>DATARX010000379.1:0-7929 GCA_036263955.1 Rhodopila sp.
CAGGAGCCGCTGCCGAAAGAGCACAAATTCTGGACGACCGAGGGGATCCTGGTGCTGCCGCATATCGGCGGGCCGCACCCGCAGCGCGACAGCATCGTCGCTCGGTTGTTCGTGGAAAACCTGGGGCGGTTCCTGGACGGCCAGACGCTGAAGGAAGTGGTGGACCGCGCGGCGGGCTACTGACCGCTTTCCTGCGCGACGATCGGCCCCGGCGGGGTGTTCGGCGGGGTGTTCGGCGGGGTCGGTGTCGCGGGGATGTCGGGGGACGGGATCGGCGTTTCAGGCGGTCCTCCCGGCGGCTGTTCGGGCGGTGGCGGTGTCTCGGGATCGGTGGCGGGGGGAAGCGGCATGGCGGTCTCCACGGTGTCGAACGTCAACGTGGGACACCGCGATTGGATGCAGGGACCGCTTCCGGTGCGCCCGCCACGGGTTCAAACTGAAGGTGAATGAGATGGGAGACGACCGCATGGCCAGCGATGCCCCGGCGCGGGACTATCTGCGGCCGCGCCTGACGGCGCTGGTAAACGACGCCGTGGCCGCGGGGATCGCCCGCGAGGTCGCCGTAGCGGTGCTGATCGATCTTGTGACCTCACCGGAATTCGATACCGCGGCGCCGGACCCGACGGCCGACTCCACACCGCATACACTGTGGAACCGCGGTTCGGACAGCATTGTGCTGGTATCCGGGCGCGCCAGTCCCCCGTTGTCGGTGGACGCGCGCGACGAGGCCGACTTCATCAAGCCGTTTGGCGGGATGGCGCCGTCCTGAGTGGATCAGACGGTGACGTCGGCGTCGGGGCGGTCGTCACCCTCGGACAATTCGGTGTGCCAGCGGCCTTCGCTGTCCTGGTATTCGATATGGGTAGTATCGCCTGGGATCCGCTGCTCCGCCGCGACGCGGCGGGCGGCCGCGAGGGCAGTCGCCTTGTCGCGAAACGGCTCCGAGTAGACGCCGTTCAGCGTATAGGCCCAGCCGCCATCGTGCTGGACGACCTTATAGTGGATCCTGGCCATGGCTACCCCCTTGATGCGTCCCATCCTAGCAGAGATGGGACGAACGGTGGGGCGGTTTAATACCAGGGACCGCGTTGGGCGTGTCCCGGCCATGTGCGTTTCGTCCGCCGGGGCGCGGATTGCCGGGCCGCCCGAAGCAGGCGCCCGGCTTACGCCAGAGTTTCCGGCCTATCGCCGGAGTTTAATGGGCAGGGTGATGGTCAGACCGGGGTGGGATCCAGGCGGTAGCCGCCGGGCGCGGTCATCAGCAGGCGGCAGTTGGCCGGATCGGTCTCGATCTTCTGTCGCAGACGATAGACGTGGGTTTCCAGCGTGTGGGTGGTGACGCCGGCGTTATAGCCCCAGACTTCGTCCAGCAGAACCTGACGCGACACCACGCGATTGGCGTGGCGATAGAGGAATTTGAGAATGTCGACCTCTTTCGCGGTCAGGCGCAGGCGCTGTTTCGAGTCGGAACCGATCAACAGTTTCGCCGCCGGGCGGAATGTGTATGGCCCGATGGTGAAGACGGCATCTTCGCTGGTGTCGAACAGGCGAAGCTGCGCCTGCAGGCGGGCCATCAGTTCATTCGCGCGGAACGGCTTGGCGATATAGTCGTTCGCACCGGCATTCAGGCCGCTGACGACGTCGCCTTCATCCGACGCGCCGGTCAGCATGATGATCGGCATGCTGTGGCCCTGCTTGCGGATCCTGGCGCAGAAATCGCGACCGTCGCCGTCGGGCAGGTTGATGTCCAGGATGATCGAATCGAACCTGGATTCGGTTTCATCGAGATGGCGGCTGGCTTCGTTTAGTGTTGCCGCTTCGATCGACTGATACACGCCACTGGATGCGACGTGATCGGCCAGTATTTGCCGGAGCGCATCGTCGTCTTCGACGATCAGAATGGGTCTCGCAGCCGGCATTGTGTTTTCCTTGCACGAATAAATGACGATGTCGTCTCCGTATCGGATTAGGTGATTGATCGCAAAGAACGTTTCTGTGATCACGCGGATACCCCGCACTGAAATTATCGTGATCAGGATGGCGGGCCTGATCGTGTCCATTGCTCTAATCCTTCGGGTCGTGCTGTGGCTTGCCCTTTCGTTTGCTGGACGCCATCGCATGTAATTCTTTTTCACTCATGGATTTTTCCATCGAACGCGCGGCCCCTTTCAACGACGCGGGTTTTTGTTCGCCGCGCTTTGCGGCCAGCGCGGCGCCGGCGGCTTTCTGCTGGGCCTGGGACTTGGCGGGCATTGCAACCTCCTTTCGTGACGCCCGCAGTAACGGTGGGCTGGAAGAAAAGTTCGTCGCGGGCGCTTCGGCCGGACCCGGTTGCGGCCATCAGACGGCGGGGTCTTCTGCGAGTCCGCTTGCAAAACGGTGGCCGATTGGGCAGGGTTATTGACGCTTACGGCAACTGAAAAACCGATAGGTCAAGGACACTGTCCGAAATGACCATCATGGCGGAGGAAATAACGAGATGCGATCAGCGGATTTTCGCAACATCGCCCAGGCTGCGGCATTGAGTGCCGTTGCGGCGTGTGCGCTTGGAACGATGGAGAAGGCCCGAGCCTCCGGCTTTGAACTGAGGGAGGGGAGCGCGGACTGGATGGCGAACGACTTCGCCGGCGATACGGCGAAGGCGTATGACGCCGCGACCGTGTGGTCCAATCCGGCGGGCATGGTGCGGCTGAACCAAAACGAGATCGACGGTTCGCTGAACGGGATATTTCCGACCGCAAACTTCTCCGGCGCGAATTTCGTGGGCCCGGGGGTCACCACGCCGGGCACGACCGGCGGCAACCTGGTCCAGTCGGCGGTGACCGGCGGGCTTTACGCGGTGTGGAATGTCAGCCCCGACTTCAAGATCGGATTTGGCGCGGGTTCGCCCTTCGGGCAGCGCGTCAGCAACGGCGGCACGTTCGTCGGCCGGTACCAGAGCCTGGTGTCGTCGGTCAGCGACGAGCAATTCACCATCTCGGGCGCCTATCGGATAAACGAGCACTGGTCGATCGGCGGCGGGCCGGTGCTTGATTTCTTCAGTGCGCGGCTGACCCAGGCGCTGAATATCGGTCCGGCCTCGGCGATCACCGGCGATCCGGACGCCGACCTGCATGGCAACGACGTCGCGGCGGGCTTCAACCTGGGCGTGCTGTACCAGATCACCCCGGATATAAGGCTTGGCCTGGACTATCGCAGCCGTATCCAGCACGACATCTCGGGCACGCAATCGGTTTACGTGCCGCCGCTGCTGGGCGTGCTGTCGCCGACGAACGCCGCGATCCTGGCCGCGCAGAATTCGGCCGCGAGCACCTCGATCACGTTGCCGGACAGCGTGACGGCGGGTTTCTACTGGCAGGCCACGCCGCAACTGGCGTTGTTGAGCGATCTGAGCTGGACCGACTGGTCGTTGCTTAAGTCGATCAACATCACGCCGTCCAGCCCGTTGGCGGCGCCGTCGTCGATCCAGGAGAACTGGCGCAACACCGTTGCGGTCTCGATCGGTGCCAACTACCGGTTGACGCCGGCGTTGATGCTGCAAGGCGGCATCGGGTTCGATCAAAGCCCGGTGACGGATTCCAATCGGACCACGCGCATTCCCGACAGCAATCGTTATGAGATCGCTATTGGTGCGCAGTACGACGTTCTGTCCAATCTGACGCTGCAGGTGGCGTATGCTCACATCTTCTTCGATGGCGCGGAACTGACATCGGTCGCATCATCGACGTCCGGGACGATCGTCGGCAAGTACAGCACCAGCGCGAACACGGCGAGTGTTGGCGCCAAGCTGCGGTTCTAGGGTCTGCGAGCGTTATTCACGTCTTCGGCGAGTCCGCCTCCGACGATAACGCTCGGACGCATGCGAAACCGGCTGGGCGGGGTCCGCTGGGCGGTCCGGCCGGGCATGTGGAAACAGGGATCGATCAGAAACAGGGATCGATCGGAAGCAGGGATCGATCGGAAGCAGGGATCGGTGGGAGGCAGGGATCGATGGACGCGCTATCGACTGGACCATTGGCCCCAAAGCCACTGGAAGCCGTTCCGATCCCGGCACTGCTCGACCGTTCGGCGGCGGCCTTTACCGAACGGCCGGCGCTGTCGTTCCAGGGGCGGCGGTGGACGTATGGCCAGTTGGCCGCGCTGGTGGACCGGGCGGCGGCCGGGCTGCAGCGGGCCGGGCTGCGGCGCGGCGACCGGATCGGGCTATGCCTGCCGAATACGCCGTATTTCGTGATCTTTTACTATGCGGCGCTGAAGGCGGGGCTGGTGGTGGTGAACTACAACCCGCTTTATGTGCCGCGGGAACTGCAGCACCAGATCGAGGATTCGGATACCACGACGATGGTGGTGCCGGATCTCGCGGCGATCTACGACAAGGTCGCGGGGATCGGGGCGCTGCGGCGGATCATCGTCTGCCCGTTCGCGGGGGCGCTGCCGATCGCCAAGGGGATCGCGTTTTCGCTGCTGAAGCGAAGCATGATCGCCAGCCCGCGGTACGGCGACCGCGTCATCCCGTATAGCCGGATCATCGAAGCGGGCGCGCCGGCGGTGCCGGTGGCGATCGATCCATCCGATGTGGCGGTGCTGCAATATACCGGCGGCACCACCGGGCGGCCGAAGGGGGCGATGCTGACGCACGCCAACCTGTCGATGAATGCGCAGCAGACCACCAACCATATGCCCAGCATGCGGCCGGGCGAGGAAAAGATGCTGGCGGTGCTGCCGTTTTTTCATGTGTACGCGATGACCTCCATCCTGAACGGCGGGATCGGCATGGGGTGCGAACTGATCCTGCATCCTCGGTTCGAGATCGGTGCGCTGATGACGTCGCTGGTGCGGGACAAGCCGACGATCATGCACGCGGTGCCGACGATCTATAACGCCATCGCGATCGCGGCGGAGAAAAAGGGGGCGGATCTTTCCAGCCTGCTTGTCTGCGTGTCCGGCGGGGCGCCGCTGCCCGCGGAGGTGCGCGAGCGGTTCCAGGCGCTGACCGGGTGCCGGATTGTCGAGGGCTATGGGTTGACCGAGGCGTCGCCCGCGGTGACCTCGAACCCGCCGGATGGCGAGGTGCGGGCGGACTCGGTGGGGATCGCGTTGCAGGACACGGTGCTGGAAATCCGAGCGCTGGAGGATGTGGGGCGGGTTGTGGGCGTGGGCGTGCGGGGGGAGATCTGCGTGCGCGGTCCGCAGGTGATGAAGGGGTATTTGAACCGGGACCGGGAAACCCGCGAGGCCTTTGTCGACGGGGCGTTGCGGACCGGCGATGTCGGTTATTTGGACGCCGACGGTTATCTGTTCGTGACCGACCGGATCAAGGATCTCATTATCTGCAGCGGCTACAACGTGTATCCACGGGTGATCGAGGATGCGCTGTATGAGCATCCGGCGATCGCCGAAGCGGTGGTGATCGGCATACCCGATTCCTATCGCGGCCAGGCGCCCCTGGCCTTCGTGACGCTGCGGGTTGGCGAGGTGCGCACCGGCGAGGAATTGCGGGATTTCCTGCGCGACAAGGTATCGCCGATCGAATTGCCGGTGCGGGTGGAGATCCGGACCAGCCTGCCGAAGACGGCGATCGGCAAGCTGTCGCGCAAGGAGCTGGTCGCCGAGACGATTGCATCGAGTTGACGCGTGACGTTGTTGACGTATAGGTCAACCTAAGGTATCGACGGGCGCATGACACAAGGGCCGCTTTATACTGTTACGGAACTGGCCAAGGAGCTCGGGATGACCGCGCGCGCCGTCCGGTTCTACGAAGACAAGGGCTTGATCACACCGCAGCGGGCCGGGACGACGCGGGTCTATACGGCGCGCGACAGGGCGCGCATGATCCTGATCCTGCGCGGCAAGCGATTGGGATTTTCGCTGAGCACGATCAGGGAATATCTCGACCTCTACGACGCCGACGTGACGCAGCATGCGCAGCTTCGGCTGTTGCTGGAAGCGGTTAGCCGGCGGCGCGACCAGTTGCTGGCGCAGCGCCAGGCGATCGATGAGGCGCTGGCCGAACTCGCCGACATCACCGCCCAATCCGAGGCGGCGCTGAAACTTCCCGCATCGCGCGCCCGGCGCGCTGCCAACGGATAAGAAGGAGACGACCATGACCAACGCCGTGATTGCGGGCTATGTCCGCTCCCCCTTCCAGTTTGCCGGCAAGGGGAGTCTTGCGCGGGTGCGTCCCGACGACCTGGCGGCCCAGGTGGTGCGTGGGCTGATCAGCCGCACCGGGGTAAAGCCGGAGGATATCGAGGACATCATCGTCGGCTGTGCGTTCCCCGAGGCTGAGCAGGGGCTGAATGTGGCGCGGTTGATCGGGCTGCTGGCGGATTTGCCGCTGTCGGTCGCGGGGGTGACGGTGAACCGGTTCTGCGGGTCGTCGATGCAATCGATCCATATCGCGGCCGGACAGATCGCGCTGGGCGCGGGCGAGGTTTTCGTGTGCGCCGGGATCGAGAGCATGAGCCGGGTGCCGATGATGGGCTATAATCCGCTGGTCAATCCGGCACTGATGCAGTCGATGCCGGCCGCCTATATCGGCATGGGCGAGACGGCGGAGAACGTTGCGCGGAAGTGGCAAATTCCTCGGGGGGAGCAGGAGGCGTTTGCGGTACGCAGCCATCAGCGCGCGGCGGCGGCGGTTGCGGGCGGTCGGTTGAAGGATGAGATCGTGGCGATCAATGGCAAGGCCGGTTCGGTGGAGCAGGATGGTTGCATCCGTCCCGACACGAGCGCGGAAGGTTTGGCCGGGCTGAAGCCGGCTTTCGACAAGGATGGGACGGTGACGGCTGGCACGTCGTCTCCGCTGACCGACGGGGCGGCTGCGGTGCTGGTGTGCAGCGAGGCTTATGCCGATCGGCACGGATTGCAGAAGTTGGCGCGGATCAAGTCGATTGCCGTGGCGGGGTGCGCGCCGGAGATCATGGGCATCGGGCCGGTGGCCGCCACCAAGAAGGCGCTGGCTCGGGCGGGGATCGAGATCGGTGCGATCGATGTGGTGGAGCTGAACGAGGCGTTCGCCAGCCAGGCGATTGCCTGCGCGCGGGAGCTGGGCATTCGCGAGGAGACGCTGAACCTGGATGGCGGCGCGATCGCGCTGGGTCATCCGCTGGGGGCGACGGGGGCGCGGATCACCGGCAAGGCGGCGTCGTTACTGGCGCGCACCGGTGGCCGCTATGCGCTGGCGAGCCAGTGCATCGGCGGCGGCCAGGGCATCGCCACGATCCTGGAGCGGGTGTGATGATCCGCCGGGTTGGGGTGATCGGCGCCGGCACGATGGGGGCGGGCATCGCCGCCCAGGTCGCCAATGCCGGGGTGCCGGTGGTTTTGCTGGATATCGTTCCGGCAGGCGCCAATAATCGCAGCATGCTGGCCGAGGGCGCGGTGGCGCGGTTGCGCAAGACAGAGCCGGCGCCGTTCATGCATGACGGCGCGGCGAAGCTGATCGATACCGGCAACCTGGAAGACGACCTGGGAAAACTTTCTGACTGCGACTGGATTGTGGAGGCGGTGCTGGAACGTACCGACATCAAGCAGGCGCTGTACCGCAAGCTGGAGACGGTGCGGCGGCCGGGCAGCGCGATCAGTTCGAATACGTCTACCATTGCGCTGCAGGTGCTGACCGAGGGCATGAGCGAAGCATTCCGGCGGAACTTCCTGATCACCCATTTCTTCAATCCGCCGCGCTATATGCGCCTGCTGGAGATCGTGACGGGGCCGGAGACGGCGGCGGACACGGTGGCGGCGATTACGCAGTTCGCCGATGCGACGCTAGGCAAGAGCATCGTTCGTTGCGAGGACAGCCCTGGGTTCATTGCCAACCGGCTGGGTATCTACTGGATGCAGCTGGGGTTGACGGAGGCGATCGAGCAGGATCTGACCGTTGAGGAGGCGGATCTGATTATCGGGCGGCCGATGGGGGTTCCGAAG
>DATARX010000530.1:0-9480 GCA_036263955.1 Rhodopila sp.
TCGACGAAGCGATCGGCTGGCGCGGGATGCTGGTGGTCGGCGTGTTGCCGGCCCTCGCGGTCGTCTATCTGCGCTTCTTCGTCAAGGAACCCGCGCTCCGGATGGAAAACCGGCGGCTGCAGAAAGTCCATAATCGCGAAGTCAGGGCGCCGCTGGTCAGCATTTTCAGGCGCGGCATGATCGGCAATCCCTTGAATGCGTGCTGGTGAATGGCGAGCGCGTTCATCACCTATTATGCAGTCACCGTGCTGTTTGCGAGGCATCTTCAGATCGATCTCAGGATGTCGGCGGGGGCGATCCGGGGCGCCCTGGTGGCGCCGATCATCGCCTATTTCGCCACCGGCTGGGGTCTTGGCTACGCGATCCCGATGATGATCGGGACCATCGTCTTCGCCGGCAGCGACATCGCCGCGCTGCTCCTGGCGCCGGAAACCAAGGGCAAGCAGCTGCGACCGGACCTCATAATCGCCTGAGCGCGACCGATGCCAGGGACCTCCTGTCCTCCGGATGGCGGGATCGCTCTCGATCTACGGATGACCGGCTGCACGGGCCGTGGCATCGTGGCGGCGTCAAGCGCAGGAGAGACAGGTTGTCCCGTATCATCACCGTCGCGGCCGCTCAGTTGGGGCCGATCCAGCAAGCCGAACCGCGATCCGTTGCCGTCGCGCGCATGGTCCGGCTGCTGGAGCGTGCCCATAAGCGTGGCGTGGAACTCGTTGTGTTCCCGGAACTGGCACTGACCACGTTCTTCCCGCGCCACTATCACGAGAACGTTGCCGAGGCGGATTCCTGGTTCGAAACGGCGATGCCCTCGAACGAAACGGCCCCGTTGTTCGAGGCCGCTCGGCGTTACGGCATCGGTTTTCATCTCGGCTATGCCGAAATCGCGCATGAGGCGGATGAAACCGGCACCGTCCGCAAGCGGCGATTCAATACCGCGATCCTGGTGGGTCCGGCCGGCGACATCCTGCTCAAATATCGCAAAGTACATCTGCCGGGGCACGCGGAGTACGATCCTAAGCGCGTCGTGCAGCATCTGGAGAAGCGTTATTTCGAGGTCGGAAACCTTGGCTTCCCGGTGATCCGCGCGCCGATGGGTTCGATCGAAGGCATCAATATGGGAATGATGATCTGCAACGATCGCCGCTGGCCGGAGGCATGGCGCGTGCTCGGACTGCAAAGCGTGGAACTCGTCGCACTGGGCTACAACACACCCAGCCTGAACATGGAGGCGGGGGGTTTCGAGGCGCATCATCTGCGGGTGTTCCACTCGCATCTGTCGATCCAGGCCGGCTGCTATCAGAACGCCTGCTTCGCGGTGGCGACGGCGAAGGCCGGGAAGGAGGATGGCGCGGAACTGTTCGGGCACTCCATCATCGTCAACCCGCAGGGCGAGATCGTCGCGATGGCATCCAGTTGGGACGACGAACTGATCACCGCCGACTGTGACCTCGACATGTGCACGTTGGGCCGGACGACGATCTTCGCGTTCGAGAAACATCGCCGGCCGGAGGCCTATGGCCGGATCACCGGGCAGGTCGGCGCAGTGGAACCGGCGGTGTGGGAGAAGCCGGGATCGCGTTGAGGGTTGCGCGGATCGTCGTGGCGGCGGCCTTCGGGCCGCCGACCGAGACATTGTCAAGCAGCGTCGCCGAGTACCACTCCCACCGCCAACGCCGCCGCCGCTTGCGACGGTTCGATCACCGGCAGCCCGACCGCGTCCCGCACCGCCGCCCGATGATGCGCCATGCCGGTACACCCCAGGATGATCGTCTCGGCCCCCATCGCCGCAAGGTCCCGCGCCGCCGCGATCAACGCGGTGCGCGCCGCCTGGGGATCCAGCAGCGTATCCATGGAGACGTTCAGCGCCACCTCCCCGACCAGGCGATGCTCCAGTCCCATAGCGCGCAGCGCGGCGCCGTGACGCGCCTTGGATGCGTCCACGATGCCGATCACCCCGAAGCGCTCCGCCCGCGCCACCGCCGTCGCCACTGCGGACCGGAAGATACCCAGCACCGGGCGCACGGTGGTGGCACGCACCGCTTCGATGCCGGGATCGGATGCACAGGCGACGACATAGACGTCGGCGCTCTCCCGCTCGACCAGCCGGCACATCGGCTCCGCCACCGCATGCCAGTCGCGCCAGGAATAGATCGCCGGCGGCCCTTCCCGCAGCGTGACGACGTCCAACGCCGGACCGCCGGAAACGCGAAACGGCGCGATCGCCGCGGCAATGCCGGCGGAACAGGCCTCGGAGCAATTGGGGTTGATGACCAGGATACGGCTCATGCCGCCAGTCTTCCCCTCCTCGTCGTGGAGATCAAGTCGGTCCGGTTTGCCACCGGATCGAACACGCCTAAGGTCGAGGGGAAAAAACGAAAAGCGAGGAAACGATGCTGCGGTGTGAACCGGCGGACCAAACTCACGCGTCGATCGGCTGCGGTTGCCATCCGGCGGTCCTGCTATCCCGGCCAGGTCGCCGAAGTTTTCTTGGCCTCGCCGCGGCCGGTGCCACCGTCGTAGCGCTCGGGCACGCCGGCAAAGCCACCGCCCAGAACACCGCCCGGGACATCGCCCAGGACATCGCAAAGCCGTTTCGGATCGACGTGCATCACCACTACACCTCCCCGGCGCTGCTCGCGATGATGAAGGGACGGCGCACCAACCAGACCTTCAATGAACAATGGACACTGGAAAAATCCCTGGACGCGATGGAGCAAGGCGCCGTCGCCACCGCGGTCGTTTCGACCAGCGACCCTGGTGTGTTCTTCGGCGACTACAATGCCGCACAGGCGCTCGCTCGCAATTGCAACGAATATCAGGCCCGCATGGTCGCGGATCATCCCGGCCGTTTCGGCATGTTCACCACCCTGCCGATGCCCGATATCGACATGACCCTGGCCGAGATTGCCTACGGCATGGACACGCTGAACGCGCACGGTGTCGGCATGATGACCAGCTACGCCGGCAAATACCTCGGCGATCCGGCATTCACCCCGGTGATGCAGGAACTGAACCGCCGCAAGGCCGTGGTGTTCGTCCATCCGCTGATGACCAGTTGCTGCACCGGCCTGGTGCCGGGTGTGCCGGAAGTCGTCGTGGAGTATCAAAGTGAGACCTCCCGCACCATCGCCAGCCTGCTGTTCAGTGGCACCACGGGACGTTTTCCGGACATCCGGTTCATCTTCTCGCATGGCGGCGGCACGGTGCCGTATCTCGTCGCGCGCTTCGACCGGCTGTTCAACAGCCGCCCGGATCTGGTGAAACTGATGCCGGAGGGCTGCGTCGGCGCACTGCGAAGACTCTATTTCGACACCGCGCAGGCGTACAATCCGTATGCCATGGCCGCGCTGACGCGGCTGATGCCGGACGACCATATCCTGTTCGGGTCGGATTTCCCCGCGGCCTCGCCACAACTCACGGCTGAAGGGCTGGCGGCATTCGGCCTCAGCCCGGCCGCGTTGCGGGCCATCAACCGCGACAACGCCCTGGGCCTGATGCCGACCCTGGCCTGATGCCGACCCTGGCCTGATGCCGATCCTGGCCTGATGCCGACCTTGGCCTGATGCCGATCCTGGCCAACCGACCACACCGCGGCGGAAAGTCGCCACCCGGCGGTTGCCTTGGGGGCACACAAACCGATATGGCGTCGCGATGCAGCAAGGCGTATCCTTGACACTTATCGCCGTTCGCCTGGTGTCGACACCCTTGTCACGGACGGCCGGAAGGACCTGAACATGAGCCCCCTCCCGTGGCAGCCAGACCGGTCTGTCGCAACCAACCCCTGGCCGCATCCGCCGATGCTCACCGCCATCGGCCGCGGTTTGCTGGGCCGTTGCCCGGCCTGCGGCGAGGCCCATCTGTTCAACGGCTTTCTCCGCGTGGTCGATGCGTGCACCCATTGCGCCGCCCCCCTGGGGTTGGCCCGAGCGGATGACGCGCCGCCGTATTTCACCATTCTGATCACCGGCCATGTCGTCGTGCCGCTGATGTTCATGGTCGATCGCATGGGCGAACCACCCATCTGGGTCATGTCCGCCATCTTCCTGCCGCTGACCTTCTTCATGGCGCTGGGCCTCCTGCGCCCCATCAAGGGCGGCACGGTCGGGCTGATGCTAAACCTCAACATGCTGAAAAACGACCCAACGGAACGATGACCGCGACCGCCGGCACCGCCTCCCGCCTGGATCGCGTGATCCTCGATGGGGAGTCTCCCAACAATCTCTCCCCCTATATCGAGGCGGACCGGGAGCAGGCGGTGGCGGACCTGGCGGCAGCCAATCATTTCGCCCCATTGACCGGTACCGTTCGGCCAGGGCCGTACGCACTGCATTTGTCGATCCAGGAAGGCCGGCTGATCTTCGATGTCCGCGACCTCGCCGACCACCCGCTGACCGCGATCGGCCTGGCGCTGGGGCCGTTCCGGCGGCTGATGAAAGACTACCAGCTGCTGGTCGACAGCCACATCAAGGCAGTCGAGGAAGGCCGCGAGCAGCGCATCCAGGCGATCGATATGGGGCGCCGCGGTCTGCACAACGAAGGGGCGGATCTGATGACCCAACGGCTGGCGGACAAGATCGAGATCGATTTCGACACCGCGCGCCGGCTGTTCACCCTGGTCTGCGTCCTCCATCAACGAGTTTCATCCCGATGAAGATAGACGGCGTCACCTACCGCAGCGTCTGGCTGGATCCGGACGATGGCTGGGCGGTTCATATCCTGGACCAGACGAAGCTGCCCTGGTCGTTGGAAATCCTGCGGCTGACCACCCGCGACGAGGCCGCGCACGCCATCAAGGCGATGCAGGCCCGTGGCGCCCCACTGATCGGCGCCGTCGCCGCCTATGGGCTGTGCCTGGCATTGCGCGCGGACGCCTCCACCGAAGCGATGGAGCACGACGCCGCGCTGCTGAACGCCACGCGGCCGACGGCGGTCAATCTGCAGTGGGCGCTGGACCGCATGCTGACCCGGCTGCGCAACACGCCGGCCGCAGAACGCATCGCGGTCGCCTATGCCGAGGCCGCGCTGATCGCGGACGAGGACGTTGCGCAGAACGAGGCGATCGGCCGGCATGGCCTGGCGCTGATCGAGGCCGCGATGCGGCCTGGGCGCCCGGTGAACGTGCTGACCCATTGCAACGCCGGATGGCTGGCGACGGTCGATTGGGGAACGGCGCTGGCGCCGATCTACACCGCGTTCAATGCCGGCATCGATCTGCATGTCTGGGTCGATGAAACCCGACCGCGCAACCAGGGCGCGGCGCTGACTGCCTGGGAACTGGGCAAGCATGGCGTGCCGCACACCGTGGTGGCGGACAATGCCGGTGGCCATTTCATGCAGCACGGCATGGTCGATCTGGTGATCGTCGGCGCCGACCGGGTTTCCCGCAATGGCGATGCCGCGAACAAGATCGGCACCTATCTGAAGGCGCTGGCGGCGCGCGACAACAACGTGCCGTTCTGGGTGGCCATGCCATCCACGACCATCGACTGGACGCTGTCGGACGGCGTGCGCGACATTCCGATCGAGGAACGCTCCTCCACCGAGGTCACCGACATGACCGGTCGGCTGGCGGACGGCACGATCGCGACGATGCGCGTGGTGTCCGCCGACAGCCAAGCCGCCAATCCCGCATTCGACGTCACGCCGGCGCGTCTGGTGACCGGTTTGATCACCGAACGGGGACGCTGTGCCGCATCGGCGGACGGGCTGCTGGGATTGTTTCCGGAACGGCGCTAAGCGGTTTTTCGGATCGAGCGGAAACCTATTTCCTGGCGTCCCTTGCGGCGGTTTTCGCATCGGCCGGCTGCGGGCGCAGGAACGTCGAGGCGATCGGCACCGGCTTCTTGTCGGCCTTTGGCTTCTTCTCTTCCCGGCCCCTGCCGCCACGTCCCTTTGCCACCGCAAGCCTCCTGTCTGTTCAGCTTAGACTTTGTTCGGCACGGAACCACCCGATCTACGGGGTGTGCTTGTCCGCGCTGTTCGTGATCGCATGACCGCCGGCGGAAATGTCCTGACCGGCGCCGGCGGTGGTGTGGCAGGCACCCAGCATGGGGGCTAAGCCGGCCAAGGCGACAAGCGTCAGGACGAGCGAAATGTTGTTGCGCATGATAAAATCCTCGGTTGTTGTTCAGGCGTTTGAAAGTTCTCGCGTCAAGCCCGGCGTCATCGCTTGCCGCGCCATCCTTGACACGGTCAGCACGCCTCGATCCGAAATTCGGTGTCTTCCGCTTCATCGCGCAATACGACGATCGCCGCGCGCACGATAATCTCGACTGCAAACAGCGCCTGATCGCCACTACGGGCGGGCTGTGTGGTTTATTGCCGGCCGTTTAGTAGCGGCCGTCTAGTGGCCGCCGTTTAGTGCCGGCCGTCTGGTGGCGATTTGTGTATACGGCGTTTTGACCTGAACCCAGGCGCCGGTCCATTGATCCGATATCGCTACGGGTTACCGCGATTACCAGGGGGTATCGCTTCTTGCCCGCATGAATCCCTCCAGGTGCCGGAAACTTGATCACCACCCACCCGGAGCAGCATCTGCGGAAACCGCCGTGGCGTTTCACCGCGAAAGCCGATACGAAGGCGATGATGCGCTGGTTATCGCTCCTGCCATTGCTCCTGCTGTCCGCTTGCCTGGGAGGCCCCGTGCCCGACGCCCATGTGCCGCCCTTCGCCAAGACCCCCTACCAGCCGTTTTCACGTCAGGCGGTGGTCGCCATCGCCCTGCGGGAATGGCGGCTCTTCGGCCAGAATGTCGCGGACCCGGCAGCCGACGCCACGCGCGTGATCAAACCCGAACGAGAGGAAGGTCTCTGGCAGCGGGTCGGCGAATACTGGTGGCTGGGCCTGAACGCCGGCTCGCCCGAGAGCGACTGGACCGGCAAGCATGACGGGAACGGCGCGATTTTCCCGTCCGACATCGATGGCGATTACGCGTGGTCCGCCGCGTTCATCTCCTACGTGATGCGCATCGCGGGTGCCGGCCGGCGGTTTCCCTATTCCGCCGACCATGCCGATTACATCAATGCCGCTCGGCGGGTTTCCCTCGGCGAAACGAAGGCCTGGCTGGTGTCGGCCGAACGCGTTCAGGACTACGCGCCGCGTTCGGGTGACCTGGTGTGCTTCGGGCGCGGTGCCGCGCGAGGACTGCGCTATGAGGACCTGCCGACGCCGAAGCTGTTCACCTCGCATTGCGATATCGTTGTCGATACGTCGGTGCCGGGACAGATTTCCGTCATTGGCGGAAATGTGGAGGACTCGGTCACGATGAACACCGTGCCGGTGACCGCGGACGGCAAGCTGGCGACTCCGGACGGGGCGGTGCTGGACACGCGATTTCCATGGATGACGGTGTTAAGGCTGCTGGTCGATCAGCCGGTGCCCGCGGCCTGAGATCCGTTTTCGGGCCGGGTGGTTCGGAGAGAAAGCGACGCCGGCGTATTGAATGAGCGGGAATTGCTTGCTGCGCCGCTCGAAATAAACGGCTGCCGCCAGAGCCGTATTGCGGTTCGCATAATGCGCCGAGATCGCCGAGATTTTGAGGTCGCAGAGAAGGGTTGGCGCCTGCGGCGCGGGTTGCCTACCCGCCGTCGCGCGGCGCACAAAGCCGCTTGGCGGCGCGAAAAGGCTTCCCCCAAGCGGCGGTGCTGAGCCGAGAAATCTCTGCGATCTCAAAAACTCTGTGTGCTCTGCGCATAAAGCGGGCGTCGGACCAAACACCAGCCCCACCGCGAACGTAACCAAACTACATCGCGCGCCGCGCCGCCATCGCCCCGGTGTTGCGGCGTTCTTCCTCCGCCCGAACGGTATCCAGCAAGTAATGCGGCCCAAGCGCCGCCAGATTGACCGCGCCCAGTTGCCCCAGCACCAGATCGATTTCCCGTTGCAGGATCGATACCGCCTTCTTCACCCCCGCCAGTCCGCCCGCCGTCGCACCATACAATGTCGCTCGGCCGGTCAGTACGAAATCCGCGCCCAGGCACAACGCAGCGACAATGTCGGAGCCGCGGCGCACGCCGCTGTCCAGCAGCAGCGCCACATCCGGCCCAACCGCCGAACGGATCATCGGCAACATTTCCAACGGCGACGGCATTATGTCCAACTGCCGTGCGCCGTGGTTGGAGACGATCAACCCATCCACCCCGATCCCGGTGGCGATACGCGCGTCTTCCGGATGCATCACGCCTTTCAGCAGCAGCTTGCCAGGCCATGCGTTGCGGATTGCCTCAAGGTCACGCCATGTCTGGCTGGCGTCAGGCGTCTGCTTGGCAAACAAATCGGCCACCTGATCCGGCGTGGCGCCGTTCGCCGCATAGCGCTGCCAGTTGCCCAGCATCGGCAGGCCCCCGCTGCGGAAGTAGTTGATCACCCATTGCGGGTGAAGCATGGCCTCCAGAATCGTCGGCAGGGTCATTCGCAGCGGCCGGACGAACCCATTGCGACGATTACGCTCCCGGTTCGAGGACACCGGCACGTCGCAGGTCACCGCGATCGTGGTCAGCCCACAATCAATGGCCCGCTTCACCAGATCAAGCTGATACGTACGGTCCCGAGCACCGTAGATCTGGAACCACATATTCTTCGGCGCAAGCTTGGCGCCCTGCTCCATCGATGCATTGGACGCGCCGGACATCAGATAAGGAATATCGGCCTCGGCCGCCGCCTGCGCGAGGTACAACTCGGCGTCCTGGCGGAACGCACCTGCCATGCCGGTTGGCGCGATGCCGAACGGACTGGCGTAGGTGCGATCGAACAGTTTCGCCCGCTGCTCGCGCTTCGATGTATCTATATAATAGCGTGGTACCAGGCGCAGTTTGCGAAACGCGTCGTCGTTGATGCGCAGCCCGACCTCGTCCTCGACGCCCCCCTCGATAAAGTCGAACATGATCTTCGGCAGGCGGCGCTTCGCCATCCGCTTGAGGTCGCCAATGTTGATCGCGTCGTCGATACGGTTCATCTGCGTTTCGTCCCCTTCCCGCGCGGCGGGTGTTGTTGGTTTTCGTCGGAGCCTACCGGCTCAGTTCCCGCGTCATCTCATCGATTCCGCTGACCGTCAGCGGGTACATCCGGCCTTCCATTAGATCGTTCACCATATTGATCGAGCGCGTGTGCCCCCATTCCCGCCGCGGCGTCGGGTTCAGCCACGCGCTGCGGCGATAGTGCGAGGCGAGCCGATCCAGCCAGACGGTTCCGGCTTCTTCGTTGTAATGCTCGACGGAGCCACCCGGCATGGTGATTTCATACGGGCTCATCGCCGCGTCGCCGACGATGATCAGCTTGTAGTCCGGCCCGTAGGTGCGCAACACCTGCCAGGTCGGGATCACCTCCTCGAACCGCCGGCGGTTGTTCTTCCACACCCGCTCATAGGGGAAATTGTGGAAGTAATAGTACTCCAGGTGCTTGAATTCCGTCCGCGCGGCGGAAAACAATTCCTCGGTCAGCTTCACGTGGTCGTCCATCGATCCGCCGACGTCCAGGAAC
>DATARX010000385.1:0-1927 GCA_036263955.1 Rhodopila sp.
GCACCCGGAGCGCCCGGCTTCGGCGGCACCCGCTTGGCGACCGGGCCGAAGTGAGAGGCGAACCGGCGCTGATCGTCCTCGCCGAGGTTTTGATCGCGAAACAGCAGCACCGCATGCTGGTGCCAGGCGTCCTTGATTTGCCGCAGCGTCTCCCCGTCCAGCGGACGGCTCAGATCGACGCCGCGGATCTCCGCCCCGATGTCCGGATGCAGCTTGACGACCGAAATCGCGCGGGTCCGTTCGGCGACTGGCGACATGTTTTCCTCCCTGGCGGATCGATTTCGAATGATCTGCAATGATGCTACGTCAATCGAGGGATCGTGCAAAGGTGGCAACCATGCGGTTGGGCGCGCAGCTACGCTATGCACATGGCGTTGGCGGCGTGGCGAGTTGGTCGCCACCGGGGGAGAAGCGGACTGGACGTCGCCTGCTTCCGGTCGCTTGCGACTCAAAGGCGACAGTGGCAGCCATTCAGTGCCTCTTGTATTTGAGATAATGCTGTAGGCCTTGGCGGAGGTTGCGGACGATGCTTGCAAGATCGGCCACTGCGTGGGCTGCCACCGCGATTTTGATGCTCGCCGTCGTTCTCCTTGTTGCGACCCCCGGCGTTCTGGCGCAGACGACCACTCTCCTGGGTGTGCCCGTTCCGGATCGGGTCTCAGGTCTGCCACACGAGGCGCCGACGGATTTCGAAACCAAGGAACCGGGCATGGGCTACGGCGTGCGGTTCCCGCGCCCGGACTGGACGATCGACATCTATATCTATGACCTGAAAATGAAATCGATTCCTGACGATCCGGCGTCAGCGGCGGTTCAGGCAGCGCTTGAGGAGGCCAAGGGCGAGATCGTGAACGCTGCGAACCAGGGTGACTATGCCGGCCTGACGATGAAGGACACGTTCACGATAGCCGATATTGCTGAGCGCGGCCGGTTCATGTGCGTGGAGTACAATTACTTTCACAAGCGGCGCGCGGTCGACCTCGACAGCTATCTTTGTCTGGCCGGCGCCAGAGGCGAGTTCTTCCAGATCCGCATGGACACGGTCAAAAGCAAGCAACCGGCCAATGAGACGCGGCGCTTCGTCGAGGCGTGGGCACGCGCCTGGATACCGGTCCTTTGGCCAGGCTGACGCTTGTCTGCCGGCGCCAGGTTGGGCTGCCCGCCACCGTCGATGCGGTGATGCTGCGGCGCAGGTAAGCCTAACTTTTCTTCGGCGACCAGCCATAGGCCTTGGCGCAGGCGCCGCCCATCAACGTCGCCCGCTCGCTGTCGCTCAGGCGGTCGGTCTTCAGGAACGGCACGACGCCCTGCTCGTAGTTGACGACCGCGAAGGCGCGAGTCCAGTCGGTGCCCCACAGGCAGCGCTCGAAACCCCAGGCCTCGAACACGCGGGCGAGCGGATCCCAGATGTCCGGGAACGGATACGGTTCCCGGGACAGCGTGCAGGCGCCGCTGACCTTGATCACCGCGTTCGGGCGCTTGGCGAGCTCCAGCACTTTCGGCAGGTCGGCCCAGGGCTGCGGCGGGGCGGGCGGCGTGCGCGGCTGCAGGATGCCCAGATGGTCGATGATGAATCGCGCGTCGGGGTGGCGATCGATCAGCGCCGTGCCGTCGTCCAGGTTGCCCCAGCACAGGATGTTGACCGGAATGTCGTAGCGAACGGCGGCACGGAGGATGCGGTCGAGGCCGGGATCGTTGGGATCGCGCTTCGCCTCCTTGGTCAGCATGATACGGATGCCGACCGCGCCCGGCGTCTTTTTCCAGTCGGCGATGACGTCGGCCACGGCCGGATCGTCCGGGTCGACCGGCTTGACGATGGCGAACCGGTTGGGATGAGCCTGTTGCACTTCCACCGCATAGCTGGCGTCGTACTGGTACATCGAAAAGGGAGAGATGAAGATCGCGCCGTCGACGCCGACTTTGTCCA
>DATARX010000398.1:0-14891 GCA_036263955.1 Rhodopila sp.
CACCAGCGACGCGGCGGCGGCAACGCAGCCAAAAACGAGCCAGATCCAGATGAAGCTGCGTCGTGCCAGCGAGCGCCGTAGGGCCATCGCGACGGCCTGGACGCTGAGCAACGTGAATACACTGACGCCCAGGGGAAGATAGCCGAGCAAATCCGCCAGGAGGCCAATCAAAAAGACCACCGGCGGCGGCAGATTGTCGGGCCGAAACAGCGACCAGAACCAGACGCAGCACAGCGTCACCGCCGGAAGCAGCGCAGCCTGACCGGTGATCTGGAGCGGCATCTGCGACAGCAGCATCAGTAGGAGGGTGATGCACGTCGGAAAACTCACACGTGCGGCAATATCGAGCCGGCGTCCAAGACTGGCCCTGGGCCTGATTCCCGGGCGACGGTCAATGGCTGCCATCAGCGGCGGCCGGGGGTCGGTAAGCCGGGGGTAGGTAAGCCGGGGGTAGGTAAGCGGGATGTCGGTGAGACTGGGGTCGGTGGGACGGGGGTCGGTAAGCCGGGGGTCGGTGGGTCGGAGGCCGGTGCGTCCGGCGCCGTGTGATCCGGCGTCGAATGAGCAGCCTCCGGTGCTGTCACCCCGTTCAAGCCATAGTCGAAGATCCGCACGACCTCCAACTTTTGCAGCATTGCGGCGGGTTCGACCTCGGGTGCGCCGGTGGGGGTGTAATGCACGGTGCCGATCGGCAGGTTGGCCGGAAAGGCATTCGCCTCGGCGCTGGTCACGATACGCTCGCCTTCCCGTGGCGGGACGCCTTCTGGCCAAAACTGCAGCCGCGGCCGGGTACCATTGGTGCCGACCAGAATCGCATGGGCGCGGGAGGATTCCATAATCACCGGAATGCGGCTGTTGAGGTCGGTGATGAGCAGGACACGGGCCGTTCGGGAACCGACTTCGGTGATTCGCCCGATCAATCCGCGCTCATCAACCGCGATCTCGCCCTTGCGGATTCCGTGATTGGGGCCGATCGATAACAACACGGCCTTGGCGTAGACACCGCCTGCATCGGCGACCACCCGCGCGGTCACGAACGACGCAACAGGGTCGGGGATCCAGTTCAGGCTTGCCTTCAGTCGTTGATTTTCCGCATCGAGCGCCAGCGCGATGGACTGCCACCGGCGCAGCTTTTCGTTCTCTGCGCGTAGCCGGGCATTTTCCTCCCGCATGTCCCACAGTGCCACGGTTTCGGTGACGGCGTCGTGGATGCGTCCGAGAGGGCCAGCCAGCACAGCATAGATCGGCCCCAACCCGTCCGCCAACGCGATTCGCGCCCGTTCAGCCAACAGCGTGTCCGCCTTTCCCAGCAGCATGAGGCCGAACGAGGCAGCGATCAGGACCGGCAAGGTCAACCGAGCCAAGGCCTGGCGTGCCTGAATCGAAAGGCGAATCATGCGAACCTTATGCCCGGGAGACTAGGCAACGGCGCTCCCTTTCCCAATCAGCCTCGGCGCGGGCTAATACATGCTTGTCAGCACGTTGCTCAAACGCTTTCTCTCTTCGAGCGCCCGGCCAGTGCCGAGGGCCACACATTGCAGCGGGTTTTCCGCGATCACCACGGCCAGGCCGGTGGCGTCGCGCAGCACCTGATCCAGACGGTAGAGAAGTGCGCCGCCGCCGGTCAGTACGATGCCTTTGTCGACGATGTCGGCGGCCAGTTCCGGCGGGATGTTTTCCAATGCAACCTTCACCGCTTCGACGATCGCGGACACCGGCTCCGCCAGGCTGTCAGCGATTTCCCGCTGGCTGACCAGGACTTCCCGCGGAACGCCGTTCATCAGGTCGCGGCCGCGCACTTCGCGATAGGGACCTTCATCGCCATTGTGCACCGAGGCCGCGGCACCGATGTCCATTTTAATCCGTTCGGCGGAGGACTCGCCGATTAGCAGATTATGGTTACGACGGATGTAGCTGATGATCGCCTCATCCATCTTGTCGCCGCCGACGCGCACGCTGCGGGAATAGACGATGCCGCCCAATGAGATCACGGCAACCTCGGTGGTGCCGCCACCGATATCGACGACCATGCTGCCCGACGGTTCGGTGACCGGCAGGCCGGCCCCGATCGCGGCGGCCATCGGCTCCTCGATCAGTTGGACCCGGCGCGCGCCGGCACTCTCGGCGCTTTCCTGGATGGCACGACGCTCGACGGCGGTGGAACCGGAGGGGACGCAGACGATAATCAACGGCGAGGCGAATCCTCGACGATTATGCACCTTGCGGATGAAGTGCTTGATCATCTCCTCGGCAACTTCAAAGTCGGCGATGACGCCGTCGCGCAACGGGCGACTGGCGGTGATGTAGCCAGGCGTGCGGCCGAGCATCATCTTGGCCTCTTCGCCGACCGCCACGACCTGTTTTTTACCACGCACGTCGGCAATGGCGACGACGCTTGGCTCCGCCAGGACGATCCCCCGGCCTTTGACATAGACGAGCGTATTGGCGGTGCCGAGATCGATGGCCATGTCAGCCGACATGAAGCCGAGCAGCCGGGAGAACATCCAGAGAACCTTTGTCGTGATTGCCCCCGATAGGCCTGGGGCAAAGAGGGGGCGGTGGAAGGCGCTGGGCTTAGCCCCCGCGTGCCCGGATCACAAGGGCTTGTTGACAATCGTTTGAAGCCAAGTCGCGAAATTGCCCGTTTTTCGCCAAGAAATCAGGCGGTTGTTGACCCACCTCAACCGCAGTGAAGGAGGTGTTCCATGCGGATAGTCACTTGGGCCTTGATCGTCACGGCATCCATTGGTTTGGCCGGCTGCGGCAGCTCTCCAGGGACGCGCGCGGTAACCGGCGGCCTGATCGGCGCTGGGGCTGGCGCGGGGGTTTCGGCGGTCACAGGCGGAAAGCCCGCTACCGGCGCGTTGATTGGCGGCGGCGTGGGTGCCGTGGGTGGCGCTGTCACACACTAGTGCAGCATCAGCCTGACTCGAATCGTGAATCGACCTTAGGCTGATGAAATTGCTCGCCAAATATGAGCCAGAGCTTTTCCGCTCAAAGGGGAAATGCGCTAACGCCGTTGGAGAGGGTTTGTGCCGCCCGCGCGAGGCGGGCATGATTCGAGCGTGGCGAACTGACCGGTTCCGGCGGATGGCGCGCGGCTTGGCCGCCTGCCTTTGGACGCAGGAAATGGCGCAAGACCGGTGGCGACACGATCAGATTGCACCCGATCGACAGCAATGCCAGGCCACAACGAGTTGGTATGTTGGCAAGAAGTCTGGCATTGCCGAAACCGCGAACACACGGACTGTGCAATATGGTCGATACCGTTCCGACTGGCGCAGTCCGGCTGCCGGCCGATAACAAAAGATTGCGTTGGCGGTATCAATTGTCCGTCCAATTGTTAACCCGACGGGCTTCTGTGACACGGGCACACCCGTAAAGGGGATTTTCCGCTGACCCTCGAAGCCAAGGCTCTAGGATATGGACGGGTTGCGTCCTGAAGGTCGGGGATCTGGTGGTCGCTATAAAAGCACTCTTCGTCACCAGCGAGGTCGCGGGTCTCGCGAAGGCGGGAGGGCTGGGGGAAGTGTCGGCGGGGTTGCCGCTGGCGTTGCGCCAGCGCGGGGTCGATGTGCGGATACTGATGCCCGCCTACCGCGAAGTCATTGCCAAATTACCTCACATCAACTGGTTTGGCGATCTGCCAGGCCGAGCCGGCATATTCCCGGCGCGCCTGGGCGAGGCTCGGCTGGCGGACGGGATGATCCTGTATCTGGTCGCATCGCCCGCCTTGTTCGACCGGCGCGGCACGCCCTATTGCACGCCGGAGGGTACGGACTGGCAGGATAATCACCTGCGTTTCGCCCGCTTGTCGCTGGCGGCGGCGGACATCGCGGCGGGACGCGGCGGTCTGGACTGGCTACCGGATATCGTCCATGCGAACGACTGGCCGGGCGGCCTGACCCCCGCGTATATGCGATGGGACGGCACCAACGTTCCGACCGTTCTGACCATTCATAACATTGCTTACCAGGGAAACTTCGACGCCAGTCAACGCCAGTTGCTGGGCATCCCGGATGCGGCGTTCGACATCAATGGTGTCGAATTCCACGGCCGCGTGTCGTTCCTGAAGGCCGGCGGGTTCTATGCCAGCCATGTCACCGCCGTCAGCCCCACCTATGCGACGGAAATTACCACCGAGACCCAGGGTGCCGGGCTGCATGGGCTAATGGAGACGCGAGCCGCGAAGGGCCAACTCTCCGGGATCGTCAATGGTATCGACGAAAGCTGGGACCCCGGCAGCGACCCGCATCTGCCGCATCATTTCGACCCGGACAATCTGAACGGCAAGCAGGCGAACGCCGACGCGGTGCGAACCGGCCTATGCCTGCGTCCCTCGGAAGGGCCGCTGTTTGGCATCGTTTCTCGCCTTGTACACCAAAAGGGGTTGGACCTGGTCGCCGACGCGGCGAATGACATCGTCAACAACGGCGGACAGATCGCCATCCTGGGCCTAGGCGACCCCGAAATCGAACACATGCTCAGCCGCATGTCCCGGCGCCACCGCGACGACATTGGCGTGCTGATTGGGTTCAATGAGCCGATGGCCCGGCGCATTGTCGCCGGCAGCGACTTCACCTTGATGCCGTCGCGGTTCGAACCGTGCGGCCTGACGCAGATGCAGGCCCAGCGCTACGGTGCCTTGCCGATCGCACACGCGACGGGCGGCCTGGCTGACACGATCGACGATGGCGCCACCGGCTTCCTGTTTTCCACATTGTCGTCGCGCGGACTGATGGAGGCGTGCCACCGCGCGTTCGATGCGTATGAGGATGATGCGCAACTCGATGAAATGCGCAGGGCGGCGATGGCGCGGTGCTTCGGTTGGTCCGGCGCGGCGGCGGAGTATGAGGCGCTGTATCGCCGCCTGATCGGCCCGCGACCGGCGGCGACCATGCAGCCGCGGATCCCGCGGCCGGCGGTTGCACACAAGCCGGCGGGGGCACTCGAACCGGCGGCTTGACCCCGGCCAAAGGACGCCTGGACAAAGGCTTAGGGCGCGTGTCACCCTGTGTGGATCGACAATCGAAGAGGAATAGAGTGTGCGTGCCAGCATTGGTTTGGCGGCGCTTGTAAGCCAATCCGGCCAGGTCGGCGGCTCATCATGAGCGGCAATAGCCCACTGGACGAGATGGCGGACGGGTCGGGGAACGCCAAGCCGCACTGGCGATCCCTTTTGTCGTCCATGTTTGCACTCGGCCATGAGACGCTGGCGCAACGGGCACGCCTGCTGGACCAGGCGTTCGCTGAGGAGGGAATCACCGCGATCCTGCCCGGCGAACGCGCGGTGAACTGGCGCTGCGATCCCATCCCGCTGCTCCTGTCCGCTGCTGAATTTTCATCGCTTGAAAGCGGCCTGGCGCAGCGTGCCCAACTGATGGAATTGATCCTGGCGGATCTTTACGGTCCGCAGACGCTGATGGCGGACGGGCTCATACCGCCCGATCTGATTTACAATAACCCCGATTTTTTGCGCCCGTGCCGCACCGTCGATGGGCGTCGCCGGGATCGGTATCTGTCGTTCTATGCTGCCGATATGCTGCGCGGGCCGGATGGCGCGTGGCGGGTGCTGGCGGACCGGACGGGTCAGGCCCAGGGGCTGGCCTATGCGCTGGAGAATCGCCGCATCATGGCCCGCGTGGTGCCGGAACTGTTCCAGTCGCAACGGATCCAACAGCTTCGCCAGCATCTGGAGATCACCAGCGACGCGCTGCAGGCGCTTTCGCCGGACGACGGCGCTGGGGTCGCGCTGCTAAGCGGTGGACATTCGGATCCGCTTTGGTTCGAGCACGTTCTTCTATCGCGCGAAATGTCGATCGGCCTGGTCGAAGGCGGTGACCTGACGCTGCGCAATGGGCAAGTATTCCTGAAGACGCTGCGGGGGCTGCAGCGAATCGGCGTGCTGCTTCGCCGCAAGGAGGGCCACCGTGTGGACTCGCTCGAGCTGTCGCCGGGTGCGGGCGTTCCCGGCTTGCTCGATGCCATTCGCGGCGGGTCGGTGCGCATGGTCAACGATGCCGGCTCCGGCCTGGCGGAGGCGCCTGCCCTCACCGCGTTCCTCCCCGCCCTTGCCCGGCGCTTGCTCGACCAGGACCTGCAACTGGCCAGCCAGGCGACGCTGTGGCTGGGGGAAGGCGCGATGGTACGGACCGTGCTGCGGGACCTGGAGGGATGGCTAATCCGCAAGGCAATCGACGGCGATACCGCGCCGGTCGTGCCGATGACCCTGTCGCGCGTGGAGCGGGAGGAACTGGCTGCTAGGATCGCGGCGGATCCGAGTGCCTATGCGGCTTCGGTGGCCCCGACTCCGTCCGTGGCGCCATGCGCCGGCGAGCACGGGCTGGAGGCCAAGGCGATCGCGCTGCGGATGTTCATGACCTTTGATGGCACGCGGTGGCGCGCCTTGCCGGGCGGCCTGGCGCGCGCACTATCCGAAGAAGACGCGCTGGCCGGACGCCTGCCGCGCCATGCGCTGTCCAAGGACGTCTGGGTTCTGGAGGCGGAAACCAGCACCGTGCAAGGTGCGCTGGCGCTGCTGACACCGACTTTGGCGATCCGCCGCACCGCGGGCGACCTGCCGTCACGCGTGGCCGATAATTTCTATTGGCTGGGCCGATATCTGGAGCGCCTGGAGGAAGCGGCGCGACTGCAACGGGCCATGATCACCCGCATTCTTCGTCCCTCCCCGACGGCCAGGGAGGTCTCGGAGATGCAGATCCTGATTGCGAGCCTGACCAAGGGAAAGATGATGGATCCCGAGGATGCCAGCGTGCTGGGGGCCGGGATGCTGGGGGCCGGGATGCTGGGGGCGTCGGTGATGCGCGCATTCCGCCACGACGGCGGCATGCGACGCGTGCTGTCCCACGTCGCACGGCAGGTCGACCAGCTGCGCGATCGGCTAACCGGGGAGATGCACGCGGTCCTGACGCGGTCGCTGCGGATCCTGGGCGAGAACATCAAGCGGTTGCCGGTGGCATCGAACGCAGGATCGCTGGAATACGCGTCGAACCTAACTACCGAGATCCTCGAATTCGCGGCGACGGTCGCCGGTTTGGCCGCCGAAAACATGGTTCGCGGTGGCGGCCGCCTGTTCCTCGATTTCGGCCGCCGGGTGGAACGCGCCCAGGCGATCACGGCGGAGCTGGCGCAGGTACTGGACCAGCCTGGCGCGCTGACACAGCCGGGCCGGGTGGAGGCTGGGTTGCGCCTGGCCTTGGAGCTGCGGGATTCGGTGATTACCTATCGCACGCGTTACCTGGCTGTATTGCAGCCGGCTCCGGCGTTGGACCTTATCCTGGCCGACGAAGGCAATCCACGCGGGCTGGCGTTCCAACTCTGCGCCGCGCGGGACCTGTTGCGGGAGATCGTCGAGGAAGGCGACTCCCTGCTGATGACGATCGAGCCGCTGCTGCAGGAGACGCGGGATATCGTGCTCGAGGTGCTGCGGTCCCCGGATCAGATGGCAACGACCGCTCGGTTGCCGCCGCGGCTGAGGGCGCTGGAGGCGGCGATTGGCGCGGTCGCCGACCGGGTGTCGCGCCGGTACTTTACGCTGTTGCCGATCGCGCGAAGTCTGGGGGTGGAGATCGAACTGCTGCGCGGAGCGGCGTGACAGCGGGTGATTTAACGTACGATCTCGATGCGTCCGATTTTCAGAACATAGGGTGGCGCGTCCGGCGTTATCGCCCGATAGCCAAAGCGCTTCATCCAAGGACCAAGCCGCTGTTCGATAGCGGCTACCTGCGTGGGGGACAATTCGCGTTGCCAGCGGCCGATTTCCGCCTTGCGCCCGAAGTGGTGCTTGTGCCAGCCGGTGACCGGGTCGTAGGTGTCGTGCTGGCCGGTCAACGCATCGAAATTGCTTTCCGCGCGCGGAAGCGCTTCCAGGTTCGCGATAAAGGCATCGATCACCTCGCGACGTGTGTCAGAGAATATTTTTTGCCTGTCCTCATCTGACAGTTTCTGTTGGAACGTCGCGGCGACCGTTTCGATCGTCATTGGGTCTTCGTAGAAGCGATCTTCGAACCGCAGCAGGATCGCCCGGGGATCCTTGGCGAACCGCCCGCACAGGAAGGCCGTCGCCTCGGTGGAGCGAAGCGCCAGGTCGAACGGCGCCTTGTTGTGCGCCATCAGGGACGCGACGGCGTCGCGCGGATCGCGTATCGTAATGATGATAGCGCTGGCACGCTGAGCCAGTTCTGCGGCGACGGGGGCGGCGTGGGTCTTCACGACGACGGTGCCGGCCGCCGCATCGAGGTCCGCGAGCGCGTCGGCGACGAACAGCGGCGTCACAGGCTGGTCCGGCACCAATGCGGAGGCGAGTTTCTGCACGAGGTTATACGTCCAGGTGGACGCCGACCCATACATGCCAAGGCACCAGTGCACGCGCTTCGCCCTCCCCGTCTGGCGTTGCCGGTACGGGATCGAGCCGATCAAGGCAAGCCGGGGACGCGTCGCCGCGCCGTGGTTGATCCCCGGGGTTACTTGCTGGGTGGCTGAAACACCTGATCGGGGAAGGAATCGGCTGTCGGCGTTTGCATGACGACCATGGCGTGGCCGGTTGCCTGATGGCATTCGTTGCACCCGGTTGTCAGATCCTGATACCCCTTTTCAAAGGCTGCCTGATCCTTCGCCTTGATCGCGGAGGCCAGGGCATTCAGTTGCGGTGTCGCAAACGCGGCGATCATGGCGTTCATCGACTGGCCATGGTAGTTTGGAATGGCTTTCGCGAGGCGGGCCAGCGCGCCGCCGATATTGTGACGCTCATATTCGGCGTACTCCCAGTTCTGCGCGTTGCCGGCGAGCCACAGCTTGATATGACGCGGCTCGATGAAGGCGTTCATCAGGTCGCTGGTCACCGGCCGATAGACGGGCGCGTCAGCCTGCTTGACACTCGGCGCGCTGGTTCCCGCCGCCAGGGCGATCGTCGATAATGCCGCGACTATAAGGCCGGCCGCGATGATTGTTGGTGTCATTACTCGCATTTTCGCAATTTCTTCCCAAGGGATAGGTAAGCAGGCGCCGGCGGAGGGATCAGGTGTTGATCCGGGCTGTTCGGATGCAAACGGGTCGGGTGAGTATGCCCGTTTGTAATGGTCAACTTTTGGACGAGTTCAACCACGTGGCGATGCCCCACCTTGGAATGACGCCCACGACAACCGCCCCCGCACAGGATAAACACCTAGAATGCGCTACCGCGTCCAGCACACCACCCGATATGCCTACGGCACGCCGGTCGAACTTGCGGCCCATATGGTGCATCTGCGTCCGCGCCCGCGGCCGTGGCAAACAGTCATTTCGGAGCGCATCGTCACCCAGCCGACGCCGGCGCGCCGGCGCGACGGGCTGGATCATTTCGGCAATCATGTCACCTGGCTGTTCCTCGACCTGCCGCACGCCGACTTTGAGATTATCTCGGAATCCGTGGTCGAAGTGGATTGCCCGCCTCCCCCCGACTCGGCCGCCACGCTGCCATGGGAGGAGGTGGTGCAGGCTGGCCGCAGCTACGATGGCTGGCAGGCGGCCGAATTCCAGTTCGGCACGCCGATGGCTCCGGTGGACCCCGCTTCCAAGGCCTATGTCGACCAATCCTTTACCCAAGGGCGGCCGGTGCTGGAGGCTCTGCTGGAGCTGAATGAGCGCATCTATAACGAATTTCGTTTTCGGTCCGGGGTCACAACTATCTCTACGCCCGTCTCACAGGTGATGGCTCGACGAGAGGGGGTCTGCCAGGATTTTTCTCACGCCATGATCAGCGGGCTACGCGGCATCGGGCTGCCGGCGCGCTACACCTCGGGCTATATCCGCACCAAGCCGCCGCCGGGCCAGACAAAACGACACGGGGCCGACCAATCGCATGCCTGGGTTGGCTGCTGGTTGGGTCCGGAGCACGGCTGGGTGGATGTCGATCCCACCAACGGCATCGTGGTCAAGGACGAGCACGTGCTGCTGGGATGGGGGCGCGACTTCAGCGACGTCAGCCCGGTGCGAGGCGTGATCCTGGGCGGCGGCGACCACATCGTGTCCGTCGCCGTCGATCTGGAGCCGGTGGATGATGGTGAACCGGGGACGCAGCCAGTCTGACAGCGATCGTGCCGTCAGTGCGATCGAAGCGGCCGGAAGAAGGCCTGGATTTCGGCGGCCAGAGCCTCGGGCTGCTCCATCGCGGCGAAATGGCCGCCGCGTGGCATGACCGTCCAACGCTGGATGTTGGTGTACATCTGCCGGGCGATCGAGCGTGGCGGCCGGATAATCTCCTTGGGGAAGGCGCAGTAGCCCATTGGCACATCCACCGTGGCGCCGGCCGGGATCGGCCAGCCCCTGTGAATGCGGGCGTAATAGGGCCAGAACGAGGAGCCGATCGCGCCGGTGAACCAATACAGCGAGACATTGGCCAGCAGGTGATCGCGGCTGACCGCCGCCTCGGGATCGCCGCCGCAGTCGGTCCAGGTGCGGAATTTCTCGGCGATCCAGGCCAGCAGGCCGACGGGTGAATCGGTCAGTCCATAGGCCAAGGTTTGCGGCTTGGTGCCCTGGATCCATTGATAGCCGGTTTCCTCCTTCAGCCAGAGGCCCAGTTCGTCGAAATAGCGGCGCTCTTCATCGGTCGGGTTGGCGGGCGGTGGCCGGTCACGTTGAATGGTCAGCAGGTTGATGTGGATGCCGGTCAAATTAGCCGCGTGGGCATAGCCCAGGCGCGAGGCGGTAAATGCGCCGTAATCGCCGCCCTGCGCCGCATAGCGCGGGTAGCCGAGGACATCTGTCATCAGCGCGGCGAAACACGCGGCAATATCTTCGATGCTGAAGCGTTTCTGCCCGGGCGTGAATGACAGACCGTAGCCTGGCAGGGACGGCGCGATCACCGTGAAGGCATCGTCTGGATCGCCTCCGAAACGAGCGGGGTCGGTCAGAAGTGGAATGATATCGAGAAACTCGAAAACCGAACCCGGCCAACCGTGCATCAGCAGCAGTGGCATCGGCGACGGCCCCTGCCCCGGCACGTGCAGATAGTGCAGATCGACGTCCGGCATCCGGACCTTAAACTGGGGGAAGGCATTGAGCGCGGCTTCCTGGATGCGCCAGTCGAACTGATCTTTCCAGTACGGAACCATGGTCTTCATGTAGGCCAGATCGGTGCCATACGCCCAGGGCGCATCGGGCGCCTGATCGGGAAAGCGCGTTAGCGCGAGCCTGTTCCGCAAATCCGCGATGGCCTGATCTGGAACGGACAAAGTAAACGGCGTCGGGGTCATGCCGAGTGTCCTTGCACTACACGAGCGTTACGCCAGCTTGGTACTTTGCCACGTTACCATCTGCCATTGACCGCCGCGCCTGGCATAGACGTCGATGAAGCGGACGCGGAACGAATTTGGCGTGCCGCCGGAATTCACACTGATCGCAGCTACGCCGGTCAAGACAACCACATCGCCAAAATCCTGCGCGACGACATCCGAAGGTTCAACGGAGGTGTAGACTGTCGCGCCCGAGTCCATAGCCCCGATCAGGGTTTTCTTGGTATCCGTCCGAGCGGAAGAATGGGTATAGATCAAGTCGTCGGCGATGATCTTGTTGAGTGTCGCGATATCCTTTTTGGCCATCGCGGTCATACGCTGACGATCGAGCGCGATAATCTCCTGAGCGTTTCCGGCCATTTTCGTCATCCTCTCACGGGTGGTTTCGTAGGTGGCAAGCTTAGCCGAGGCCGCCGATCCTGTCGAACCGCGGCATCCAACCGTAAAAGCGGCGTGATGGGGGGTGGCCGTCTTGCGCCGCTGGGACAATGATCGGCGCAGCGGGAACACCAATGATTCCCCAGGAGGACGACCAATGACCAGACCGACCGCCCCGGTGGCTATTCGTCGCAGACAGCGTGCCGCGCTGATCATGCTGGTGATCGCCGGGACCTTGAATTATCTCGATCGCTCAACACTCTCCATTGCCAATCCGCTGATCCGGCAGGAACTTGGGCTGTCGATCGCCGACATGGGGCTGCTGCTGTCGGCCTTCCTGTGGGCGTATGCTTTCGCACAGTTGCCCGGAGGCGCGCTGGTGGATCGGGTCGGTCCGCACCGCCTGCTGGCGACCGGGCTTGGGCTGTGGTCGATAGCCCAGGCCGCCGCGGGGTTGGTCACGTCGTTCTGGCAGTTCTCCATTGCGCGCATCTTCCTGGGATTGGGCGAAGCGCCGATGTTTTCCTCCGCCGTGCGGGTTGTGCGCGACTGGTACAACGTGCGACCGCGGTGTGGCCACGGGAACGTGGAATTGCACGTCCTCCCTCGGCCCGGCCCTGGCGCCGCCGATCCTGACGGCGCTGATGATCGGCTTCGGCTGGCGCTGGATGTTCGTCAGCATGGGCATCGTCGGCGTGGTCGTCGCTGCTGTCTGGTACTGGCTTTATCGTGATCCCACGGAAGCGCATTTCAGCGAGGAAGAGCGGCATTATCTCACCGAGGGTGAAGAGGCCCGCGGCGCCACGCGGGTCACCCTGGCCGAGTGGCTCGGTTTGTTCCGGTTCCGGACGACATGGGGCCTGGTACTCGGGTTTTTCGGCGTAGTCTACATCAACTGGCTGTACCTCGCGTGGCTGCCCGGTTACCTGGAAATGCAACGGCACATGTCGATTCCGAAGACCGGCATCATCGCGGCGATTCCGTTCGCGTTCGGGGTCGTTGGCAGCATCGGCGGCGGATGGATCGCCGACTGGCTGATGCGCCTTGGAGTCTCCCCCATCAACAGCCGCAAGATCCCGGTCATCGCCGGTCTGCTCGGTATGGTCGTGTTCACCGTGGTCGCCGCTGAAACTCCAAGCGACGTTCTGGCGGTTTCGGCGATTTCCGCCGCGCTGATGTTCGGGGCCGCCGCCAGCGGCATGTCGTGGGCGCTGTCATCCGTCGCCGTCCCGGCCAACTGCACTGCCTCGCTGGGCGCCATCCAGAATTTCGGCGGCTACCTCGGTGGCGCGCTGGCCCCGACCGTGACCGGTTTCATCGTGCAGGCAACGGGCAGTTTCGTGCCGGCCCTGCTCGCAAGCGCGGTCATCGGGCTGGTCTCGGCATTGGCTTACCTGGTGGTGGTTCGCGGCGAGCCGATCAGTTCGGCTGAACTGGATGTGGTGTCAGGCAGCCATACAATCAGTCCAACACTTTAGGGCAGTCCGACACTTTAGGGCAGTCCGACACTTTAGGGGATTGACCTTGGGTAACGGTTGGTTCTTTCGTGGGTCCATGCTGGAGCACCTGAAAGCGAACAACCGAGCCTGGGCTGCCCGAAAGGTTGCGGCCGATGCGGGATTTTTCCGGCGCCTGGAAGGTCAGCAGGCGCCGGAGTATCTGTGGATCGGGTGCTCCGACAGCCGCGTGCCGGCGAATGAGATCGTCGATCTCGATCCCGGCGAACTGTTCGTGCATCGGAATGTCGCCAATCTGGCGCCGCCGCAGGATGCTAACTACCTATCGGTGCTGCAATTCGCCGTCGATGTCATCAAGGTCAAGCACATCATTGTAGTCGGCCACTACGGCTGTGGTGGCATCGCGGCTGCCGTGGATGGCAAGCGGCGCGGCCTGGTGGACCACTGGCTGCATCCGATCCGGGAGGTGTTCGCGGAAAATCGCCAGGTGCTGGAGGCGATTCCCGACCAGCGAGCTCGATTGAATCGGCTGTGCGAATTGAATGTTATGCGGCAGGTGCGCAATGTCGCATCGGATGTGTTCGTACAGGATGCCTGGGCGCGCGGACAAAGCCTCACCGTCCATGGCTGGGTCTATTCGCTGTCGAACGGATTGGTCACCGACCTGAATGTCACCACCGCGGGTGTTGAGGGTATCGAGCGCGTTTCCGGTTGACCCGAAAAGGGTCAACCGACCGTTATGCCGCATTCGCCTGCCGCGCGATTTGGTCGAGTGATTTCAGCGTATCGCGTGCGAATTTCAGCCGCGTGACGACGTCCATGTCCCGCGAGATTGCTAACTTGTGGTCCGGTCGCAGGCGCACCAGACCGCCTTTGCTGGACAGCCACCGCACCAGCCCGGCCGGATTGGAGAACGCGTTGCCGCGGAAGGTCAGCACCATGCCTTTCGGCCCGGCCTCCAGCTTTTCCACGCCGGCCTCGCGGCATGAACGCTTCAGCGCGACAACGCCCAGCAAATTGTCCACCTCCTCGGGCAGCGGGCCAAAGCGGTCGACCAGTTCGGCGGCCATGGCGTCGGTTTCGCCGTCGGAGGCCAGTGCGCCGATACGGCGATACAGGCCCAGGCGCACTGGCAGATCGGGGACATAGACCTCCGGGATCAGCACCGGCAGGCCCAGCGAGATGTTCGGAGTCCAATCGCGTTCCTGGCCGGCGCGCTTACCATCGCCCACTCTTATTTCGGCGACGGCATCTTCCAGCATCTGCTGGTAAAGTTCGATACCGACTTCCTTGATGTGGCCTGACTGCTCGTCGCCCAGCAGGTTGCCGGCGCCGCGGATATCCAGATCGTGGGAGGCCAGGGTAAACCCGGCACCCAGGGCGTCCAGTGTTTGCATCACGGTCAGGCGCTTTTCGGCCGCGATGGACAGGCGGTGGTTCGGCGGCCAGGTCAGATAGGCATAGCCACGCAGCTTGCCACGGCCGACCCGTCCACGAAGCTGGTAAAGCTGCCCCAGTCCGAACATGTCGGCGCGGTATATCACCAACGTATTGACCGCGGGCATATCCAGGCCGCTCTCGACGATATTGGTCGACAGCAGGATGTCGTATTTGCCGTCGCCGAACTCGGTCATCACCCGTTCCAGTTCGGTCGGTGCCAGTCGCCCGTGGGCCTGCACGGTCCTTGCTTCCGGAACGATCTCGCGCAGCCGGTCGGCCATGCGCTGCAGATCCTCGATCCGCGGCACCACGCAGAATACCT
>DATARX010000449.1:0-6895 GCA_036263955.1 Rhodopila sp.
GACCGCGCGTCGCAGGCTGGCCTGCCGCGGCCGCCGGGTTTCCCGCTTGGCCAGATGACGGGCCTGCTCCAGAAGATCGTGATGCAGGGTCAATCGGCACGTCCGAGTCCGGCCGGTTGAAGCGCGCGGTAGCTGACATAAGGCCAGTGCGAGAGCCCGGCTTCCAACAGCGTTGTCTCGATGCCTCGCCTGAAACGGCCAAGTTCCTTGATCTTCTCCTCCGGCGGATCGAGGTCATCGTCGACATCAAGCCAGATCCGCACCGCGGGATCGCCGGTCGAATCGACGCCGAACGCCACCTCGTACCCCTTGATCGCCGCGGGCCACGGATGCGCCTTGACGATCGTCTCGATCGTCCGCGCCTCTTCCTCCAGCACCCTGCTTTCGCTCCTGGTCACCATCCCGCTCATCTGCCACCGGATCATCCGACCGCCATCGTAGCATGGCTGGACGCCCCGCGCATGTCCGGCCCGACAAACCCGCGGCTTGGCGGCGGGAATGCGCAGTGCCTAGATAACATCCATGAACGAAAATTCCACACAGGTCGGTTCGACCCCCTCCGATGAGGTTCTCGCCGCCATCAGCTTCGACGCCAACGGCCTCGTCCCCGCCATCGCCCAGCAGCACGACACCGGCGAGGTGCTGATGATGGCCTGGATGAACGCCGAGGCCGTGCGTGAAACCCTGGCCACCAACCGTGTCTGCTACTTCAGCCGCAGCCGGGGCAAGCTGTGGCGCAAGGGCGAAACCTCCGGCCAGACCCAGCATCTGCACGAACTGCGGGTCGACTGCGACGGCGATACGCTGCTGCTGCTCGTGCACCAGGACGGGGTCGCCTGCCACACCGGCCGCCGCAACTGCTTCTACCGAGCGGCCAGGGACGGCGGATTGACCGAGATTGCCGCGCCCGAGGTCTCGCCCGACGCGCTGTATGGACACGCGCATGGCTGAGACAACGCCGGTCACCGTGCTGACCGGCTTCCTGGGCGCCGGCAAGACCACGCTGCTGAACCATCTGCTGCGCCAGCCAGAGCTGGCCCGCACCGCCGTTCTGGTGAACGAGTTCGGCGAGATCGGCCTTGACCACCTCCTGGTGGAGAAACTGGACGACTCCACCGTGCTGCTGAACGCCGGCTGCCTGTGTTGCACCGTCCGCGGCGATCTCGCCCGTGTGCTGCGGGAGATGCTGCCGCGCGCCCGCCGCGACGACATTTCCCGCATCGTCATCGAGACCACAGGCCTGGCCGATCCGGTGCCGATCCTGGCAACGTTAATGAGCGACCCGGTCGCCGCCTCGGCCTACCGGCTGGACGGCATCGTCACCGTGGTCGATGCGGTGAACGGCACGGCGCATCTGGACGCGCAGCAGGAGGCCGTCCGGCAGGTTGCGGTCGCGGACCGTCTGGTCATCAGCAAGGCCGATCTGGCCGACATAACGCCGTTGCGCCAGCGTCTGTCCGCGCTGAACCCCGGCGCGCCGGTGCTCGAGGCCGCCCATGGTGTGATCGATCCCGGGTTCGTCCTGCACGCCGGCCTGTTCGATCCGGCGGCGAAAATCCCGGATGTCGCGGGATGGCTGAACGCAGCCGCGTTCGACGCGCACGACCATCACCACCATCATGACCCGAACCGCCATGACGCCCGGATCAGCGCGTCCTGCGTGACGCTGGAAGAACCGTTGGACTGGCAGGCCCTGGCGATGTGGCTGGAGATGCTGGTGGCATCGCGCGGCGAAAATCTGCTGCGCGTGAAAGGCATCCTGAACCTGAAGGGTCACGACCGGCCAGTGGCGATCCACGCCGTGCGGCATTTGATGCACCCGCCCGTCAAGCTTTCGGCCTGGCCAGAGGGCGACCCGCGCACCAGCCGGCTGGTGTTCATCACCAGCGACCTGCCGCGGGCCGTCATCGAGGGCGGGCTGCGCGCCTTTCAGGCGGCGGCTTAAGCCGCGACCTCCACCACCACCAGCTCGGTCGCCTTGGTCGCGGTGATCGTCACTGTCTGCTCGTCGGAGATCGCCACACCGTCGCGCGCTTGCGCGGCCACGCCGTTCACCGTCACCGCCCCATTCACCGGCACCAGGTAGGCGGCGCGGCCCGGCGCCAGCGAAAATTCGGTCGTCTGGCCCTCGGCCAGCGTGCCGGCCAGCACGGCGGCATCGGCGTTCAACTTCAGGGCATCGGACGCCGCATCCGCCGGGCGTCCGCTGGCCAGCACGGACAAGCCATCGCCGCCACGAGGGAATTCCCGCGAGCCCCAGCCTGGTGCGACGCCACGGCGATCCGGCAGGATCCAGATCTGGAACAGCCGCGTCGGGATCGTCTCCAGGTTATACTCGGCATGGGTGATCCCGGTGCCGGCATGCATCACCTGGACGTCGCCGGCCTCGGTGCGGCCTTCGTTGCCCAGGTTGTCGCGGTGAGTGATCGCGCCCTCCCGGATGTAGGTCACGATTTCCATGTCGCGGTGCGGGTGCGGATCGAACCCGGTGCCGGGCGCGACCTCATCGTCGTTCCACACCCGCAGCCGGCCAAGCCCCATCCGCTCGGGGTCATGGTAGCCGCCAAAGCTGAAGTGATGGTGCGCATTCAGCCATTCGTTGCGAAACGCACCCAGGCTGTCGAAGGGACGAAGCTGTATCATTGGATTGGGAACCTTTCTGTTACCGCCGAACGTGGTGCGCCGTTTGGCTTTCAGCAAGGATCATATGCGGACCCCGCGTCGAACGACCGCCCGCGGTATGCGTTGCCGTTGTTCGGCTGAAGGGAGCGAGAATGATGGCATCAACGGCAATACGAACGGACCCGGAGTGCTGGGAACAGGTGAAGGCGGAAATTACCCGCGGGAGCAAGGGTGGTGCCCCGAACCAATGGTCGGCGCGAAAGGCGCAGCTCGCGGTCGCCGAATACAAAAAGCGCGGCGGCGGATACCTGGGCCAAAAGACCGGCGATAATCATCTGGTTCAATGGACACGGCAGGAATGGGCAACCCAATCCGGTCAGCCCAGCGGCAGGACACAGGAACGCTATCTCCCGAAAGCAGCGTTGGATAAGCTCAGCGATTCTGAATATCGGCGAACCTCGGCGAAGAAACGGGCTGATACCAGGAAGGGCAAGCAATTCAGCCGGCAGCCCAAGGACGTGGTCGAAAAGATTGCCAAAGCCAGGGCCCCGCATGGAGCGCGTTGAAAATTACGAAGCGCATTGAGACCTACAAGGCGGCGGTCAGACCCCCATCAACCACCAGGATATGCCCGGTAACGTAGGACGCCGCCGCCGACGCGAGGAAAACCGCCGGCCCGGCCAGTTCCGACGGCTCGCCCCAACGGCCCATGGGCGCGCGCGTCGCGATCCATTCGGAAAACGTCGGATCGTTGTGCAGGACCTCGGTCGCGTCGGTCGGGAAGAAACCGGGGGCGATGGCATTCACCGTGATGCCGAACGGCGCGAGTTCGGCCGACAGGCCACGCACCATGCCGTGCAGGCCAGCCTTGGCGGTGACATAGCCCGGGATCGTCGGCCGCCCGACCAGCCCCATGATCGAGGAGATCATGATGATCCGCCCGGATGTCGCCGGCACCATCAGCCGGGCTGCTTCCCGGGACAGGCGAAAATAAGCCGACAGGTTCGAATCGATGACCGCGGCCCACTCCGCGTCGGTGGTTTCCAGCAGCGGCTTGCGGGGAATGACGCCGGCATTGTTGACCAGGATGTCGAGGCGGCCGTGTTCCGCGCGGATGGTTTCGAACGCGGCCTTTGTCGCCTCGGTGTCGGTCACGTCGAAGGCAAGTGTGCCGGCGGCGTCGGGCATGCCGGCCGCGGCGACTGCCAGCCGGTCCGGATCGCGGCCGTGCAAAATCACCCGCGCGCCGGCGGTGGCCAGGCCGGCGGCAATGGCCCGACCGAGCCCGCGTGAACTGCCGGTAACCAGGGCGACCTGGCCGGTGAGGGAGAAGTCTGGCTGCATGGTGGCGAAACGGTGAGGGACTGGATGGTTGAAGTCAACGCCGCGTTGGGGGACATATCATCGGGAAAATGACCGATGGTCGCGTCTTACCGGGGAGACGACCGCGTTGCGTTCCATGATGCTGCGGATTTTGCCTGTGCTGTTCGGCGTGTGGCTCGTCTCGGGCGCGACCGCGGCGACGTTGGATGGCGCAACCATTCCGGACACCTATTCCGTCGATGGACAAACCCTGATGCTGAACGGAATAGGCGTTCGGACACTGACGATTTTCCGAATACGGATCTACGTCGCCGGGCTTTACCTGTCGCGGCCAAGCCACAATGCGGCGGAAATCCTGGCCTCACCCGGCCCCAAGGTCATTCGTCTGAAATTCATCCATAGCGGCTCCAAGGCCCAGGTGGAAAAAGAATACCGCGAGGGCGCCGAAAAGAATTGCGGCGATGGCGGCTGCGCGCCGACAGACAAGACCGATTTCGAGCGTATGATTGCCGCCGCGCCGGCCGTCAGTCCTGGCGACACGTCCACCTATGTTTTCACCAGCAATGGGGTGAAGGTTTTCGCCAATGACGAACTGATCGGCGATTACGCGAATGTGGACCTCGCGCATCAACTGCTGGCCGGGTTCATCGGCGCCCATCCGCCGTCGGAGGCGCTGCGCGATCGCCTGCTGGGCCTGGCGCCCGATTAAGATCGTCGCGCCCGCCGCCCGGAATTGTCGGCACGGCGGCGGGTGGCTGTCAAAGTCCCATGGGGGATGATCTAGGCGCCGCCGATCCGATGAGGGGTGAGGTTCGCCCGGGGCATGACTGCGTTGTGTCTGCCATATGTCAGCATTATGTACGACACACTTGACCATGGGGTCGTGCCGACTGTGCAGAAACCGGACACCACCACCGGACTCAGCATCCGCCATGCCCGCGAAACGCTCACGCGATTTGTCGCTGCTGGTCGGCGGTGACGCAAGCCTTTTGCTGTACGGCCAGGCGCCACCGCGGCCCGCTTTACTGGGTCCTAGCTGTTCGGCCCCCGCTCCATCGACACCGGTTGCCATCGGCGCAGCTTGCTGTTCATGAGCACCGCCGGATTGACGCAGCTCATCGGCCAACGCCCGTTCAGGATCAGCGACAGTTCCCGCCCGACATGACGTTTCCGAGCCGGATCAAACCGGGCGGATGCCGATGCCGTGTGCGCGGACAGCGTAACGTTTCCCATGCCCAGGATCGGGTTGTTGTTGCCCGGCGGCTCGATCTCCAGCACATCAAGTCCGGCATGGGCGATCCAGCCTTCCGACAGCGCCTTGATCAGCGCCGATTCCTGCACCGTCGGGCCGCGGCCGGTGTTGATGAACACCGCGGTCTTCTTCATCAGCCGGAAATGCTTTTCCATCAGCATCCCCTCGGCCTCCGGCGTCGCCGGCGCGTGCATCGAAACGAAATCCGACTGCGACAGCACTTCCTCCAGCGTGCAGGGGAGCACGCCGTGCTCCACCATCACCAGTTCCTCGATGAACGGATCGTAGGCGATCACCCGCAGACCGAACGGCTTGGCGCGCTTCGCCACCGCCCGCGCAACGTGTCCGAACGCGATCAGTCCCAGCGTCTGCCCCATCAGCCGCGGGATCTGCAGCAGTTGCGGTCGGCCTTCCCGCCAGCGGCCTTCGCGCACCATCCGGTCTTGCTCCAGCGTCCGCCGATGCGCGGCCAGCAGCAGCATCATTGCATGGTCGGCGACCTCCTCGATGAACGTATCGGGGCAATTCGTCACCGGCATCCCGCGTTCGGTCGCCGCCTTCACATTCACGCTGTCCACACCGACGCTGCCCAGCACGATCCCGCGGCACCGTTCCGGAAGGCCATCGACAACCTTCTTGGTGAACCGCATGCCCTTGGCATAGATGGCATCGGCGTCCTGGGCGAACTTGATGAATCCGTCTTCATCGGTTGGCCCTTCGACGATTTCGGCGTCGATCCCCTGCAGCGGCTCCATTTCGTACTCGTATCCGCCGCCGGCGGTGGTGAAACTCGCCCCAGACGGGGTCGCGATCTTGAATTTCGCCATTGTCTCTCTCCTTCATGGACGTTTCGTTGCGGACATAGGGGCGGCTAAGTCAACCCCGGGGCGGCCGAGCCCGCACCGCCTTTTCGTTGACGTCGATGCCCCAGCCAGGTCCGGAAGGCAGGACGAATGCGCCGTTTTCGATTGTCGGGACAACCGTATAGAATTCGTCACGCCACGGGGCGCTGTCGATGTCGATCTCCATCACCCGGAAATTCGGCACGATCGCGCTGAATGTCGCACTGATCGCGCTGCACAGGTGCCCGTAGAAATTATGCGGTGCGACATTGATCTCATACACATCCGCCATCGACGCGATCTTCGCCGACTCCAGCAATCCGTTCCAGATCACATCGACGATCGCCACGTCGCACGCGTAATGATCCAGGAACGGCTTGAACTCCCGCCGCCCGTGCAGCGTCTCGCAGGAGGCGACGGGGCAGGGTGCGCCGCGCTTGATCTCCGCCAGTGCCGGCGCGTCATGCGTATCGATTTCCAGCCAGGTCAGCCCCACCGGCGCCACCGCGTCGGCGATCCGCTTGAACCCTTCGGTCTTAAAGTTGAAGTTGATATCGAGGTGGATTCCCATTTCGGGCCCCACCGCCTCGCGGACCACACGCAACTGCTCCGCCACGCCGCGCACCAACCGGTTGTCCCAGTTCAGCTCCGGCCAACCCACCGAACGTCCGAATCCGGGCACATACGACGACAGCCGCCCATCCGCCATCGGCAGGATATTCGTCTTCAGCGCCTTGAAACCACGATCGCGCACGTCGACCGCATGCCTGGCGAGATCGTCGTAGGAGCGCAACTCGGGCACGCCCAGCAGTGCGGCGTTGCGCACGCGATACGTCCCGAAATGCGACCAGTAAAC
>DATARX010000470.1:0-1681 GCA_036263955.1 Rhodopila sp.
CCGAAACCGGACATTCATCGCAGCGCGGCGGCGACTGCCGTGCGCCCATGCATGTCCTGCTGCACCTACTGCTTCAGGCGTTCCCGAATTGGGCCAAACGGTCCTAATTTGTGTTGCTCAACGCTGAAGTCGTCGGCGTAAGGACCGTAGCCGGTGTCGACAGGCTTTTCGGCGCGAACCGGGTAATCACGATCCAGGTTGGCTTTGTGTGGTCGCGGCTGGTCCTGGATGAATGCCGCGACATCCCATGCGTCTTCCGGAGAAAGGACGGGCGCCGTCCATGTCGTCCCCACAGGCATGTTCGTATGCGCAAAGTTTGCCGCCGCGATCAGCCGGTCCATCCCCGCGCCATCATTGAAGCTGTCAGCACCCCAGAGCGGCGGGAACAGATATCCTTGAGCGTCGCCGGGTTGCCCGTTGCGTTGGCCCTGCCCGCCAGCGCCATGACAGGCGGCGCAGACCTGATTGTACACCTGCTTGCCATCTACGGGATCGGCCGCACGAGTCATTTCAAGCATCTTCCCGGCTCCGCGGCCCAGGGTTGGCGCGCCGACCGGACGGCCATCCGAGAGGAATTTGATGTAGGCCACGATCGCCGTCATCTCCGGGCCTTCCGGAGCGAGTGGCTTGCCGTTCATGCTCCGGGTCATGCAGCCCTGGATGCGGTCCTCGATCGTGCCCACCGCACCGGACCGCGCCCTGTAGTTCGGAAAGTCCGCGTAAACGCCCTGGAAGGGCAACCCGAACTGCTTCGTCCCTGCTTCGAGATGACAGTTCTGGCAGGAAAGGTTGTTGCCCGCGTAACGATGAGCGGGGTCGCCGACCTCCGGGCCGATCAAGGCATAGGTCCGGGTGATCAGGTCGCGGCCATACCGGACTGTCCGCCCCCAGGTATCGTCAGGCAGTTTGTCAACATCGGGAACCGTCCACGGCACCCCGACGCCGTTCGAGGCCGCCTGAGCTTGCGCGGGCGGCGGAACCGGCTGGCTGACGGCCGCGCCGGGTTCGGATCGGTTACCCGCCCCCGGCGTCGTTTCCGCGGCAGCCGCGACGGAAGACGGTAGCGGATAATTTGGCAGCGTCGTGACGATCGCAAACGCGACGCCGGTCGCGGCGACCATCGCCAATACCGCCCCCTTCATCTTTGACAACTAAACCGTCCATTCACGAATTGTTGTCGAATCAGCAGCGACCCGGACCGCCACCACCCCGCCTGACATTGCGTAAAATAAACGGAAAGTCGGCATTCCGCGTCTACCCGACCAGTTCCGGCGTGGCCATCCACTCGCGCCCGCGCAACATCGCCTTCCAATAAACGAACGGCAGCATCCGCTCCTTCAGCATCCACGCCAGGCGGCTCGGTTTTTGTCCGTCGATCACCCACGATGGAAAACTCGGCAGCAGCTTGCCGCCGTAGCCGAATTCGGCCAGCACGATGCGGCCGCGTTCGACGGTCAACGGGCACGAGCCATAACCATCATAGACGGCGTCGGCCACCTTGACCGCCTCCATATCATTGAGAAGGTTGTGCGCGACGATCGGCGCCTGCTTGCGGGCGGCGGCCGCCGTCTTGGCGTTGGGCGCGTTACAGGCGTCGCCCAATCCGTAGATACCTTCATATTTCTTGTGACGCAGGCTTCCCTGATCGACATCCATCCAGCCCGCGGCGTCCGCCAGCGGC
>DATARX010000472.1:0-2624 GCA_036263955.1 Rhodopila sp.
TGCCGCATCGCTCAATGTCTCGGTCTGCAACGTCGGAATCGGACTTGGCGCCATTGTCGGCGGTCGCGCGGTCGATCTGGTCGGCATCGGCCGGGTTGACTACGTCGCCGCCGCGATCGGCCTGGCCGCGCTGGCCATCGCCGCGGCAACCGGCATGGCCATCCGCCGCAATCCCGCGGCCCTCGCGGCGGGGAACTGACAACCCGGCACGGGGCTTTACGGGTTGCCAGGTCGATCGTCCTGGCTTCCCGACCCCCGTTTTGCCGACCCCCGTCGCCCTCACCGCCGCTGCAGCGGCTCCCGCTCAATGAAGAACATCCGCGCCAGCCTGCCTTCGCCGAGCGCCTCGCCGAGGACGCGGAAGGCGAAAAACGGGACGAGTACCAGCAGCATGATGAGGAAGACGGCGAGCGTTTCCTCCAGCCGGGGGCCGCCAAGATCGCGGAGCGTGGCGGCGATCGACTGGCGGTGGAACAGGCCGACCACCACTTGCTCGATGATGGTCATGATGATCAGCAGCACCAGGAAGCCGAACGCCTTATGCAGCGTCGGCCAGATCAGCGGGCGGACGGTGTTCCGGTCGCCAATCTTCATTACGTACCCGAGCATCATGAATTTGGCCAGCACCGCGGCTTTCACGGCGGCGACTCCCCACAGGACGGAGTCAATGCCCTGGGCGTGTAATACCGCGGTCTTCAACAGGATCAACGCGCCGAGCGTGACATAGAGGTAGACGAAAAGGATCGCGAACTCTTTGAGTTCGTGCATGGCGCGTTGCTGCAGTGTCGCTTTCGCGGTGGTCTCGGTTGCCAAGATGGTCTCCTGCCGCATTGGACGCTTTAGGCTGAGAGTAGTCCCCGGCAATCAGGCGAGAAAATCGGCGCCCTTTCCAAGACAATCAATAGTGCAAATCCCAAACCCTCTGTCAGCAGATATCGTCAGAATCGACACGAATGTGTTTTCGGCAGCGGGCGGGAAGGGGGCGTAACGCACCGTGGCCCGCCCCGAGGGACGGACAATCCTGAACAACAACGCTGCCTGACGACCCGTCGAAGATCTCTTCGCCGTGGCAGCAGTAGGGTCGCCGGTCGGTGCCGCTACTCCGTCGCCATCACCTTCCGCGGGGGAGTCTGCACGATCGGCGCCAGTTCCGGCGCATTGAACGACACCACCCGCCGCTCATTTCCCACCGGCCGGTACACCGTATCCCGCTGCACCGGCGTCCGGACCAGCGACCCGATCAGCCCCTCCATCGCCTCCGGCGGGAATTCCTGCCCGTGCTGCGTGCCGGCCGCGCGGGAGATACTCTCGTTCATCAGCGTGCCGCCCAGGTCGTTGGCCCCGGCATTCAGGCACATCGCCGCGCCCTCCGGTCCCATTTTCACCCATGATGTCTGGATGTTCGTGATCAGCGGGTTCAGCACCAGCCGAGCCACCGCGTGCATCAGGATCGCCTCCCGCAACGTCGGGCCTTTGCGCGCCATCCCGCGCAGGTACATCGGCGCTTCCATATGCACGAACGGCAGCGGCACGAATTCGGTGAACCCGCCGGTCTCCGCTTGCAAATCGCGCAGCACCAGCAAATGCCGGGCCCAGTTCAGCGGCGATTCCACGTGTCCATACATGATGGTGGACGTGGTGCGCAGCCCCAGCCCATGCGCCGCGCGCGCAACGTCCACCCACTGCTGCGTATTGATCTTGTCCGGGCAAATAATAGCCCTGATTTCATCATCGAGTATCTCAGCCGCCGTGCCGGGCAGGGTGCCCAGGCCCGCATCCTTCAACCGCGCCAAAAATTCCGTCAGCGACAGCCCCAAGGTCGCCGCCCCCTGCGTGACCTCGAGCGGCGAGAAAGCATGGATATGCATCCCCGGAATCGCCGCCTTGATCGCCCTGCAAATGGCCACGTAGGTTTCGCCGGTGTAATCCGGATGAATCCCGCCTTGCAGGCACACTTCCGTCGCGCCGCGGTCCCACGCCTCCTGCGAGCGGCGAACGATCTCACTCATCTCCAGGTCGTACGGCGTCCCCCGCAACGCATCGTGCGTCTTTCCCTTGGAGAAAGCGCAAAACTTGCAACGATAATAACAGATATTGGTATAGTTGATATTGCGATTGACAACGTAACGAACGGTGCCGCCGCTGACCGCCTTGCGCAGTTCGTCCGCGACCGTAGTCACCCGCTCATAGTCGACATCCCGCGCCCCGAACAACCGCACGATCTCCGGCTCGTCCAGCCGCCTGCCGGCGCACGCCCGATCCAGGATCCGTTCTAACGCCGCATCAACCTTCGTCAGCCGCACCGCACTCGGTTTCGGCGCGAACGTCAGCCCCGGCGCCCAGTCGTCATCCCGCGCCCAACCCTCCGCATCCGCCGACTGCATCACCCGCGTCGCCACCTTGAAATGCAGCCACCGCCCGGTATCCGCTGCCCAAGCCGGATAAACCGGCAGCCGAGGCACCAGGATCTTGTCCATCTCCGCCGTCCGCAGCGCCAACGCTTCCAGCTCCGGCCAAGGCGCTTCCGGATTGACGTGATCCGGGGTCACCGGCGACACGCCGCCCCAGTCATCAATCCCAGCCCCGATCAACGCCTGGTACACGCCAGGCGACAAATTAGGCGG
>DATARX010000536.1:0-2528 GCA_036263955.1 Rhodopila sp.
GGTGGTCAGGTATTGCGGGATCAGGTAGCTCGTCGAGAGAATGATAAAGCGATAGAGCACCAGGATTGTCATCACTAACGCGATGTTCCGTTGCAGCAGGAAACGCGGGTTGATCCAGGGATGCTCCGCCAGAAACACCTGAAGCACAAAGGCCAGGATCAGGACGCCGCTCCCCAGCAGCAGCCCGCAGATCAGCCCCGAGTTCAGCCAATCGAGCCGGTTGCCCTGATCAAGGGCCGCGTAGAGCATCGAGAACCCGGCGGCGGCATAGAACATGCCCCAGGGATCGGCGTTGTGCAGCGCATCGCGGTTTACCGCTCGCTTCGGCATGCCGAAATGGATGCAGGCCAGCATCGGCAGTGCGAGCAGCGTGCCTTGCCAGAAAATCCAGTGCCAGTTGAAGTAATCCAGGTACCAGCCCTCCAGCGAGGCCGGAATGTTGAGGGAGAGCTCCAGGTTCAGCCCGTACGCGGCGATCCCATAGGGCCACAGTGCAGGCGGCAGGCTCTGCACCACGAAGCCGATGGTCAACGGGATGAAGGTGCCCGAACTCAACCCGCCGATTGCCTGGCCGATCAGCAGGCTTGGCAGATCAGGCGCCAGCGGGATAAGCGCGGAGGTCAGTGCGAAGACACTTGCCGACACCATCAACACGCGCCGCGGGCCGAACACCAGCCCGAACCATGCGGCGATCGGACCCACGCACATCTGCCCCACAGTGCTGGCGGTTGTGATCCAGGCGCCTTCATCAAACCCCGCACGCACGGCCCCACGCAGGTCGGCGAGGCCGAAGGTGGTGATACGGCTGTAGAGGGTGGAGATGACCGCGCCCAGCAGCACCGCAGCGATGCCAACGATAGGCCGCGCACACGCCCCCGCGGGCGGGGCGAGATGATGGGCGGCCGGTGCCAGCCTTATGGCCATTTGGCTTATTCCCGAGCGTCGCCGGTGCGCCCGTCGGTGCGGATCGAGGTTTCGACCGACATGCCCGGACGCAGCCGGTCGCCAAGGCCGCCATCGTCGTCCAGCATCAGCTTCACCGGCACGCGCTGAACAACCTTGGTGAAGTTGCCGGTGGCGTTGTCGGGCGGCAGCAGGGCGAATTCCGCGCCGGTCGCCGGCGACCATGACGCCACATGGCCGTGCAGGACGACACCAGGGAACGTATCGATCCGGATTTCGGCCCGCTGTCCAACGCGCAAATGGGTTAGTTGCGTTTCCTTGTAGTTGGCAATGACATAGAGGCGAGGCAAGGGCGCTATCGTGATCACCTGCGTGGCTACGCCGACATACTGACCTGGATAGACGCGGCGCTGCCCGACCATCCCATCGGTGGGAGCGGCAATCCGCGTGTAGCCGACGTTGATTTGGGCAAGATCGCGGGCTGCCTCGGCGGCCCGCAAATTCGCGGCGAGTTGCGCCTCCTGGGTACGCTGCACATCGAGCTGCCGGCGCGCCGCCTCCAAGGCAGCGGCAGACTGCATCACCTGTGCAGTGGAGAGCTTCGCCGCGGCGTCGGCCTGCTCCACCGCTTGTTCGGTGCCGGCGATCCGGGTCACGAGCAGCTTGCGCTGGCGGTCAGCCTCCAGGGAGTTGCGCAGCGCGGTCGCACGGGTGCCGTTGACCTGGGCCTCGGCGGCCGCGATGTTCGCCGCCTGCAGCACTTCCTGGGCCTTCAGGTTAATGATCGCCGCCTGCGCCCCGGCGACATTCGCCTGCGCCTGATCGAGTTGCGCGCGGAACGGCGCATCATCGATTTCCACCAGCGGATCGCCGGCCCGCACCAGCTGAAAGTCATTGACCAGCACCGCTTGGATTCGCCCGCCCACCTGTGCCGACAGGGGCGTAAGGTCCGCCTTCATGGCCGCATCGTCGGTCCACTGCGGCCCCGCGGCGCCGATCCATCGGTTCCAGTTCAGCGTCACGCCGGCGGCAAGGCCTCCGGCCAGAAGGACGGCCAGCAGCCGGGGCGCAAGTATCGCGAGCCGCCGGCCGATGGACCACCCGCGACGAGACCTAGCCGATCGCTCACGAAGCAGCTGCGTCTGGCTGCCGGCGCCGTCATCGGAAACCTCAGACCTTGCCCTGTCCATGCACGGCTCCCGCAGATTCGCTGTGACGGGTTTATCGAGCGTGATCGAAGGCTGCCTGAAGCGTATGGCTATCGAACACCACCGCCGTCCGCAGCCGCAGCGATCTCATCGGCACCTTTGACGGATTCTTACTTGCCAACCTAAGCTATTTGACTTTGCCCCCGCATTGTCCACTTGCGCAAGCTTTAGGCGTGACCTGGCGTGTTGGTGCATGTGTGGACGGCCCCTTGGATGCAAGAGAAAAGATGAGAAATCTGACAAGCGGGTCGGCAATTGCTCACCTGGGGTAATTGCATCCGTTCCGGGGTAGGATCAGCCAGCGACCTTTTGATACGGCAACCAGCGTCGGAAAATTCTTGACACGGTCACGGCCGACTCGATTCTACACATCGGGTGCCCCTGCTTCCGACATCCGCTCGACTGAGCCACCCCGAG
>DATARX010000092.1:0-6884 GCA_036263955.1 Rhodopila sp.
CAGGTAAGATCCCCGAGGCAGGCAAGATTATCGAACTGATCGATATTCAGCGCATCATGCACGACATCCCGCACCGCTACCCGTTCCTGCTGCTGGACCGGGTCGTCGATGTCGTGCTGAACACCTCCGCGGTCGGGGTGAAGAACGTCTCGGTCAACGAAGGTTTTTTCGCCGGGCATTTTCCCAATCATCCGGTCATGCCGGGGGTGCTGATCATCGAAAGCATGGCCCAGACCGCCGCCGTGCTGGTGGTGGAGACACTGGGGCCCGACGCCGCCGGCAAGCTGGTGTATTTCATGTCGATCGAGGGCGCAAAGTTCCGCCGCCCGGTCGTTCCGGGCGATCAGCTGCGCATCCATATCGTCAAGGAGCGCAGCCGCGGCAACGTCTGGAAGTTCCATTCCATTGCTCGTGTCGATGGCGTCGCCGTCGCCGAAGCAACGTATTCCGCCATGATCATGGATCGCGCCGCGCCAGTCTGATATTCAACCGCAAAGGCAGCGTCGGCTGGGGATGCTTCGGCCGCGCCGCCGCGCAGTCCTGCCTTAGTAACGCCAAAATGGTAGGCGAAACAGAGTGTTACTACGCAGGATCGGAAACATCGGGCAACAATGATTGAGTTGGTGGCAAGCCGCATCGCCCATAGTTTCGCCGTGATCCTGCCGCGAAAATTGTCGCCTCGGAACGGAACACCCATGGATTCGATGACGAATATCAGTCTGCTCACTACCGATCGCGCCAGCATCCACCCCACCGCGATCGTCGCGCATGGCGCTGAAATCGGCCCTGGTGTCGAAATCGGTCCGTTCTGCACGGTCGGCCCGAACGTCGTCATCGAAGCCGGCGCCAAGCTGGTGTCCCACGTGGTGGTCGAAGGCCACACCCGGATCGGCGAAAATGTACAATTGTTTCCGTTCTGTACCGTTGGTTTGGCGCCGCAGGACTTGAAATACAAGGGCGAACCAACCGGCTGTGAGATCGGTGCACGCACCTTGGTGCGGGAGCATTGCACCATCCACCGCGGCACCGCGACCGGCGTCGGCGTCACCCGCGTCGGCACCGACTGCATGCTGATGGCGGTTGTCCACGTCGCCCATGATTGCCAACTGGGCAACAACGTCATCATCGCCAACAACGCCGTGATGGGCGGCCATGTCCGCATCGGCGACCATGCCGTAGTCGGCGGCGCGGCGGCGATCCACCAGTTCGTGCGCATCGGCCGGGCGGCGATGATCGGCGGGGTGTCCGGTGTCGAGGGCGACGTTATCCCGTTCGGCAGCGTCATCGGCAACCGGGCCCGTCTGGCCGCGCTGAACGTCGTCGGCCTGCGCCGCCGTGGCTTCGACAAGGAGTCGATCCACCGGCTGCATATCGCCTTCAAGGCGCTGTACAGCAAGGAAGGCGTCTTCGCGCAGCGCCTGGAAGCCACCCGCACCTGCTTCGGCGACGACAAGCTGGTCGCCGAAGTCCTGGCCTTCATCGACGCCCCGAGCCATCGCGGCCTGATCCGTTCGGAATAACACCGGTCGGCGTTGGCGGCGACTCTTCCTATCCGTCGTCGCCGGGCGAGCGCGTACGCAAGCGAGGGGACGTCGCGCTTCTGACTGTGTCAGCCTCAGGCGATCACACTCCAGAGCAGATCCCGCTCAGATTGCATACCTGAGCGGGTGAAGATGCTCGCTAAAACAATGTGCTAGAGCCGATTCGGCGGGCCAATGCGAACGGAAAAGGCTTTAGCGCTATACCGGCGCCTGGCCCCCAGCGCCGTGTCCGCGGGCCGCCACCACGTCGGCATAGACGTCCAGTGCCGTTCGGCCGGCCGGGCCAATTTCATACAGGCCGCGGGCGATTTTGGCGAACCAGCCGTAGACGTCGTCGCGCAGGATGGTGCTCGCCTTGGGCACGCCGGCCGCTTTTCCCACCGCCGCGCCCTTCATCGCACCCGTCTGCGCCAGCACCCGCGCGCAGGCCAACGCGTCCTCCCGATACGCGGTGACCCGGGGCCGCTTGTTGGTGCCGCCCAGATTGTGATCGCCCGACCGGCGGACGAACTCGCTCAAGAGCCGAGCCCGAAGCGTCGGACGTTTGCGCGGCTGGTACGGCGTTGGGTCGGCGTGCACCATCGCCTCGCCATCCCGCACCGACATCAGCCCAACGCCCAGCATCCGGCACAGACGCGTCGCGTCCGCCAGCTGGGCATCCCAGTTGCCGCGTGCCCGCCGCCCCCCGGGGACCGCCACCGCGACGTAGACAAGGTCGACCGAAGGCAGCCGCTGCAACGCCTGGTACAGCACGGGAAGTCCGAATGTCAGCTTCAGTTCGACCGCCACCATCGCCGCGTCGCTGACCCCGAGGACATCGCAGCGGCCGACTTCACCGCGGACCGTGTAACCCAGTGCCTCCAGCACACCCTTCACCGGCCCGTACAGATCGCTTTCGCGCAATCCTGGAATGATCGCCCGCTCGGCTTCGTTCGTCATCGATCCGCGTCACTCCCACCGGTTCGGACAGCCGACGCGCGAGGTGAGCACCATCACCTGCAACGCCACTGCGCGACTGCCGCTGGATTTGCCCGGATTCGCCGAGGATTGCCATGCGGCCCGTTACCAGCAGTACTTGTCGACAGGCTCAGCCCTGCTCAAATGGCAACCGATGACGTTTCGCTCGACTACACAAATCAGCGACACAATTACGCGAATACTGCAGCAGCATCTTCCTGCTCCCTTCAAGACGCAGCAAACTTCCGCCCTTAAATAAATGCGGGCGGAAAACCTATGCTGGAAAATGGGTCTTATCTTGCAAAAGGATTTCGCCTTGCACGAACATTCCAAATAGCGATCATGAATTGGCGCCCGGCGGCCGGGATCGTTCCGGATAGCATTGCCGGTTCCGCAATCCTGGTATCGGGGTGTCCGCGATCCGGCACGACCTGGCTGGCCAAGATCTTCGACAGCCATCCGGACGTGCTGTACCGGCACGAACCGGACGAATTGTCGCCTCCGCGCGCCGACACGCAGCCGATCGACCAGATCAAGATCTGGATTGCACAGCGCGACCTGCGAGCCGCCGGGAAGCGCCCGTCGTTTCGAAAATCATGGCGACCGGCCTGGCTGGCGCTCGTGCGGGCCGCCGTGGCGATTTCGCTCGCGGGTGCGGATCGGCTGCCGGTCGGGCCGCTGGTTGCCCGGTATTGCAGTCTTCCCGACCTCATTCCCGCCCGTCATGCCGCGCGCGTCCGCGCGGCATTGAAACTGGTCAACTGGGATGGCAGCGACGCCGCTCGGACAATGCCGGAAAGCCGTTACTGCCTGATCCTCCGCCATCCATGCGGTCAGATCGCGTCGACGAACAATGGCCTTGTGCAAGGAAAGTTCCGTTCTGTATACGAAACAGGCGCGGCTGCCGATCTGCAACGGGCGATGGCGTTCGCCGCCCGCCATGGGGTGGAACCGGATCGCTTCGCGGGCTTGCCGGACGTCGCCAAGTTCGCCTGGTCCTGGCGCGCCTTCAACGAACCCGCGGTCGATGGAATCAGCGGCCTGCCAAACGCCAAGATCGTGATCTACGAAGATCTCTGCCGCGAACCGGAGGCCTGCGCGCGGGACCTTTTCGCTTTTTCCGGCCTCGATTGGGACGAGCAGACGGCGGCCTTCATCAGTCGGAGCACCACCACCAGCCGAACCACGGGTTACTACGATGTCTTCCGCGCCACGTCGGTGGTGGTCGATCAATGGCGACAACTCATGACCGCAACCGATCAGAAGGCGGTACGCGCGGTGGTCGCGAACTCCCCGCTCGCCGGTTACTGGCCCGATCTGTCACCCGCTGTCGTGCCCCCGCAGTCCACCGCATCGGTCGCCGGGCGTAACGTCGGCGACGCCTGAACCACGCAATCCGACTGGGATTCCGGAGCGCGATGGTCCGAGGACGAACCAACCTCTGGCGGGAATTGCAATCTCAAACGCTAATACCAGTCCGACTCTCCCCGTGTCATGGCCGGCCTTGGGCCGGCCACCCACGTCTTGGATGGTCCAGGCATGGGAAAGTCGTGGGTGGCCGGCCCAAGGCCGGCCATGACACGGTGGTCGTTGCCCGCCTCCATGCGTCAATCTTTTCGCGGATTGGTATAACACCGGTCGGCGCGCGAAAACCGGTCTGCGCGCCGGGTTGGCCGGCGGCGGCGCGCGAAAACCGGTCTGCGCGCCGGGTTGGCCGGCGGCGGCGCGCGAAAAGCGACTCTTAAACCGGTCGGCGCGAGCGCCGGCTGGTTTAAGGCAGTACTTTCCCCGGGTTCATCAGTCCCGCCGGGTCGATTGCCGCCTTGATCCGCTGCATCAGCGCCAGTTCCGCGCCGCCACGCCAGTCCGGCATCATGTAGGGCTTCAGCCGTCCGATCCCATGTTCGGCGGAAAAACTGCCGTCATACGCGCGCACCACCGCGTTCACCACATCCATGATGGCATGGTCCTGCGCCAGGAACCATGCCGGATCCGAACCAACCGGCTGCTCCAGATTGAAATGGATATTGCCGTCGCCCATGTGGCCGAACGGCACGACCCGCACGCCGGGCAGCAGCGCCTCGCACGCCGCCGTGGCCTCGCGGATGAACGCCGGCACTTTCGATACCGGTACCGAAACGTCATTCTTGACGCTGGCACCTTCCCGCTTCTGGGCCTCGGAATGTTCCTCGCGCAGCTTCCAGATCGCCGCCCGTTGCGACTCCGATTCGGCGATCGCGGCGTCCTGCACGGTGCCGTCTTCCAGCGCCCGCTCCAGGACCTCTTCCAGCATCGCCCGCAGCCCCGCGTTCGGCCGTGGCGAAGCCAGTTCGACCAGCACATAGAACGCGGCCGGCGACTCCAGCGGCAAAACCGCACCCGGAATGTGCTTCAGCACGAACGACATCCCCAGCCCCGACATCAACTCGAACGCGCTGATCGAGGCCGCATCATGCGCCTGGAACTTGGTGAACAGGCGCAATGCGGCCTCCGGCGAGGCAACGCCGCACAGCGCGACAGCGATTTCCTTGGGCTGCGGCGCCAGCTTCAGCACCGCGGCCGTGATGATGCCAAGCGTCCCTTCGGAGCCGACGAACAGTTGCCGCAGGCAGTAGCCGGTGTTGTCCTTGCGCAGCCGGCGCAGACCGTTCCAGATGGAACCATCCGGCAGCACAACCTCCAGCCCCAGCACCAGGTCGCGCGCGTTCCCGTAACGAACCGTGTTGTTGCCGCCGGCATTCACCGCCAGCACGCCGCCGATCTGCGCGGTGCCCTCGGACGAAATCGACAGCGGCAGCAGGCATTCTTGCTCCGCCGCCGCCAGTTGCGCCGCCCTCAGCGTCACCCCGGCCTCTACCGTCAGCGTCATGTCGGCCGGATCCAGCGCGCGGATGCGGTTCAGCCGCGCGGTGGACAGGATCAGTTCGGATCCATCCTCATTCGGCACCGCGCCGCCGACCATGGAGGTATTGCCGCCCTGCGGCACGATCGGCGTCCCGCTCTGCGCGCATAGTTGCACCACCGCCGCCAGTTCTTGCGTCGATCCCGGCCGGATGACCGCGCTGGTGCGGCCCTGATACAGCCGCCGCCAGTCCTCGCTATAGGGCGCGGTGTCGGACGGCTCCGTCAGCAGCCCCCGATCGCCGACAACGGCGCGGATGGCATCCAGAAGGGTGGAAGCGGGCAGGGCGGTATCGGGCATGGACGAATTCCTCTCTGCCCCGTGGTTTAGCGCGGTCGGCGCCGGGCCGCTACCGCGCCAGCCGCTTTACCTGGGCTCTTCCAGCAGGCCAGCAGCGGCGACATGGCTCCTTCAACGAAATCGTGGGATTCGCCTCTGGCAAGCCGGCTATTACTTGGGCACATTGGTGGCATGGAAGCCACTGAACACTTGCGCGAGGCCGCCGCCGCCGCCCGCGCCGCGGGACACATCCTGGCCCGCAGCAGCGAAGCCACGCGCAACGCCGCGCTGGCCGCGATGGCGGACGCCGTGCGCCACGGCATGCGGACGATCCTCGCCGCCAATCAGCAGGACGTCGCGGCCTACCAAGGCACCGCCGCCTTCGTCGACCGCCTGAAACTCACCGAAGCCAGGATCGAGGCCATGGCACGCGGCCTGGAAGAAGTCGCCGCCCTGCCGGACCCGCTGCAGCGCACCCTGGCCGACTGGACCCGCCCGAACGGCCTGCGCATCCAGCGCATCGCCACCCCGATCGGCGTGATCGGCATGATCTACGAAAGCCGCCCCAATGTCGGCGCCGACGCCTCCGCGCTGTGCCTGAAATCCGGCAACGCCGTCATCCTGCGCGGCGGATCCGACAGCGCCCACAGCGCCCGGGCGATCAACACCGCCCTGCGCCACGGCCTGGCGTCCGCGGGACTCCCAGAGGCCTGTATCCAGGTCGCCCCCAACACCGACCGAGCCTATGTTGCCGCCATGCTGGCCGGCGCCGGACTGATCGACCTGATCATCCCCCGCGGCGGCAAGTCGCTGGTGGAGCGAGTGCAGCGAGAGGCGAGGGTGCCGGTGCTGGCCCACGCCGAAGGCCTGAACCACACCTACATCCACGCCGCCGCCGACCCGGCGATGGCGCGCCGCCTCCTGGCCAACGCGAAAATGCGCCGCACCGGCGTCTGCGGCGCCACCGAGACCCTCCTGATCGACCGATCCATCGCAGCCGCCCTGCTGCCGCTGCTGGTGGACGACCTCAAGACCCTGGGCTGCGATTTCCGCGCCGACCCCACCGCTAAAACCATCGTCCCCTGGCTATCCGCCGCATCGGACACCGATTTCGACACCGAGTGGCTGGACTCGATCCTCTCCATCGCCGTGGTCGACGGCGTCGACGCCGCGCTGGCACATATCGCCGCCCACGGCAGCGAACA
>DATARX010000106.1:0-5571 GCA_036263955.1 Rhodopila sp.
TGCACATCCCGCACCCGCCGGATCTGCCCCTCCAGCGTATGAACCTCCTCATGGTTCAACCCTGCCGCGGGTTCATCCAGCAGCAGCAGCTTCGGTTCCGCCGCCAACGCCCGAGCCAGTTCCACACGCTTACGGATTGGAAACGGCAGCCCCCCGGCGACCCGGTCGGAGAAAGCACTGAGGTTCATGAAATCGATCAAAGCCAGCGCCGTCTCGCGAGCCGCGCGCTCCTCCCGCGCCACGACAGGCAGCCGCAACGCGTTCTCGACGAATCCCGCGCCGGTCCGGCTATGGCGCCCAACCATCACGTTCTCCAGCACCGTCATGCGGTCGAATAGCGCCACGTGCTGAAACGTCCGCCCGATCCCGACCGCCGCGATCCGATGCCGCGGCACGGTCAGCAGCGACCGCCCCTCGAACACGATGTCCCCGGCGCCTGGCTGGTAAAGCCGGCTGAGGCAGTTGAACAACGTCGTCTTCCCCGCGCCGTTCGGACCGATCAGCCCGGCGATCTGCCCCGGCATGACGTCGAAACTGACATCGTCCAGCGCGACAATGCCGCCGAAACGCAGTGTGATCCCTCGCACGGACAGCAACGGCACCGATTGTTCAGCCATGCCCTGATTGTTTCCTTCCCCGCGCCGCCAACACTGCGCAACACCATGCAACAACGCAAGCGGCCGCATCCGGGGGCATCACGGTAGGACTGATCCAGCAAGAGCCGGCCATGTAGCAGAACATTCTCCCAGACGCGCAAACGAAGGGGTAATTCAGGCCCAGCCACAAATCCCTCTTGCCAACACGGTAAATTCTGCTCTTTTCACTGATCCAAGCCCGGAGATCCCCAGTGCCGTCCTCGATCACCCGCCGCACCCTCGGCGCCACCGCCCTCGCCAGCCTCGCCATCCGCACCGCACGGGCTGCCAAGGTCGAGGAAATCCGCATCGACTGGGCCACCTACAATCCGGTCAGCCTGATCCTGAAGGACCAGAAGCTCCTGGAAACCGAGTTCGCCAAGGACGGCATCGGCATCCGCTGGGTGATGTCCGCGGGATCCAACAAGGCACTGGAGTTCCTCAACGCCGGATCGCTGGACTTCGGCTCCACCGCCGGCGCCGCCGCCATGATCGGCAAGGTCAACGGCAACCCGCTCAAGTCGATCTATGTGTTCTCCCGCCCTGAATGGACCGCGCTGGTCACTCAGGCCGACAGCCCGATCAAGACTGTCTCCGACCTAAAGGGCCAGCGCATCGCCGTCACCCGCGGCACCGACCCGCACATCTTCCTGGTTCGCGCCCTGGCGCAGGCCGGCATGTCGGAAAAGGACGTCAAGCTGGTGTTGCTGCAGCACGCCGACGGCCGCACTGCGATGGAGCGTGGCGACGTCGCCGCCTGGGCCGGCCTCGATCCGATGATGGCCGCAGCCGAAATCGAATCCCACGCCCGCCTGTTCTACCGCAAGCCGGAAGCCAACACCTGGGGCATTCTGAACGTGCGCGAGGAATTCGCCGCCGCCAACCCCGACCTCGTCCGCCGCGTGCTGGCCACGTATGAAACCGCCCGCAAATGGTCCCTCGCCCACCCGGCGGACCTCAACGGCGCCCTGGTCGCCGCCGCCAAGCTGCCCGCCCCGGTGATCGCCCGTCAGTTGCAGCGCACCGACATCACCAGCGGCCAGATCGGCCCCAAACAGGCCGCTACCATCATCGAAGCCGGCAAGGCCCTGCAAACCGCCGGCGTTCTGGACGCCAGCCTGGACATGACCGCCGTCACCAACGGCATGATCGACCCATCCTTCTGCCGTGCCATCGGTGCGTAGCCGCGCATGAGGCGAGCCTCCTGGCTGGTTGGGCTCATCATCCCCGTCAGCCTTGCGATTCTCTGGGAAATCTTGGTGCACTGGGGCGTGGCCCCGGGACGGCTGATGCCGCCGCCGTCCCGCTTGGCGGCGACCGCGTGGTCCCTCGCCCGCTCCGGTGAACTGCAGACCCATATCATCGCCACCATGACCCGCGTGCTGCTCGGTTTTCTGATCGGCGCCGCGGCCGGGACGCTGCTGGGCATGCTGAACGGCGCCAGCATTTGGGCGATGCGGCTGCTCGACCCGTCCATCCAGGCGCTGCGTTCGGTTCCCTCGATCGCCTGGGTGCCGCTTTTCATCCTGTGGCTGGGCATTTTCGAGACCTCCAAGCTGGCCCTGATCGCGCTGGGGGTGTTTTTCCCGGTCTATCTCGGCATTCTCAGTGCCATCCAATCGGTGGACCGCAAGTTGATCGAGGTCGGCCGGGTATTTGGCCTGTCGCCCCTCGGCATTGCCCTGCGCATCACCTGGCCCGCGGTGATGCCGACCTGGATCGCCTCGCTGCGCACCGGCCTCGGCCTCGGCTTCATGTTCGTCGTGGCGGCCGAACTGATGGGTGCGTCGGAGGGCCTCGGCTACCTGCTCCTGGACGGCCAGCAGATGGGCCGAGCGGATTCGATCCTGGTCGCCATGATCATATTTGCCCTGCTCGGTAAGGCGTCCGACAGCGTCCTGGTCGCCCTCAGCCGGCCCATCCTGCGCTGGCAGGACACCAACAGGTTTCGGCTGTGACCCAACTCGCCATTCGCCACATCGGCAAGACCTACGCCGACGGCACCGAGGCCGTGCGCGGCGTCGACGTCCACGCCGCCGCGGGCGAAATCGTGGCTATCCTTGGCGGCTCCGGCTGCGGCAAGACCACCCTGCTGCGCCTGATCGCCGGCCTCGATCAGCCCAGCACCGGCCACATCGAGGTCGACGGCCAGACGCTGACCGGCACCCACCCGAGGATCAGCGCCGTCTTCCAGGAGCCACGCCTGCTCCCCTGGCTGACCGCCGCGGCGAATATCGCGTTCGGCGCCCGCCGCCTGCCCAAGCCCGAACGCGATGCCCGCGCGAAGGATCTGCTGAGCCGTATCGGCCTGCCCAACTACGGCACCCGCTGGCCGCGGGAACTCTCCGGCGGCCAGCAGCAGCGCATCGCCATCGCCCGCGCCCTGATCGGGCATCCCGGCGTGCTGCTGCTGGACGAACCGTTCTCCGCCCTCGACCCGTTCACCCGTACCAGCCTGCACGAACTCCTGCTCGATCTCTGGCGCGAACTCCAGCCGACCGTGCTAATGGTCACCCACGACATTGAGGAAGCCGTCGTGCTCGCCGACCGAATCGTGGTGATGCGCCCGCATCCCGGCCGCGTGCAGGAAACCATGAACATAGACCTGCCCCGCCCGAGGGACCGCCTCGCCCCCGCGTTCGACCTGACCAAACGCAACGTGCTCCGCGCGATCAACCGCTCGCTGCGCGCGGACCAACCGCAAGGCGCCGGCGGCCTCGTCTCACCCTGGGTATAACGGCCGGACACGCACGGCCGAAACCGAACCAGCCCCTCACGAGGCCTGCGGTGAAGCCGTAAGCAGCAACTCGACCGGATTCCACACGAACGCCGTCTGCTCCACCGCCTGCCCCGCGATCTGGATCGTCTGCTCTGCCACCGGTCTCCCCCCCAGGCGCTGATAGAACCAGCGGCTCGGGTTTTCCCGCAGCACCCATAGAAATGCCGACTTGCACCCGATATCGACCAGATGCGAGCCCGCTGCCCGCATCAGTCGACGCCCGACCCCACGCTCCCGCCAGTCATCGAGCACATACAGCGTCTCGACCTCGCCTTCCGCCAGCCGCCGCCCGCCGATATCCACGTTCCGCGCCCTTCCCGCGGTGGTGAACCCGATAATCCGCGGCCCACTGCCCGCCGGCACATCCGCCCCGGAGGCCGTTGCGACCATCACCCCCGTCCCTCCACGGATCGCCGCATCGTAGAACGCCGCTTGCCGGGACACCGACATCTTCGAAAGATACGTATCGGGCAGGATGCCTGGGTAAGTGCTGCGCCAGGCCGCCACATGCACCGCGCCGATCGCGATCGCATCCGCTACCCTGGCTTTACGCAGCGAAATCAACCGACCCGCTCCAGCACTGCCGTGAAAAACCCGTCGGTGCCATGCCGTGCCGGCGTCAGCGACAAAAAATCCCCGCTGTTCGGCGGGGGCTGATCCAACGGCCACGCCCGCGCCAGCGGCACAACGCGGAACGCGGGATGGCGAAGCAGAAAGCCGGACACCTGAGCCTCGTTTTCCTCGTCCAGAAGGGAACAGGTAGCGTAGACCAAACGCCCGCCCAGGCGAACTAAACTCTGCGCTGTATCGAGGATGCCAGCCTGCTTGGGCAGCAGTTCAGCCAGATCGGTGTCCTTTAACCGCAACCGAGCGTCTGGGTTGCGCCGCCACGTGCCGGTTCCGGTGCAGGGCGCATCGACCAGCACTCGGTCAAACGTCCCCGCCCGCCGCTTCAGCCATTTATCCCCGGCCTCGACCAGATGACGCTCGACATTATGAACCCCCGCCCGGCGCAAGCGGCGCACCGCGCCGTCCAACCGAGGCGCTGACACGTCGCACGCGACAATCTGCCCCCGGTTCTCCATCGCCCCCGCCAGCGCCAGGGTCTTCCCGCCGGCGCCCGCGCACCAATCCACCACCCGCATGCCGGGCGCCGCGCCAACCATCGCCGCGACCAGTTGGCTGCCCTCGTCCTGGATCTCGATCAGCCCGGACTGGAACGCCGGCCCGCTGGTGACCGGCCGCCGCCCGTCGATGCGCAGCCCCCACGGCGACAGCCTGGTCGCCTCAGCCGCCCATCCCTCCGCCGCCAGCGCGGCCAGCGCCTGCGCGCGGTCCCCCTTCAGCAGATTGACTCGCATATCCAGCGCCGCGGGCTCCGCCAGCGCCGCCATCTCCGCCGGCAGGCTGGTGCCGAACCGAGCGGCCAGCCGCGGCAGCAGCCAGTCCGGTATCTCCAGCCGCACCGCATCCGGCATCGTCGGATGATTCAACGTATGCCCCGCGATCCGCGACAAAACGGCATTCTCCGCGCCGGACAGCGGCATCGGCGCGAACTGTCCGCCCGAGAACGCCTGCGCCACGCCCGCCTTCGCCCATCCCTCGGTCAACAGTGAAGCCGCCACCAGCAACCGGGCCGATTGAGGTGCATCACTCAGCCACCAGCCCAGCCGCCGACGGGCGCGCAACACACTCCACACCCGATCTGACACGGCGCGGCGGTCCCCGGAGCCGATATACCGGCGCGAACGGAAGAAATCATTGGCGACAGCGTCGGCGGGGCGTTTCGGGGCGCCCTCGATGACCTCCAATAGATCGATCGCCGCGGCAATCCGCGCGGCGGGGGTCAAACCGGCTGGTCGGGCAAGGCCGACAGATCAGGCACTGTATTCACCGTAGGCTAGGATCCAAAGAGGACCCGATACACCGCCCCGGCGCATTTGGCCACGCCAATCCGTACGCGTTGACCCCCCCCGCGACCCCAGGATCCCCGGCATGATCTGAAAAGCCCGTGCCCGCTCATTCTCACGAAAAATTATGCACGGAGAAATATCCAGGAGGTCACGGCGTCCGAAGGCATAATGCGCCTGATGATTCCACGTTCCCAGGAGCCGGAGCGCGGGTTCGTCCTCGCGGTCCTGGCTCAGGGGGCCGACC
>DATARX010000154.1:0-2242 GCA_036263955.1 Rhodopila sp.
ACCCGGTGGTTTCCGGCTGCCGCTGCCGGCGACCGAACGGCGCTGGGACACGCCGTCCGGGCGCGCGCAGTTCGCGACGTTCGCCGGGTTGGGCGAGAACGCCGGGAAACTGATGCTGACCACCATCCGCAGCCACGATCAATACAACACGACGATCTACAGCCTGGACGATCGCTATCGTGGCGTGTTCGGCCGGCGCGACGTGGTGTTCCTGAATGCCGCGGACCTGGCGGCCAACGGCCTTGCGCAGGGCGATTTGGTTGATGTGCAGGCCTTGGACGGCGGCGATACAAACGTGCTTCGCGGGTTTACTGCGATCACCTATGATCTGCCGCGCGGTTCGGCGGCGGCCTATTACCCGGAGGCCAATGTGCTGGTGCCGTTGAGCCGCCACGACAAGGACAGCGGCACCCCATCGTATAAGGCGGTTCCGATCCGCCTGGTGCGTCACCAGGAAAGGCAAGCGGCCTGACGCTGGGCCGATCGGCGCGTCGACGGCCCATGGACACGATCCCCAGGAATGCCGTCGTCGCTATCGTCCCCCGTGCGTGAGTGGCCTTGACGCGGTTCGGTGGATGGTTCCTGGCTTGGGTCGATTCTATTTCCTGGGCCTTGTAGCCGATCGGTGAAGGATGGCCGCTGTCGGGCTGGCCGCGGCCTGATCGGGCCTCGATGGCGTTAAGCACCAATCCGGTCCATGGATCCGGCGGACGCAGCGTGTTCGCCGGGGAGCCGTCGTCGGCGACGTTCGTGGCGGATTCGATTTCTGTGTTTCGAATGTGCACGTAGCCGGTGGATCCCATCGGGCGATCACGCGGCTGGTGCGGCCAACGCTCGAGTTCAACTCCTTTGGGTCAACCGCCGCGACACTTGCCGAATTCAACCCCATGCCCATGATCCGCAAAGCCCGGTTGGGAACGCCAGGCGAAATCGGCGCGGCGCGGCCATTCCTTTCGTTGGCCGGATAAACTCAAGGTTCGTTTTCTATACGCGATGACTGACCGGCGTATCTGATCGTGCTTCACGCCGATGGCACGCACGTTCGGCAATCGGAACCAGCCGCGTTATTGGCGATGTCCTGCCGGCCACGCTTCAGCCGGCGCTGTGCGCGAACGTTGCAGTCGCCAACCGTCGCGGTCAGGTTCAAAGCGGCCGGCCCGACTCGTGCAGGCCCATAATTTCGGCCGTCATGAAGGAGGATCGTGTTCGAAAGACCGGGCGCGACCTGTCAAATGATGATCGAATCCCTCGCGGTATGGCCCCCAATTCCCGCGGAAGACATTGATATCGCGGGACCCGCGAACGTAGACCGGGTTGCGAATTGTGCAAACTTTGCCGAAATGCCGCTCAGGGGCGAACGTGGGCCGCGCCGGGTCCCCGAACACGCGCCGGGAGTCCTGGATCGACTGATTGTTCGACAAATCAGGCAAGGGCAATACGGAGGCGATAAAATGGACTATCTAGGCGCGCTGCGAATGTTCGTGCGGGCAGTGGAGGCCGGCAGTTTTTCGAAGGCTGCCATTGTCGCGAACACCAAGGCGTCGACCGTCTCACGTGCGATCGCGAGCCTTGAAGCGGATCTGGGCGTCGGTCTGTTTCATCGCACTACGCGCCGCGCGCATCTCACCGAACCGGGCGCCGCATTCTACGAACAGGCACGCAGCGTGCTGCGCAGCCTGGACGATGCGAGGGACGCCGCCTCGGCCATGGAGCGGCGGCCACAGGGACTGATCCGCCTGCATGTCCCGAGCGCCTTTGCTCGCCTGCACATCATGCCGTTCGTGCCGGACTTCCTTGAATCCTATCCCGATATCCGTCTGGACGTCTCCCTGACCGATGTGCGCGTCGATCTGCTGGCGGTTGGCGCCGACCTGGCGATCCGCATCGGTGCGCTGCTCGATTCCAGCCTGATCGCCCGCAAACTTGCACCACACCGGCGCGTCGCCTGCGCCAGTCCCGCCTATCTGGCCCGCAGGCCCGCGATCACGGAACCAGGCGACCTGCTGCAGCACAATTGCCTGATCTATACGTTGCAGCCGACCGACCATTGGTTTTTTCGCCACGAGACCGGGGTTGACGAATTACCCGAGGAAGTACCGGTGGCCGGTACGTTGCGCGCCGACGACTCCGAGCCGCTGCGCGATGCGGCGGTTGCCGGGCTGGGTGTCGTACTGCTGCCGACATGGCTGGTCGGCGAGGATATCAAGGCCGGTCGTCTGCGGCGTGTGCTCCCCGAATGGTC
>DATARX010000228.1:0-2371 GCA_036263955.1 Rhodopila sp.
CACGACCTGGAAGCCGACGTGGTCCGCAACGCCATCCTCGACACCGGCATCCGCATCGACGGCCGCGACACCCGCACCGTCCGCCCGATCATCGCCGAGGTCGGCATCCTGCCGCGCGCCCACGGGTCCGCTTTGTTCACCAGCGGTGAGACACAGGCATTCTGCGTCGCCACCCTCGGCACCGGCCAGGACGAGCAGGTCGTGGACGCGCTGCTGGGCGAGTACCGCGAGAACTTCATGCTGCACTATAACTTCCCCCCGTACTCGGTCGGCGAAGCGGGACGCATGGGCTCCCCGGGCCGCCGCGAGGTCGGGCACGGCAAGCTGGCCTGGCGCGCGGTGCATCCGCTGCTGCCGGAGAAGGACAAGTTCCCGTACACCATGCGCGTGGTGTCCGAGATCACCGAATCGAACGGCTCGTCGTCGATGGCGACGGTGTGCGGCACCTCGCTGGCGCTGATGGATGCGGGCGTGCCGCTCAAGCGGCCGGTGGCGGGCATCGCCATGGGGCTGATCAAGGAAGACAAGGGCTTCGCCGTGTTGTCCGACATCCTGGGCGACGAGGATCACCTCGGCGACATGGACTTCAAGGTGGCCGGCACCGAGGCGGGCGTGACCAGCCTGCAGATGGACATCAAGATCACCTCGATCACCTTCGACATCATGCAGACCGCGCTCGGCCAGGCGAAGGACGGGCGCATGCACATCCTGGGCGAGATGGCCAAGGCGCTGACCGGCGCGCGCGGCGATGTCGCCACCACGGCGCCGCGGATCACCATCATCAACGTGCCGAAGGAGAAGATCCGCGAAGTCATCGGCACCGGCGGCAAGGTGATCCGGGAGATCGTCGAGCAGACCAAGTGCAAGATCGACATCGACGATGATGGTACGATCAAGATCGCCGCGGTTGATGCCGACCAGGCGCAGAAGGCGATCGACTGGATCCGCGGCATCGTGGCGGAGCCGGAGATCGGCGTGATCTACACCGGCAAGGTGGTCAAGACCGCCGATTTCGGCGCGTTCGTGAACTTCCTGGGCTCCCGCGACGGGCTGGTGCACATCTCGGAACTGACCCAGGGCCGGGTCGGCAAGACCACCGACGTGGTCAACCAGGGCGACGCGGTGAAGGTCAAGGTCATCGGCTTCGATGAGCGCGGCAAGGTGAAGCTGTCGATGCGGGTTGTCGATCAGGCGACCGGCGCCGATATCACCGAACAGGTTGGCGCCAAGCCAGCGCGTGGTGGCGATCGTCCGGAGCGGGGCGACCGGCCGGAACGGGGCGATCGTCCGGAGCGGGGCGAACGGCGTGAGCGCTATGTCGCCGGCGACGGCGAACAGCCGTCCGGGTTCAACGACTGACGGACCGGCGCCGATCCGATTGGGGGCGGCCGGGATTATCCGGCCGTGACAGTCGGAAACACTTGCATCCTTCGGCGGGCGCTTTATCGGTACACCGGTAAGGCGTTCCCGACGGAGCACAAGAATCGGGCGGGGCACAGGAATCGGGGTCAAACGACCCCTCGGCGTCTCAGGGACTGGCCTTTTAAGGGGCGTGCGGCCATGCGAGCGATCAACGCGATACGGATGGGCGGGGTTGATGTCCTCCCGCTGGTAGAGGGCGGCAAGGGGGTCTCCATTTCCAACGGCCTTTCGGCCGGGAACTGGGCACTGGCCGGCGGCGTCGGGACGTTCAGCGCGGTCAATGCCGACAGCTTCGACGTGGACGGGCGGCCGATCCCGCAGGTGTATCACGGGCGGACGCGGCGCGAACGGCACGAGGAACTGATCCACTATGCCGTGCAGGGCGCGCTGACCCAGGCCCGGCGCGCCTGGGAGATCACCGGCGGCAAGGGCCGGATCCACGCCAACATCCTGTGGGAGATGGGCGGCGCGGAACGCATCATCACCGAGGTGCTGGAGCAGGCCAAGGGCATCGTCAACGGCATCACCTGCGGCGCCGGCATGCCGTATCGGCTGTCCGACATCGCGGCCAAGTTCGGGGTGTACTACTACCCGATCATCTCCTCCGCCCGAGCGTTCAACGCGCTGTGGAAGCGGGCGTATTCGAAGACGGCGGAGCTGCTGGGCGGGGTGGTGTACGAGGACCCCTGGCTGGCGGGCGGACACAACGGGCTGTCCAACGGCGAGGATCCGTTGCGGCCGGAAGACCCGTATCCGCGGGTGATGGCGCTGCGCAAGGTGATGCGCGACTTCGGGCTGCACGAGACGCCGATCATCATGGCGGGCGGGGTGTGGTGCCTGGAGGATTGGGAGAACTGGATCGACAACCCGGACCTCGGGCCGGTGGCGTTCCAGTTCGGCACGCGACCGTTGCTGACCCAGGAAAGCCCGATCGGGGATGCGTGGAAGC
>DATARX010000232.1:0-4648 GCA_036263955.1 Rhodopila sp.
GTCGCGGATGGAGCCGCGGAACAGGAAGTTCTCCTGCAGCACCACGCCGAAGCTGGAACGCAGGTGGCGCAGGTTGATTTCCCGCAAATCCGCGCCATCGATCTTGATAAAGCCGGAATACTCGCGGTTGATGCCTTGCAGGAGGCGGGTGATGGTGGATTTGCCGGACCCGGAACGCCCCACCAGGCCGAGCATGGTGCCGGGCGGGATGGAGAAGCCGATGCGGTCCAGGGCGGGCAGCTTGGTGCCGGCATAGGTGAAGGTGACGTCCTCGAACTGGACCGCCCCGGCGAATTTCGGGCGCAGGCCGCCGCTCGCCGCATCTTCGAGAGGGCGGTTGAGCACTTCGCCCGCCTGTCCCATCGAGGCGCCGACTTCTTCCCAGTCCTCGATCAGGCGAGCCAGGCCGACCAGTGGCGCGCTGACGCGCTGGGAGAGCATCATGAAGGCGAACAGGCTGCCGACCATGAAGCCGGTGTCGTCGGACAACGCCAGATACGCGCCCACCAGGATGACGCCCATCCACATGAAGCGCTCGATCGGGGTGACCAGCGTCTGCGGCCAGTTGGTCAGCTTGCCCATGGCATAGCGCCACTTGCCGACCTCGGCGGTTCGCTCGTCCCAAAGTGCCTTGCGTTGCGGTTCAAGTGCCAGCGACTTCACCGTCTTGATGCCGAAGATCGTTTCGCCCAACGCGGCGTTCTTCAGGACTTCGGCGTTCACGACCTTGGCAAACGCGCTCCGGATCGGCCGCAGGAACGCCAGGATAATGAGCATGATGGAGGTGGCGCAGACCAGGACGAACCAGGCCAGGGTCGCGTTCAGCCAGAACAGCAGCGGCAGCAAAACGATCAGGGTGATCATGTCGAGCAGGGTGGTCATGAGCTTACCGGTCATGAACTCCCGCACTTTATTGATCTGGCTGACCTTGTACATGGTTTCGCCAGCCGGATGCCGTTCGAAATAATCCAATGGCAGCCGGATCAACCGGTTGAACACGTGCAGGCTGAGCTTGGCGTCGGTCCTGACGCCGATCACCAGGATGATCAGTCGACGCGCGTAGCCAAGCAACGTTTCATAGGCGACGGCGGTCAGCAGGATCATCGAGATCAGGAACAGCGTGGAATAGCTGTGATGGGTCAGCACTCGGTCCACCACCTGCATGACCAGCAAGGGCGGGAAGATCGTCAACATGCTGATCGCGAAGGAGCCGATAAGCAGGTCGCGGAGGTGCTTCTTTTCCTTGAGCACCACGCCGGCGAGCCAGCGCAAGGTGAAGGGCGGGTCGGCTTCCGCCTGGGAGCGTTCGGCGCGGAGCAGCACCGCTTCGCCGCCCCAGACTTCCGACAGGCGCATTTCGTCGACCGGCACCGGCGGATCGGCTTCCGCGGCGCGCGGATCACGAATAAAAACGATCTTTTGTTCGGAGTTGGCAGCGACCAGCAGGCCGGCGGATCCGTCCTTGAACAGCAATGTCACCGGACCATTGCCGCCGACAGTGAACAAATGACGCCAGCGCAACCGAAGGGCTCGGGACCACATGCCGGCGTTCTGCGCCCATGCTGACAGCGCCGCGGCGCTGGGGATGGTGTCGCCTGGGCCCATCCGGAACTCATTCGGGTCCAGATCAAGGCCGAAATAGCGGGCGGCCATCATCATCGCGAGCAGTCGTGGGTGGATTGGACCGCGTCCGCCGCCCGGGCCCACGGCCGACATGCCTGCGCCCGCGGTTCCGCCGCCGTTGCCATCCGCCTGGGCGTCACCCGCTTGGCCGACGGGGGCCGGCGTGCGGATATTCCCCAAAGGCCCGGGTGTGTGTCCGTCAGATATGTCCACGAGCGAACCCTTTTAGAGGTGTATCAGACAGCAGCGCGAACCGGGAATTCCAGTTTCCGCGGCGCCTGGCCAGGTTGATAACACGGACGCGATCGCCGCATCCATCGAGACCCTTGTTGCGGAAGGGTACATTGATTGATCCCATCCCGCGGTCGCCATAATCTCGGCCACCGCGCGATCACGTTTTCGAGTATGTCCGACGGAGATGGGAAAACCAACAAAATTCTTAATTTCGAGACCACACTAGCATCGACTTTGCACCAGATACGCGAGCGGATCGAAAACTACTCCTCACTTAATCGTGCGTGCGCTGCGCGTTGTGGCACGCCGACGACCCGCGCGCCAAACCCAAAAGGTTACAACACCAATAAATCTCTATTTTCGGCGTCGCATGAAAGCCTGAGATCACGGATGCGATGCGCAAGCGCGCGCGACTGAGCCGCGCTGTTGGTTCCCGGTATCGGTTCCCGGTCGTCAGCCCGCGGATTTGTGCTTATTCTAGCGCTTCGATGGAAGGGACCAGCCGGGATGGATATCCGAGACGCCGCCGACGCCGATGTGCCTGATATCCAGGCGATCTATGCTCACCACGTGCTGCACGGCGCCGGCACGTTCGAGGAAGAACCGCCGCCGGTGGAGGAAATGGCCGAACGCCTGCACAAGGTGATCGACCGGGGTCACGTCTGGCTGGTGGCGGTCGATGCAACCGGGGTCCTGGGCTTTGGTTATTATGCGCCGTTCCGGGAACGATCGGCTTATCGCTACACGGTCGAGGACAGCATTTATGTTCGGGAAGACGTGCGCGGCCAGGGTGTCGGCAAGGCCCTGGTGTCGCGGCTGATCGCGCTGGCGACGACCGCCGGGATGCGGCAGATGATCGCGGTGATCGGCGACTCGGACAATGTCGGCTCCATCGGCGTGCATGCCAGCCTTGGTTTCCACATGATTGGCACGATGAAATCGACCGGCATCAAGTTCGGCCGCTGGGTGGACGTGGTGACGATGCAGCGGGCCCTGGGCAAAGGCGATACCAATCTTCCGGTCTGAGCGGATGCGGCGAATCTGATGCGCTTCAACCTGACGCGGCTCGATCGTCAGCTATTTGCAATGGCGGCGTACGGGTTCGTTTCCGGCCTGCCGCTGCCGCTATCCGGGTTCACCTTCCGGCTTTGGTTATCCGACAGCGGTGCGGGCCTGGCGGTCGTCGGGCTGACGGCCTGGATCGGGCTGGCGTACTCCCTGAAATTTCTTTGGGCGCCGCTATTGGACCAACCGCCGCCGCTGCGCGCTTTGCGCCGGTTTGGACGGCGGCGCGGCTGGCTGCTGCTAATACAGCCACTGCTGGGGCTGGCGGCGGTTCTGCTGGCTTTGTCCAGGCCTTCGGTTGCGCCGATGGCCGCCTTCGCGGCCGCGGCGGCCGTGGCGCTGCTGTCGGCGACCCAGGATATTGCGATCGACGCCTGGCGGATCGAGGTCTTTCCGGCCCGCCGGCAGGGGGTAGCCCTGGCTGCCTACGTCTGGGGTTATCGCGTCGCGTTGCTGGTCTCCACGACGGGTGCAATCGCCGCGTCGGCCGCGCTGGGCTGGAACGTTGCGTTGCTCGGTGTGGCGCTGTTGGTCGCCGCCGGGACTTTGGTCACGCTGACGGCGCGGCGGGAGGATCCCGGTGGCCCGGTTCCAGGCCGTGGTATGCGGCAGGCGGTCATCGATCCGGTACGGTCCTTTCTGGCTCGACCATCGGCCCTGCTGGTGCTGGGGTTTGTCGCGCTGTTCAAGCTGGGCGAGGCGATGGCCGGCATCATGACCGCGCCGTTCTACCGATATCTGACGTTCGACAAGGCTGCCATCGCCGCGACCGGGCCGTTTTCGCTTGGTGCCACGCTGGCTGGTATAACGCTGGGGGGCTGGCTGGTTGCGCGCATCGGCGTCGGGCGAGCGCTGCTGGTCACGGGATGGGCGCAGACGGTCGCGATGGCGATGTACGTGGTCCTGTCGCTGAGTCCCGGCCAGCACGCGGTGCTCTATGCAACCGTCGCGACCGAGGCCTTTGCCCAGGGCCTGGCCGATGCGGCATTCCTGACCTTTCTGTCGGCGCTGTGTGCACGCGAGTTCGCGGCGACGCAGTATGCGCTGCTGTCTTCGGTGCCGCAGCTGGCGATCCACACCCTTGGCGGCATTTCGGGGGTGATGGCGGCCGCGCTGGGGTGGACGTTGTTTTATGTCGTATGCATGGTGGGGGCGGTGCCGGGGATGCTGCTGATGGTGGTGCTGCTGCGGCGAGAGGATCGGGGCGCGGCCCCGAACCCGGCCAAGGGGCGGCGCCCCTTGGAACCACTTGATTAGGTTGTTTCGATTCGCACGATCCCTGGCCTTGGCGAGGCAGCGTGCTCCTTTAGGACCGCGTCGGTGGACGGCTCGATCTCTTTCATCAGGACGTCGTAGCCCCACAGGTCGGCCAGGTGCTGCAATACCAGCTTGGCGTCCTTCTCCTCCAGCAACACGCGATTCAGCGCGCGGTGATACAGGATCAGACGGCGGTCGCCGGCCAGGTTGACGTCCACGACCTGAATATCGGCCGAGTTCCATGACACGTCATACTGTTTCGCCAGCGCTTGCTTGATCTTGCGGTAGCCGCGCTCATCGTGGATCGCCTCCACGCGGAGGTTGGGCTCGTTTGCATCATCCAGGACGTGGAACAGGCCGAACTGACGCACCAGTTTCGGGCTGAGATATTGCAGGATAAAGCTTTCGTCGCGGTAGTTCGCCCACACGTCGCGCAATACGTTCATCGCGTCATTGCAGCCGGCGATGT
>DATARX010000241.1:0-2879 GCA_036263955.1 Rhodopila sp.
CGTTCGGTGACCAGGGCCCAGCGTGAATTCGGCAATTCACGCTCCATCGGCCCGAAATTCTCGCGATGCCAGGCAACCGTGGCCGCCACGAACGCCTCGATATCGTCCCCCGCCTCGGGGTACTGACCCAGCAGTGCGCCGCCGCGAATGATGTCCTCGAACCGGGCGCCCGGGCGGACGAACTCGGTGCTCAATTCATACATGTGGCGGAATTGCTGGTTGCACAGCACCAGCCGGTCCTCGCCGTCCCACATGACAAACCCATCGGACATCGATTCGATCGCACTGTCGAGCACCGCCCGCGCCCGGCCGCGTTCGGCATCGGCACGTTCGCGCTGCCGCCGCGCGGCCGCCAGCGTCAGCGCCAGCGCGGTGAGCAGCGCCAACGCTATCGTCACCACGGCGATCATCCGGTTGCGGTCGCGAACCCAGTCCGCCATCGACGTTTTCACGTCCAGCGTCAGTGCGATCATGACATCAGGGTAAAGGCTGGCACGCGCCACCCCGATCGTCGGCGCCTTCATCAGGTCCGTGGGTATCATGAAGGCGACGCCGTTCGCCTGGATCGGGCTGATGGCAACCGCCTGCGGTTTGCCGACCTGCATCTCGTCGTACGGCTGGCTGACGATCAGTTCGCCGTCGCGACGCTCCAGCGTGATCCGCAGGCCGGGGATCTCGCCCACCGCCGAGAACAGGACCGTGACCAGCGGTAACGGAACTTCCGCCGCCGCGTCCAGTTCACCGATGCCCGGAACCGAAATCTGCCGCACCACCAGCAGCACCCAGTCCCCGGTCACCGGATTGCGCAGCGGCCCGCCGACGACCGCGGTTCCGCCTGGCGCCGTGGCGGACATTTTCAGCAACCCCACGGGAAAGTTGCCGTTCCAGGGGTTGGGCCGCGCCGAGGCCCAGATCCGGCCGTCCGGACGCACCATGATAATGTCGCGGAATGCAAAAGTCTGGAAGTTGAACCCGCGCAGCAGGCGGTTGGCGGACGCCGAAGTAAGATCCTGGCCGTCCCGGGCGACGGTCGAGAACAATGTCGGCAGGCTGACCAGCGCGCCATCGACCTGGAGCAACTGGCGATTGACCACGCTTTCCACGATCAGCGCGGCATTCTGCAGCGTCGCGTCGGCGGCGCGCAGGGCCGTCTGCCGGGTACGTTCAAGCAGAAACCAGGAGCCGCCGATCAAGGTGACATAGGCAAGACCGATACAGAATGCGATGACCGCGGCCAGGGAATGGCGCCTGTTCACGCGGGCGGCCTCCGTGAAGGGATGGAGCCTGATGCAGCGGCTCCTCCTCCGAATGCCGACCGGTCAATCATTAATCCACGCCCCCTGCCAATCCAAATTGCGGAACGACATTCTAGCTGAGCAGGAAGCAAAACGACAGCAAACAAACGGAAATTCGCGGTCGACGCCTCCACCCGTCCGGCAGCCGATGCAAAGCCTGGCGGTTCTGCCTCCGAACAGGCTGCAAAATAGTATCATTCAGTTTAAGCCGCAAACATTGTCACCGTCCATTGATGATTGGCAATAAACTGCGACTGGCCATGCCGGCGGAAATCGTTAGAATGGCCCTCGGTGCTTTCCAGGTGCCTCCCCAACGTATCGGTTTTGGTGTATAGGTTTGGCGGATCCCTATGGAACGGGCGCTTTTTGATTTAGCCTGGGCTCGTTCGTTGTGTATAGGGAACCGGCGCACCTCCGCATCGAAACTGGGACCGTAACATGGATGCCACCTGGACCCCATATTGTCATGGTTGGATGATGAAACCCGATGAAAAAACAACCGAAACGCCCCGGACCGGTTCTGTAGCATGACGAACGTGGCCACACGGACAATTCCGTTCCCAAGCCTGTCCGAAACGTCGGACATCGTTGTCAGAAGCCCGACCGCCCAGGATATCCCGGCACTGGCAGGACTGTTTTCGGAGATGCAGAGCCATTATCGCCGTCCGGTCACGGATGAAATGGCGCTCGAGGCGGCGACCCTGGCCTGCCAGCCGGTGCGCTCCACATTCGACCCGCGGGTGCTGATCGCGATGGCGGACGAAACCATCGGCGGATCTATCGTGCTGAACGTAACCTTTCCCGCTTTCGAACTCAGCCGCGCACTTTATATCCGGGATCTCTACGTCGCAAGATCGATGCGGCGCCGGGGCGTCGGGCAGCGGCTGGTACGGGCCGCCGCGCATCTGACCTATCAGCAGGGCTTTTCCGCGCTCGACTGGACGACGGAAACCGGCAATGCCGCCGCTCGGGAGATGTACGAATCCTGCGGCGCGCGCGTGCTGGGCCGCACCTATTATCGTCTCGCCCGAGAGGATATGGACCCCGCCGTCTGATCGGTCGTCCGACAGATGTATCTTTAGGCTGTAATGACGGCCTGAAGCGATCTTGCAGCGCCCACGTCCGAGGTTGCAGCAACCTCGGACGCGAACCGCGCCCTGACACGACGCGAACCGGCGCGTGGCAGCATCCGCCTGCAACGGTCACGCGCCGCCATTCCCCGCCTCAGTTCTTGATCGCCAGCACGATGCCGGCGACCACCAGGCCCAGCGAGATCACCTGGCTGGCGGTCAACGGGTCGCCAAGGGCCAGCGTCGAGGCCGCGACCCCGATGACCGGTGTGAGCAGGGTGCCGATCGCGGCATTCGATGCCTTCAGGCGCCGGACCGCCGCGAACCACAGCAGATAGCACGCACCCATCGAAATGAAGGCGGTGTAGGCCAACGCCAGCCAACCGATCGGCGGCAACGCGGCAAAATGCGCCTGCTCCAGCACCAGGCCGGCCAGCAGCAGCGGGATGCAACCCAGGAACACCTGCCAGGCGGTCAACGCGACGCGCGGCAGCGGGATCGGCATCCGCTTGGA
>DATARX010000313.1:0-7520 GCA_036263955.1 Rhodopila sp.
ACCTCCGCATCCGTGCTCGGATCGATCCATTTCTGCGGCGTCGCCCGGGACTGGTAGCAAATCCGGTAATCCAGCGCCGCGCCCCCCAGGTCACCCCAGGCTGCAACCACCGCCGCCACCGTCTGCTCCACCTGCCACTGATACGGATCGCCGCGCTGCACGATCACCTCCGGCAACCCATGCGCCGAGAACAGCACCCGCAGCGGCACCGCCGGATCCAGTGCCGCCCGAGCCCGCTCGAACCCCGCCCGCGCCAGCGCCGCCGTCGCCGCCACGAACGCCGGATCCACCGGGTAACAGCACAGCGTCGTCGTCCCGACCGCCAGCCCAACCCGAGCCGCCGCCTCCCGCCAGGCCGCCAGCGAACTGCCCGTCGTGGTCGTCGAATACTGCGGATACAGCGGCAACAGCACCACCTCGTCCGCCCCCCACGCCTTGACCGCCCGCGCCGCCTCCAAACTGAACGGATGCCAGTAGCGCATGGCGATGAAGCACTTCGCCTCCAGCTCCGGCAGCGCCGCCTCCAGCGCCACCGCCTGCTCCTGGGTCAGGCCCAGCAGCGGCGACTTCCCCCCTAGCAGCGCATAATTCGCCGTCGCCGGCGCCACCCGCTTCCCGGCAATCACCCTGGCCAAAAACGGCCGCACAAAGAACGGCACCCGCAGGATCGCCGGATCGCGGAACAAATTCAGCAGAAACGGCCTGATCGCCTCGGGCCGATCCGGCCCGCCCAGATTGAACAGTACGATGGCGACCCTACGCCCCACGCACGATCTCCAGCAGCGCCGCCACATGCGCCGGCGGAGTCTGCGGCACGATCCCGTGCCCCAGGTTGAAGATGAACGGCCGCCCGCGCATCGCCGCCAGGATCGCCTTCGCCTCCGCTTCCATCGCCGCCCCGCCGGCCACCACCGCCAGCGGATCCAGGTTCCCCTGCACCGCAACCTGCGCCGGCAGCATCGCCGCCACCGCGGCAATATCGCTGCCGGTATCCACCCCGACCCCGTCCACCCCGGTCGCCGCGTACTCCCGCGTCATCACCCCGGCCAGCCGAGGAAACCCGATTACCGGCACCCCCGGATGCCGCGCCTTCAGCGCCGACACGATCCGCTTCGCCGGTGCCACGCAATGCGTTCGGAACAGCGACGGCGACAGCACCCCCGCCCAGGAGTCGAACAGCATCAGCGCCTCCGCCCCCGCCGCCACCTGGGCCGACAGATAGTCGATCGAGGCCTCGGTCAGCACATCCATCAGCCGCTGGAACAGCGCCGGCTCGCCGTAAGCCATCCCCCGGACAGCAGCGAAATCCTTAGACCCCCCGCCCTCGACCATGTAGCAGGCGACGGTAAACGGCGCCCCCGCGAACCCGATCAGCGCCGTGTCGGAAAACCCCTCCGCCGCCAGCCCCGTCCGCACCAGCCGCACCGTCCGCATGATCGGCTCGACCCGATCGGCCACCCGGCCAGGATCCAGCGCCGCCACGCCCGCCGCATCCCGCAGGCGCGGCAGCACCGGCCCCTCGCCTTCCTTGAATTCCAGCCCGTGCCCCAACGCCCAGGGCAGCATCAGGATGTCGCTGAACAGGATCGCCGCATCGAACCCATAGCGCCGGATCGGCTGCAACGTGACCTCCGCCGCCAGCTCCGGCGTCGTGCACAACGCCACAAAATCCTTCGCCCCGGCGCGCACCTTGCGATACTCCGGCAAGTACCGCCCCGCCTGGCGCATCAGCCACACCGGCGGCGGCCACACCGCCTCCCCGCTCAGACTCCGCAGCAATCGTTTCATATCGAGATCCACCCGAGATCGACTCGCGGCGCCTGTGTCGAAGCTAACCGCCCGACCGTCAACCTCGGCAATCAAGCCCAGCAGTCAAGCCCAACAATCAACCCCAGCAGTCAAGCCCAGCAGGCAAGCCCGCCAGTCGACCCCGGCAATCAACCCCAGCAATCAACCCCAGGCCGATCAGGCGGCGAAGCTCACTTTTGCCGCGGCCATCTCCCGCAGCGCCGCCGCCACCCGCGCCATCGGTGCGGACCAGTCGTTCGGCCGGTCCTGTCGGAAAATCGTCAACCGAGGATACCACTTGCTGTCCGTCCGCCCGCTCAGCCAGCGCCAGCAACCGTCATACCGATCCAGCAGGAACACCGGCTTGTCGAGCAACCCGGCCAGATGCACCACGGACGTATCGACGCTGACCACCACATCCAGATTGGCGATAAGCGCCGCGGTGTCGGCGAAATCGTCAACATTCCACATCGGGTCCGCCAGCCGCGGCGCGATCGTCGCCACGACGTCCAACCGAGCCTGGTGCGCCCCCGCTCCCGCTTGCAGGCTGACGAACGACACGCCGGGAACATCGAACAACGGCGCGAACACCGCCAGCCCGGCGCTGCGCCGCCGATCCAGCGTGGCGAACCCGGGCACCGACGGCCTCGCCTGGCCGGCCCACACCAACCCGGCCCGCAAACCGGCGGACGGAACCAGCCCGACCGCCCGCCGCACCCACGCCGCATCCGGAACCAGCACCGGCGCCGGCGGGATCGTGCCGACCGTCGTGCCGAACACCCGCGGCAGGCTGAACATCGGACAGACATAGTCATGCGCCGGCATCCGCCGACACGGGATCACCACCTCCGCCACGCCAGGTACCAGCCGCATCAACCGCTCCAGCACCGACGGCACGCAGGCCACCACCCGCGCGCCCCGTTCCGCCAGCAACGGCACATAGCGCAGGAACTGCATCGTATCGCCGAACCCGTCCTCATGCACCACCAGGACCGTCACGCCGTCCAGCCGCTCGTTCGGGCGCAGCGACGGCATCAGCCGATCCGCATCGAACGCCGGCGCGCCGGCCAGCGACAGCCGCGCTTCGTAATCCCGCCACGCCGGCTCCCACGCCCCCATCTTCAGCAACGCAACCGCCCGGTTCACCCGGAACCGATGGTTGTCCGGCTCCAGCGCCACCGCCCGGTCATGCGCCGCGATCGCGTCGGCGAACCGGCCCTCGACCTTCAGTACCATGCCAAGGTTCGACCAACTCGGCCCGGCATCCGGATCCAGTGCCGCCGCCCGCTCAAAACAGCCGATGGCGGCTCGAAATCGTCCCAACTCCGCCAAGACCAGCCCCATGAGATGTTGCCGCGCCGCCGAGTCCGGCACATCCGCCAGAAACCCCTCCGCCTCGCCCGCCCGCGCCGTCTCCAACAGAAACGCCGCGAAATCCAGCCGCAGCCGGCCATCCGCCGGGGTCAGACCCAGGCAGGCGCGGAACTGCCGCTCCACCAGCGGGCGCGGCAACGGCGGCTGCAACCGGGCAAGCTCCGCGCAAGGATGCGCCGCGCCCGGCCGGCGCGCGGCGGCGCCCACCAGGATCGGCGCTGCCCGGTCCATTTCCCCCATCGCGGCCACCGCCAGCCCCGCCACCATCTCCGCATGCGGGTCGTCCGGGTCGACCACCATGGCTTGGCGCGCGGTCATTTCCGCCTCCAGCCACGTGCCCGACGAAAGGAGCCGCAACGCGGCGGCCAGCGGTTCAGATGCCATCATCGCCGGAGTCCCTTTGGAAAGCCCCAGGATGACGGCAAAAAGTTAACCGGAGGTTAGCAACCCGCCCGCATCCGATCGATCCTGGTCATCCAGCTTGCCAGCGTCCCCGTCCGAACCGTCCCCGTTTGAACCGTCCCCGTCCGAACGTCCCAGTCCGAACGTCCCGGTCCGAATTCGTAATTTGCTTCCTGTGCCGCGCGCACCATCTCCGCTATACGCGGGATCACGACGCCAAAGGCGAAACCGTCCAAGTCCGGACGCCGCCCACCCCGGCCACGAAAAGACCCTCCATGCATTCGCAACCACCACCGCCCCAGGACACCGGGGTGACTCCCGACCGCCGCAGCCTCCTCGCCGGTCTCGCCGCTTTTCAGACCCCGTCAACCGGCCGCAGCCTCGCCCAGCTTGCCACCACCGCCGCGCCCTACGCCGCCCTGCTTAGTTTCATGTACTACGCATACTACCACATCTCGCCCTGGCTGAGCCTGGCGCTCGCCCTGCCGGCCGCCGGCTTCGTGGTGCGCCTGTTCATCATCCAGCACGATTGCGGCCACGGCGCCTATTTCAGGTCGCGCTGGGCCAATGAGGTCGTCGGCTGGCTCTGCAGCCTGACCACCTTTACCCCCTACCCGATGTGGCGCCGGCATCACGCCCTCCACCACGCCGTGTGGAACAACCTCGACAAGCGCCCCACCGGTGGCGACATCTATTCCGGCTGCCTGACGCTGGCGGAATACGAAGCCCTGTCGCCCATGCGGCAGAGGCTTTACCGAGCCGCGCTGCATCCGCTGGTGTCCCAGCTTCTGCTGCCGCCGATCGTTTTCCTGCTGGTCCACCGCATCCCGTTCGACACGCCGAAAACCTGGCGCAAGGAAAGGATCAGCGTCTACCTCACCAATCTCGCCATCGGCGCATTCCTGCTGACCATGACCCTGCTGCTCGGTTGGCAGCCGGTGCTGCTGGTGCAGCTTCCGGTGGTCGTCGTGGCCTCCATCATCGGCGTCTGGCTATTTTCGGTGCAGCACCGGTTCGAGCACTCGTTGTGGGCCCGCCAGGCCGAGTGGACCGCCGCCGGCGCCGCGCTGCACGGCAGTTCCTGGCTGCGCCTGCCGAAAATCCTGCAATGGTTCACCGGCAATATCGGCTTCCACCACGTGCATCATCTGGTGCCGCGCGTGCCGAACTACCGCCTGCAGGCCGCCCATCGCGCCGAACCGGCCTTCGCCGCCAACGTCACCGGCCTGACTCTCTGGCAGGCCCTGCGCGCCCCAAGCTTCACCCTGTGGGATGAGGCACGCGGCGCCATGGTCCGCTTCCCGCGACGCCATCGCCGGTAGCGTCCTGCCACATACCGCGGACCATCAAGCACAAGAAACGATAATCCGCGTCTTGTCCCGTAATGAGATAACCGATCCGGTGATGGCTGCCCGTGATGGCTGTCCGTGATGGCTGAACGAATTCGGATAATGATCGCCCACCGGTGCCCCGCCCACCGCCCGCCCACCGGTGGCAAGAAGGCCGCGCCGGCGGCGCGAACATGTCTCTGCGATCTCAAAACCTCGGCGATCTCTGCGCATAATTCGGAAATCGAACCCGCACGGCCAGTGGCAGTTCGGCCGCCGCCCGTCGATACGCGCCCCCACCCCCGATCCTTCAGCTCACCCCATCCGACAAGTCCTGCGACTTGGAGGTCAGGCTCGCCACCAGCGCCGGTGCGCCACCGTGGGAGAGCAGCCGGCGGAAATCCGATCGTTGAACCGCGATCCGGCTGATCGAACCATCCGCCAGGACATCCACCACGCGCCAGCCGCCGCCGGTATTCCGCATCACATAGTCAAGCTCGTGGCTCTCGCCGGAGGAAGAGGTGATCCGGGTATGCACGACCTGCTCACCATTTCCCAGCGGCCGCACCTGCGGGTCGACGGTGAATTGCTGACCCGTGAACGTGTTGAAGTTATTCAGGTAGGACGCGACCGTGTAGCGGCGAAACACCGGGCGCAGCATTTCCTGCTGGTCCGGCGGCAACGAATTCCATGCGGACCCCACCGACGTGCGCAGCACCGCGTCCAGATCGAACACCTGGTCGATCACCGGCGCCAACATGTCGAAGCGCTGTTTGGCCGGCGTGCCCTGGCCGGCCTTCATCACCCGCAGCAATCCGTCGTTCAGTTGCTTGATCGGAACAACCGGCGACGGGTCGGCACGCGCCGGTAGCGCCACCCCGGCCAAACACGCGCAACCCGTCAGCAACAATGCTCTTCGCCGCAAAGTCGTCATTCCCATGACGCTGGACCTTCTCGAAGCTGGACCCCCCAAAGCCAGTGCAACCCCCGCCGAGGGCAATAGCGCCTCCAAAACCCCAGCGCGAGTCACACGCCTTCTCTAACCCCGGAGGATGACCGGCGTGAAGCCCCGCGCCCTCCGCCCGACGTTCAACTTCTCGACTTCACACGTTGCTGCCGAGCATTTTCGCTGGAAACCCCTGACACATCCCAAACGGACGACGGGCATTCGGGAAATACGATTTGGGTGCAGGCTTTTCCGCCCCCTGCTAAGCTTCCGCGAAGCTGGTACCTGGCGAATATCAGTTTATAAGGGAGGATGAATTGGACAAGAGCAGACGCGATTTCTTCGGTACCGCGGCGCTTGGCGCCGGTGGCCTGGCAATGCTTGCCACCGCGACATCCGCCAATGCGGAAAAGCCGGATGCCGGCAAGCCGGGTGACGGCGGGTTCGGACGGCAAGCCTCGCAGTTGCCGCCGGGCCAACCGTTCGCCTATCACGATCCCCAGGATGTGGGCGAAATGCCCGCGTTCACCCGTTCGCTCGACGGATCGCCACCGAAGGTGACCTCCGGCGGATGGGCAAAGGAATCGACGCAGCACCAGCTCCCGATCATGACCGGCCTCGCGGGCGTCCACATGTTTCTGGATCCAGGCGCCTCGCGCGAACTCCATTGGCACGCCATCGCCGCCGAATGGGCGTTCGTCATCGGCGGCCGCTGCCAGACGGTGGTGCTCGATCCCTCGGGCCAGACCGAGATCAACAACTATGGGCCCGGCGATCTTTGGTTCTTTCCCAAGGGCCACGGCCATTCGATCCAGACGATCGGCACCGAACCCTGCCACTTCCTGTTGTCCTTCGACAACGGCGCGTTCTCCGAACACGGCACCTTCTCGATCAGCGACTGGGTCGACCTCACGCCGAAGGACATCCTGGCGCGGAATTTCGGCCTCCCGCAGGATGTCTTCGCCACCTTCCCGAAGGGCGAGACCTACATCCAGGCCGGCCCGGTAATCCCCGTGTCGGAGGCCGTCGACGCCCCCTGGCCGCGGGAGTCCACCCACAAATTCAGCCTGCTGAAGGACGTCCGCGCACGACGCGATTTCGATGGTGGCACGCTCAACCTCGCAACCGTCGACGAGTGGCCGATCTCCAAGACCATGTCCGGCGCCCTGATGGTCATCAATCCCGGCAAGATGAAGCAACTACACTGGAACCCGAATGCCAATGAGTTCCAGTATTACCTCAAGGGCAAAGGGCAGGTCGCGCTGTTCGGATCCGGCGGTCGCGGCAAGGTGGCCGACGTCAAGCCCGGCGATTCCGCCTATATTCCCGCCGGCTACGGGCACGCGATGCTCAACACCGGCGATGAGGACCTGGAGATGGTCCAGACCTGGGACGCCGGCAAGTTCGAGGAAATCACCCTCAGGCACTGGATGGCGACCGCGCCGAAATATTTGCTGTCGAACAACATGGTGGGCGTGCCGACCAGCATCCTGGATAAAATCACGACGGAGGCATGATCCGATATCGCTTCTTAGTCGAAACATTTTGCCACCCGAACGACACCCTGGCTGGCGTTGACGGCGACTCTTCTTCTCCGCCACCGCCAGTCTTCTCCGCCACTGCCAGTCCCAGCCGTCATGTTCGGGCAAGCGAGCACGAAAGCGAGGGGAAGTCCCGGCCCG
>DATARX010000326.1:0-5100 GCA_036263955.1 Rhodopila sp.
CCAGAATCGCCTGCCGGTGCGCCGTCGGCACCCAATCCAGCAACAAATCGGCGATGTCGGCATCATTCGGCATGCGCTTCTTCATCATGACGTGCGGCCAGTCGGTCCCCCACAGCAGCCGTTCCGGCGCCGCGGCCACCAGGGCCTGCGCCATCGGCGTCACATCGCCATAAGGCACCTCCTCGGCTGAAATCCGGTACGGACCCGTCAGCTTGACCCAGCATTGCCCGGCCCCCAGCCAGCGCAACAGCGCCTGGAAGCCCGGATTGGCCGCACCACCCTTGTCCGCATGTACATACCCGAGGTGCCCCAGCACCACCGGCACCGGCAGCTTGGCGCAGGTCTCGGCAAGATCCGGCACGGCGTCGGCCTGCAGCAGGAATTCGATATGCCAGCCCAGCGGCGCGATCCGCCGAGCCAGCGGCATCAGCTCGTCCAACACAAGGACGTTACGATTCTCACGCCGGTCGACGATGTTGATCCGCACGCCGCGCACCCCCGCGGCATCCAACGCGCGCAACGCCGCGTCATCGATCGAGGGCTCCACCACCGCGACTCCCCGCACCGCCTTGCCCCCAACGGCAAGCGCATCGACCAGCGCGGTATTGTCCGTGCCATACACACTCGGCTGGGTCAGTACTGCCCGCTCCACGCCAAGCGTATCGAGCATCCGTCGATACATCGGCCATGTCGCGTCAGGCGGTGTGTATAGACGTTCGGCGGCATATTCGTACGTCGAGAACGGCCCGCAAACATGCGCGTGCGTATCGCAGGCCCCAGGCGGCATCACGATCCGGGGCCGCCGCGTATCGGGCTCGGCCGCCATGCACCAGGGGGCGGAAGCGGGTACGTCCGGTGTCATGGTTCTCTCCTCTCGCGCATCGAATAGGCCGCCCAGCCCAGCAGGCAACCCGCCAGCACCAGCAGCGTCCCACTGATAGGCCGTGTCACGAACACACTCAAATCCCCGCGCGACAACAGCAGCGCCCGCCGCAGGCTTTGTTCCAGCACCGGCCCAAGGATAAAGCCGACGATCAGGGGCATCGGCTGGCAGCGCATCAGGCTGAACGCATAGCCCAGCGCGCCGAACCCCGCGGCCAGCACCACGTCGAACGCGGCGTTGTTCACGCTGTAGACGCCGATGCAGCAGAACACCAGGATCGCCGGCACCAGGATTCGATACGGGATCGTCAACAGCTTGATCCATACCCCGACCAGCGGCAGGTTCAGCACCAGCAGCATCAGGTTGCCCAGCCACATGCTGGCAAGCAGCCCCCAGAATACATCGGGATGGTCGGTCAGCATGCGCGGCCCCGGCGCGATCCCCTGCACCAGCATCGCCCCCAGCATCAGCGCCATCGCCGCGCCGGCCGGAATCCCCAGTGTCAGCATCGGAATGAAATGGGTGATCGCCGCCGCGTTGTTGGCCGCTTCCGGCCCCGCGACGCCTTCGATCGCACCATTGCCGAACCGGCTGCGGTCCCGCGCGAGCTGCCGCTCCAGGCTGTAGGACGCGAACGAACTCACCATCGGGCCGGTGCCGGGCAACAGACCCAACGCTGACCCCAAAACTGTCCCACGCAGGATCGGCTTCCACGAAGCGGCCAGGTCTGCCCGCCGCGGCAGCAGGCTGCGCAACGGCGCTGGCGGCGGCCGTTCGGAGCGGCCGCGTCCAAGGTTGTGAACCACCTCGGCGAACGCAAACACCCCAACGGCGATGATGATGAAGTTGATCCCATCAGCCAGATTGGGACTGCCGAACGTAAAGCGTTCCGTGCCCGACTCGATATCGGTGCCCACCGTCCCAAGCAACAACCCAAGCAGCGACATGCCAATATTCAGCACGAACCGGCCGCGCGCCAGCACCACCGTGGCGATCAGCGCAACGATCACCAGCGACGTATATTCCGGCGCCGCGAACTTCAGCGCCACCCCGGCCAGCGGCGGCGAGAACAGCGCCATCAGCAGCACGCCGAAACTGCCGGCGAAGAACGACCCAATCGCCGCAATGAACAACGCCGGTCCAGCCCGCCCCTGCTTGGCCATCGGATGACCGTCGAGGCAGATCACCAGCGAAGACGGATCCCCTGGCGTATTCAGCATGATCGCCGTCGTCGATCCCGCGTGATGCGCGCCATAATAGATGCCGGACAGCATGATCAGCGAAGCCACCGGCGTCATCTTGAACGTCAGCGGCAGCAGCATAGCGATGGTCGTCAGCGGCCCGATGCCAGGCAACACGCCGACCAGCGTGCCGAACGTCGCGCCCAACAGGCAGTATAGAAAGTTGTCAGGCGTCAGCGCGATGCCGAAACCCGTCGCAAGATGCGCGAACAGATCCATCCCTAAACCAACATCGCCGGCATGAACGGGGCAGCAGGCTGGCTCGGGCGAATACCGGAGCATGCCGGGAGGAAAGCGGTCATGTCAGTCTTTCAGTGTCGCTGTCAGAACAAGGCAAACGGCAGCTTCAGGCCATAGATGAAAATCCCGGCCGACAGCACGGCCAGCAACGCGGCGATCAAGCCGGCCTCCAGGATTTTCGGCTGCGGCACCGCCATACTGGCAAGAAATGCCGACAGAAACACCGAGGGAACCAGGCCGATCCGGTCGATCCCGACAGCGAACACCAGCACCGCGGCGCAGATGGTCAGCAACGGACGCAGAACGACCCGGCCATTGGTTTCTGTCGTAATAATTAAACCGTTCACAACCGATACGGCGCCGACGACGATCAGCAAAATACCCAGCACGATCGGGAAATACCCCGGCCCCATATGCAGGGCCGTCCCGATCGCGTAGCCGCGCGCGATGCCGACCGCACCCAACCCCACGGCAAGAAACAGCAGTCCTGCAAAGAAGCCGCCAGGATCGCGAACACGCAGGCTCATCCGATGTGAATACCCGCCCGCTTGATCACCTCACCCCATTTGACCGATTCGGACTTGATGTAGCCCGCGAACTGGTCCGGCGTGTCACCGACGACGTCCACGCCAAGACCCGACAGCCGTTGCGAGACATCGGGCCGGCGCAGCGCCTCCAGCGTCGCCGCGTTCACCCGATCGATAATCGGCCGCGGCGTGTGCGCCGGCGCCACCAGGCCGTGCCAGGTTGTCGCCTCAAAATCCGCAACCCCGGCTTCCTGCATCGTCGGCAGGTTCGGCATGCCGGGAGACCGTTGCGCGGTCGTGACCGCCAGCGCGCGCAACGTGCCGCCGGCGATGAACGGCGTGGCGGCGACCGAGGTCGCAAACACCATCTGGATCTGCCCGCCGATCAGGTCGGTCAACGCGGGCGCAACACCGGGATAGGCGATATGCACGATGTCGACGCCGGCACGCAACCGGAACAACGCGCCCGCCAGGTGCGCCGCCGTCCCGTTCCCGGAGGAACCGAAATTCAGTTGCCCCGGCTTTGCTTTCGCCAGGGCTATCAGTTCCGCCACGGAATTGACGCCCAGCGACGGACTGACCACCAGGATGTTGGGCTGCCGCCCGATCAGCGTGACCGGAGCAAAATCGGTCAGCGGATTGAATGACAGATGCCGATACAGAAACGGATTGGCGGCCAGAATGCTGTTGTTGGCAACCAGCAACGTATAGCCATCCGCCGGCTGCTTGACCGCGATCTCCGCCGCCACGTTGCCGCCGGCACCGGGCCGGTTGTCAACCACCATGGGTTGTCCCAGTTCCGCATTCAGTTGCTGGCCCACAATCCGCGCCAGCACGTCGCTCGGTCCGCCGGGCGGAAAGGCGACAAGCAGGCGCACCGGTTTACTGGGATAGGTATCGGCGCGCGCCAACGAAACTGCCGCGGTGGCGATGCCGAATCCGATCAGGCCACGACGCGCAAGCATAATATCCGTTCCCCCGTTATTCGCCGCCAGAACAGCACGTGGCGCAAACGACGACAAGACAGGGGCCAGCCATTGCGGAATAGCGGGTCGTCGCGCCATAGTCCCGTCCACAATCGGAACGCCGGAGAGACGTCATGATCGAAGAAGAGTCCAAAAACTTCAGGTTGATCGGCCACGACCCGTCCGCCGCGTTCGGCGGCGGCAGTCTGGTGGAAATTCGTAACGGCCATGCCTATGTGGGCGCGGTCGGCCTGGACGGCGCCGAAGGCTTCACCGTGCATGACGTCCGCGACCCGCGCAACCCACGCAAGGTCTGGGAATTCAAGGCGCCGCCCGGCATTCATATGCACAAGCTGCGCTACGTGCACGAAAACTTGTTATATGTCAATTCGGAACGACTGCCCGGCGATCGCGGTGCGAATTCCCAAGGTGGCTTCTACATCTTCGACATCAGCATACCCCAGGAACCCCGCCAGGTCGGATTCGTCGCGATGCCCGGCAGCGGGCCGCATCGTTTCGGCGTCGACAATACCCGCCACCTCGCGTTCATGCCCTCCGACGCGCCGGGGTGGGACAAGCGGGTCATCTGGACAATGGACATCAAGAACCCGCTGAAACCCGAGGTCGTCAGCATCTGGGGCCTGCCCTGGCAGAAGAACGAAGGTGGCGAACTCGGCAACGATCCTGTGCCGAACGCCAACACCTGCACCTTGCACGGCCCGCCGATGATCCGCGGCGATCGGATGTTCGCGGCGTTCTGGGGCGGCGGCATGGCGGTGATCGACTGCGCCGATCTCACAGATATGAAACTGATCGGCCACGTGAACTGGGCCCCACCATTCGTCGGCTGCACCCACACCGCCTGGCCGATCGGCAACCGGCCCTACCTGGTGGTGACCGATGAGGCCCGCGGCAAGCAGAACTACTGGGACAGCCAGTTCATGTGGATCGTCGACATACGCAACGAAGCCAACCCGACACCGGTGTCCACCTGGTTTCCGGAGCGCGAGAAATACTTCAATCGCGGCGGTCGTTTTGGCGCCCATAATATCGTTGAAAACATTACCGATCAGGGACCCTGGGCCAACATCGTCTTCATCACGTACTTCAACGCCGGCCTGCGCGCGGTGGACGTCAGCGATCCCCTGCGGCCGAAGGAAGTCGGTTGTTTCGTACCCGGCGTGGCCGACGGCGAAAAGCCGGTGCAGTCCAACGACGTGGGCGTTGACGATCGCGGCCTGCTG
>DATARX010000333.1:0-2526 GCA_036263955.1 Rhodopila sp.
ACCTTTTCTTCGTTACTTGCCTGGTCAGCCGCAGCGCAGGCCCCGGTTGGCGGGACGGACACGCAAGTGCCCCCCACCGGCGGGATCTCCGCCCCCGTCGAGCCGTCTGTGGCGAAACCCCAGCCCGCCGCCGTCGCCGCGGTCAGACGGCCCGTGGCCCGGTGGTACCGCTGGCATCGTGTTCGGGCCCGGGTGCCAGCGCCGCCGCCGGTTCACAAGCTCCATGTCCTGAGCTTGCCGTCATTCGACATGACCGCCCCGTTCACCAATCGCAACGGCGAATTTCTTGTCGTTCCACCGGAAGGGGGCACCGGAGGCGCGATCCCCGCGCCGGCCGAACCCATCTCCCCAGACGCACCCGTCATCCCGGTCCAGGCCACTGGGCTCGCGCCGGCATCCGGTTCCGCGGACGCGACACCACCGGGTCCGGTCGCGCAACCGATTGCCCCGGTTGACGCCGAGCGCGGGCCCGCCAGCTCGATCTCGGCACACGCCTACACGTGGATCAGGCCCGTCGCCGGCACGCCCGACCCTACCATCCTGCTGCCCGTGAGCCCGGACGTCGGCCTGGCCGCGGTTCGCGTAGGTCCCGATTTTCTGGTTGTCCTGGATGCACCGATCGACTTCCGGGCGCCGGTCGTGGGTCTGGATCCCGCCTTTGCGCAACTGGACAGCCGGCGAACCGAGGATGCGACCGTGATCCGCATTCCGATGGCGGATGGCACACTGCACCTGGCGCGCAGCGCCCGCGGCTGGTTGGTCGCGCGCGGGTCCCAGGCCGCCGACGTTGCCAGCATCGTGCCCCGTCTGATCAAAAGCGGATCGATCACCGCCGGGGTCCGGTTCCTCGCGTCCGAACCTTCCCGTGTCGTCACCGTGCTGAACCCACTGACCGGGGCGCGGCTTCTCGTGGGCACCCAGGGCGCCACCGGCCAGGCGGTTACCAACCCGTGGCAGCAGGCCAAATTCAACCTCTTGCCAACGCTGCAAGGGGTCGTGATCGGGGCGACCTCCGACGATATACGGCTCCGCTCCGAAGCGGACGGCTTCATGCTGTCCAACGGCGCCCAGGCCGATTCGTCCATCATCCAGCAAGCCAACCGGCAAGATTCCAATGCCCCGATCGCCGGCGCCTTATCGCGGCTGTTCGACATCCCGAACGGCAGCGCCGCCGACCTCGCGAAGGAACTCGATCAGCGCATTCGCGCGGCCAGCAGCGCCCATGCCCTCGCGCGGTCGGAACCGCGGATGCGCGTGGCGGAAGCGATGCTGGCGCTTGGGATGGATGTGGAGGCGCAATCGGTCCTCGATGTCGCCACCTCCGAAGACCCCGCGCTGCTGGATGCGCCGCGCGCGATCGGATTGCGCGCGGTCGCGTCGGTGCTGGCGGGGCGTTTCGACGCGGCCGGACCGCTCGCCGATCCCAGGCTGAACGGCTCGACCGAGATCGAGCTTTGGCGCGGGTTTCTGCAGGCCGCCAACGATGACGCAACGGCCGCGGATGCGAGGCGCCTGGCCGACGGGCTGCCATTGGTGCTGGCCTACCCGCAAACGCTGCGGGATCGCCTGCTGCCGCTGACGTTGGAGACGATGGAACGCAACGGTCAGGGCGCCGCCGCGCAGGCTGCGTTGCGAAGCTTTCCTGACGATCGGGCGCTTGACTTCGCGCGCGGCCTGGCAAGCGAGGCCGACGGTCAGACCCAGGCAGCGCTGCAGGCTTACGACCGGGTCGGCAACGGTTCCGATCGGCTCCAGGCCTACAAGGCGCGGGTGCAGGCGACCGAACTGCGCATAAAGACCGGCGAACTCGATGCAAGGGCCGGCGCTGATGCGCTGGATCGCCTGTTGTACGGGTGGCGCGGGCCCCGGCAGGAACTGGCGTTGCGCGCCCGCATCGCCGCGCTGCGGCGCCAGGCTGGCCAGTGGCGCGAAGCCCTGGCCGTGCTGCGGGACGGGCGGGATGCGTTCCCCGAGGATCCGGCGCTGATGGACCGGGAACTGGCGGCGACCTTTACCGCCTTCATCAGCGATCCATCCGTCAAGACATTGTCGCCGTCAGAGTTCGTGGCACTGTACGATCAAAACGCCGATCTGGTGCGGACGATGACCTGGACCGAGCAGAGCGGGCTCGGCCTCGTCGACCGGCTGATCGGACTGGGCCTGCAAGGTCGCGCGGAACCGATCCTGATGCGGCTTGTGGCGCAAAGTGCGGACCCAGCCCAGCGTGCCCGCCTCGGCGCCCGCCTGGCGGACCTGCGAATGACCATGGACGAGCCGGCCGCCGCCATCGCCGCGCTGGCCGAGACCGCGCCGCCAGCCGATGCGACGATCGCCGCCGCGACCATGGAAGCGCGGCAACTGCTTTACGCCCACGCCGAGTCGGAGCGCGGCAATAAGGACGCGGCGCTCGCCATGCTGGGCACCCTGGGCACCGCCAGGGCCGACGCCGCGCGCGCCGAGATTTACGCTGGCCGCAAGGACTGGCCGAAAGCGGTCTCCGCCCTCACCGCTTGGGAACAAAAAGCG
>DATARX010000357.1:0-17726 GCA_036263955.1 Rhodopila sp.
TTCGATCTGCCCGAACCGCAGCACCACCGCCCGGCTATCGGGCGGGACCTGCCGGAAGCCGCTGACCGCCCAGCCGATCGCCAGCAGCAGCACCGCGACGAAGCCGGCGCGGAACCCCAGCCCGACCGCCTGGGTCAGGCCGAAGCCGGTTTCCTGGTCGGCGTTCAACGGAGCCGCGCCGGCTGCGCCGTGCCGTCTCCGCTCAACTGCCAGTTCGACAAGGTTGCCGGCTGGGGGGCGGCCGAGGCGGAGGCGGCGGGGGCCGAAGAGGCCGCCGGCGCGGCGGGGGCCGCGGAGGCCGCTGGCGCGGGGACGGCTGGTGTGGCGGCGGCAGGCGGGGCGGAGGCGGCTTGTGCCCGCGGCGCGGTGGGCGGCCCTTCGACGAGCGCCCGGAATGGTTCCGCATCGGTGCGCAGGATCACCCGGGTCTTGGGCCCGACCGTCGCGTTCAGCGTGTCCAGCGATCGCAGCATGGTATAGAGCTGCGGGTCGACGGCGTAGGCCGAGGCATGGATCGACGCCGCTTTTTCCCGGCCATTGGCCTCGATTTCCGCGACTTCCTGCTGCGCCTTCGCGGCGATGAGCCGAGCGTCGCGGGAGGCGTCGGACCGGATGGCGGCAGCGGCGCGCAAGCCGTCGGCGGTACGTTGTGCGGCGACGGTTTCCCGCTCCGCCCGCATACGGGCAACCGTCGCGGCCAGGGTTTCGGCAGGCAGGCTGAGGCGTTCGACACCGGTCTGGACGATACGAATGCCGTAGGTATCCAGCACCTGCTGGTAGAGGTTGGACTGCAATTGCTGCTCGAATGCCACGAAGCGGGCCTTTTGCGGGTCGGTGTTGATCAGATCGCTCAGATTGAAGTTGCTCGCGGTCACCTGCAGCGTGGATCCCACGAAGCTGCGCAGCTGACGCGCGAAGTCGTCCGGATCGCGGCGGCCGGCGCGCAGGAATTGTGCGATGTGGGCGGGATCCGCGTCCACCTGCCAGGCGACGTACGCCTGGACCAATATGCGCAGCCCTTCCCGGGTGCCGACGTCCTGCAGGCCGCTGGAGGTGGTGCGCAGGCGCAGGTCGACGGGGATGGTGCTCTCGATTGGGGCGGGGATCTTCCATGCCAGCCCGGGGTGGGTCAGCACCCGCACCGGACGGCCGAATTCGGTGACCACTACCGCCTGCCCCGGCCCGACCATCAGCAGCGACGAGGCCGCGCCGGCGGCCACCAGCACGGCGGCGGCAAGGCCGATTCTCAGGGCCAGCTTCAGTCCCTGTCGGCTACGTATCGGTTGTGGGTTCATGGCAATTTCTCCCCCTGGGCCGGGCTGTCGCGCAGCATCCCCGGCGGGCGCAGGTCGATGGTTGGCAGGCTTGCGCCGGTCAGGCGGTGATCGATGATTTCCAGCGGGGCGTTCGCCAGCACCGCCTGCAGGTCGCTGTAGTATCGTTCCAACAGAAACGGCTTGCTCGCGGCCCGGTAGGGTCGGTCGTCGGCGGTGATGTCGATCAGGTCCACCTGGGCGGCGCTGACGGTTTCCGCCGCGGCGGCGGTAGCGGCGTCGGTTGCGCTGCGCGCATTCAACTGGGCGACGCTGCTGGTGGTCTTCGCACGCCCTTGTTCGGTCGCGATCTCGGTGGTCGCTTCGATTTCCGCCGCCTGGACGTTGCGATAAGCGGATGCGGCGCCGGCCGGCGGATGGATCGCCTCGATCGTCACCGCGACGACGTCGATCCCGCTGCCCAGACCGTCGAGCGCCTGTTGCAACTGGCCGCGTAGATCGCCGGCGATGACGCCCTGGTTCTCACCCAGTACGACCGGCAGGGTGCGAGAGGCAAAGAACCGCGCGAGCAGGCGCCCGGACACGGCATGAACCAGCGCATCCGGATCGGCGATGCGGTACAACACCGCCTTGGCGGCGGCGTCGTCGAGGCCGACGCGATACAGGACGCGCACGCCGGCACTGACGGTCTGGAAACTCTGCTGGCCCTGCTCGCCGCTGGCGATGATGTACGAGGCGTCGGTGGACTGTTCCGAGTCCCAAAGCCGGTTGGCGGTTTCGGGCGCGTCACCTTCGGCCGTCGACGTATCGACAGGCATCTGGGCAGTGCCTTGCATGTCGATGCCGATCAGCGCGGAATGAATCACCCCGAACTCGGTATGGCGGACACGGCCGAACGGCGCCGGCAGGACCAGATGCAGGCCGGGGCGCAGGAGCGTCGCAACGTTTCCGAAACGTTCATAGGCCCCGCGCTCGTTCATGTCGATGCGGGTGACGCCGGTCAGGAACCAGCAGAATGCCAGCATCAGGACGCCGACGGGAAGCGCCGCCGAACGCATGAACCGCAAGGCCCAGCTGCGCGAAAAGTCCATTCCGAACTGCGAACGGACAATGCCCGCCACACCGCCGGGCGACAGCACCCGGCCGCGGATCGTACTGGCCAGCAGGCTGGTGACCATCGCCCTGGCCTGATCGATGTCGCGCGGCGGCAGGAACAGGCTGCCGAGGACACGCAAAGCCAATTCCGCGCAGACAAGCAACAGGGTCGCATCGAGGCCGATGCGTACCCACAGGAACGTGCCGAAACCAGCCCCGGCGACCACCTGCAGGATGGCCTCCGCGGCGAGGAATATCACCGGCAGGAACACCAAGGACCGCAGGTCGTCGATTTCCGGAAGGCGCGCGGACGCGATAGTGGCCAGGTAGTGGTCCGCCAGCAGCCACGGCGTGGCGAGAAGCAACAGGACGCTGGCGATGGTGAAGCCATTGGGACCCATTAGGCTGTCCATCGCGGACTGGCTGGATGGCCAATCGCGGATCACCGCATAGGCGGCGGCGCCGGAAAACAGAAGGATGAGCGTAATCCGCAGTCCGCCACGGACGACGCGCGTGCTGGTCTTGCTGGAGGGCGCCGAGTGACGGCGGCGCGTGAGCACCATGCCGAAGCACGCCACAAGACCGAGCCCGGCGAGCAGCAGGGAGCCGGTGGCAATGCCGGCGAAGCCCGGCGGCGCGTAGGTGGCAAGCCAGGTGGTGTCGAAGCGGTACAGGCCGAAGATCGCGGCCGCCGCGATGACCGTCATGAGTGCAAGAGACGCAAGCGGCCGGACCAGGCGGCCGGCGGCGATAAGATGGATAGGGGGCGCCTGCTCCGGTCTGAGATGAACCGGGTCGTGTGCCGTCATTTCGTCGCGCCTCTGCGGAAGGATCGAAAGAAAGACGCTGCCGCCCGGGGATCAGGAGCGGCAGCGCAAGGTTCAATCGGTCGGTGTTAGTGGAAGTTGAACATATCCATCATGTCACCGATCGCCGGGCTGTTGACCGGGACGTAGGGGTTGGACGAACGGGTGACCGGGTTCGGCAGGTTGTCGCGGCTGTTCGGCGCAACCGGCGGCAGGTGCCAGTTCTTCTCGATGAACTTCAGGAACGACACGTGGTCGCCGTAGACATGCGAGACGCGGCCCCCGGTGGAGTACGGGGAAACCAGGATCGCCGGGATACGGGTGCCGTCGCCGAAGAAGTCGAGCGGCTGGATGTAACCGGAGTCGTAATATCCGCCGCCCTCATCTTCAGTGATCAGGATTGCGGTATGGGCCCAGAGTTCCGGGTTAGCCTGGACTTCCTGGACGATCTTCTGGGTGAACGCCTCGAACAGACCCAGCTTGGAAGAGGCCGGGTGGCCATCCAGCAGGCCGTCCGGCTTGACGAACGAAACCGCCGGCAGGTTGCCCGACTTGATGTCTGCTTCCAGATCGGTCACGTCGGCCAGATGCGCCGCGCGCTGCGCCGGGTTGGCCATGATCGAGGTTTCATACAGGAACGGATTGCAGATGTTGCAATAGATCGAACCGAGTTCGCTGTTCGGATCCTTGACGTAGTTGTTCCAGCCGGCGCCGTAGTATTTCCACGGGATGTTGGCGTTGTTCAGGGTGTCGCCGATGGTGGGCACGGATGACGGCGGCACGGTGAAGGTCGTCGTATTGATGGTGCCGTCGCCGTAATAGCCGGGGTTGTAGTTGTTCAGCAGGTAGTAAGCGCCCGGCTCGCACTTGGTTGCAGGGTGGTATGGCAGCTTGGCGAGATAGTCTTCCACCGAACTGACACCGGGCTGGGTGTTGTCGGCGCAGTTGCTGTAGGAACCGCCGCTGTAGCCGTCCTGGACCCAATAGTTGTTGGTGCCGGGCTGCGGGTTCGGGTTTTCGATCTCGTTCGCCGGCGGGGTTTCCTTATGGCCCTGGCCATCCGTGTAGTAGATCGCCAAACCGGTGCCGACCGCGATGTGGTTGGCGCCGGTGCCGCCCATGATCGACTGGTGGAAGTTGTCGCTGATCGTATAGGTGTCGGCGAGGTATTTGAACCAGGGAACGTCGCCCTTGGCCATGTTCCAGAAGCCCATCGCGGCGGAGCCTTCACCGGTCGTCTGATCGGTGAAGTTCGCCGGCTGCGGGCTGCCGTTGCTGCCGGTCCCGACGGTGGTTTCTACCCAGGGGAAGAGCGTGCTGGTGCAACCCGACGGGTTGGCATCAGTGGCGTGCGACAGCGAGCAGTTGGTTTGCTGCCACATCTGGTAGAAGCGATGCACCGGGCTGGCGGTGTAGCTGTCATACGGCAGGGTGCTGCTGCTGAGCTGGTAGGGCCCGCTTGGCAACTTCGTTGCATTCTGCACGCGCGTGTCGACGCTGTCGTTGGCCTGGCCGGTGGCCCCGGTGGTCAGCAGCTTGATATCGCTGGCCGGCAGGCCGTCGTTGATCTGCTGCTCGACCGCGGTGGCCGCGGCGACCGTGGCGAACGGCGGCGGATTGGCGTCACTGGCGACCATCGGGGCGCCATCGGTCATCGCCGGCGGCAAGACCTTGTACGGGGTCTGGCCAGGCGGGCTGATCTGATAGGTCGTGGTGTCGGTTGCCTGGTTCTGCACGGCCTTGGCGTAGTTCGGGCCGGGTGTGCCGTCTGCGTTGACGATCCCCTCGGACAGGAGGTTATTCACCTTCTGCCCGTTGCTCGGCTTATAGGTCGCGAAGACGTGGTCGAACGTGCGGTTTTCGCCGATGATCATGATGACATGTTCGATGGGTGTGCGGGCGTGATAGCGGCCGCCGGATTGCGACCCTCCGTTGCCCTGAGAGCCACCGTTGCCAGGGAAGCCGCCGTTGCCAGGGAAGCCGTTGTCGGAATGTTGCGCCATGGCGTCGACATCGGGCGCCTGGGCGAAGGCCTGCCATACAGGTGCAAGGGTCATCGACGTGAAGGTAATCGCTGCCATCGCGCTGCAACAGGCGCGCGACGACCGCGAGGGTAAATGCCGTTTCATTACGATCCTCCAGAAGGAAGGGCTGAAAAACCGGCAGTCCTCCGGTCCGAGCACATTGCAGTTATGTGCACGGTGGGGGATCTCTGAACGCCGGTGTCTGTGAAGACGGGCGGTGTCTTAGCGTTCAAGCGTGACAGTTGGGTTACGCTAACGTTGTGGTTTGTTGATCAAACATGAGCGCACGTGTTCGTGACAGGGCGTCCGCCGGAGCGCAAAAATTGGTTTGTTACCGGTATGTTGTTTGATTACATCCGTTACGATACATGTCTCGTGCGTCGCGATGCAATCGGTTGCAGCACGGATATACCGTGCGCGCCATCCAGCCCGAACGGCGATGATCGCGGGCGCGGAGGGATGCGCAGCGAAAACGGCGATGAACGACCGATGGCGCGCCGACGCGGCGCCGCTCATGCCACGACATGCAACGTCATCCGCGTCCGCCGGTTTGTGACTATTTACGTCCTGTCATTACGGAGGCGCATACCACGACGCGACAGCGTCGCGTCGACACCCATACCCGGCTCCGCCGGCACGCGGATGGGCACGTCGACCGGCTGGACCAGCACGGGCGACCACGGTGCCGGACGCTCCGAACGCCAGGTGCCCCCCCCGGACGACAAACGGGGACACCGTCCGGCGCTATGCCCTATAGGGAACGGTATTGATGTGAGAACAAACGCCGTTCTTCTTTGACGAAACCCATGATCACCGATAGGCTATCTGTTGCGACAGGCCCGGCCGCGTAACCAGCGGCGGGTGGTGCAGCATCGCCATCGGCAAAAAAAGAACCGGCGGCCAAAAATGACTGGGCGGCCACAAAAGACTGGTCCGGCAAAAATAAGCAGAAAGGGAGAGCGGGATGTCCGACACGGTTCATATCCATCCATCGGTGGATTCCGGGCTCAAGCCTGGGACGGCCGGTTTCAATGGCGGAACATTAGTCTGCAAATGCGCGCAGGACCCGGTGAAAATACGCATAGAGGGGTCGATCGCTTACAACCACGCCTGCGGTTGCACCAAATGCTGGAAGCCTGCTGGCGCGGACTTCTCGGTCGTCGCGGTGGTTCCCCGTGAAAAGCTCAGCGTCCTGCAGAACGGAAACAAGCTGCAGGTCGTTGATGCGTCGGCGACGATCCAGCGGCACGCGTGCCGCGGCTGCGGCGTCCACATGTATGGCCGGATCGAGAACAAGAACCACCCGTTCTACGGGTTCGATTTCGTCCATCCCGAACTGTTCCAGGAGTCGGGCTGGCCGGCGCCGGAATTCGCCGCCTTCGTCTCCTCGGTGATCGAGTCCGGTGTCGCGCCCGAACGGATGGCCGGCATTCGAGGCCGCCTGGAGGAACTGGGGCTCGAGCCCTATGACTGCCTGTCGCCGCCGCTGATGGATGCCATCGCCACCCATACCGCAAAGATGGCGGGCGTGCAGCCGCATTGATACGCGACACCGGGTGGCCGCTTTTCGCGGCCACCCCGGGGGCTATTGGCGTATGATTCCCTGGCTCTCAGCGTTTGAGGGGGCGGGTCATGCCTGCGGTCGGTGGACACGCTAATAGGTAACGACTGTCCGGATACTCTCGCCGCGCCGCATCAGATCGAAGCCGTCGTTGATCTTATCGAACGGCAAAACGTGCGTGATCAGATCATCGATATTGATTTTCCCTTCCATGTACCAGTCGACGATACGCGGCACATCGGTGCGACCCCGGGCACCGCCGAACGCGGTGCCCATCCAGACGCGCCCGGTCACCAGTTGGAAGGGGCGCGTGGCAATTTCCTGACCACTGCCGGCGACCCCGATGATGATCGATTTGCCCCACCCGCGATGGGCGCATTCCAGTGCCTGGCGCATGACCTTGGTGTTGCCGATACATTCGAAGCTGTAATCAGCGCCGCCTTTGGTCAGGTCCACGAGATACGGCACCAGATCGCCTTGCACCGCGGCGGGATTAACAAAGTGCGTCATGCCAAATTTCTCGGCCATTTCGCGCCGGCGGGGATTGAGGTCGACGCCGACGATCATATCGGCGCCTGCCAGCCGCGCGCCTTGCAGCACATTCAGGCCGATGCCGCCGAGGCCAAACACCACGACCCGCGAGCCGGGCTCCACCTTGGCGGTGTTGATCACCGCGCCGATGCCGGTGGTCACCCCGCAGCCGATGTAGCAGACCTTTTCGAACGGCGCGTCGTCGCGGATTTTTGCCAGCGCGATCTCCGGCAAAACGGTGAAGTTGGCGAACGTGGAGGTGCCCATGTAGTGCATCACCGGCGTCCCGCCCGAAGAGAAGCGGCTGGTGCCATCCGGCATCACCCCCCTGCCCTGGGTAGCTCGGATCGCGACGCACAGATTGGTCTTGCGCGACAGGCAGTATTCGCACTGCCGGCATTCCGGCGTGTAAAGCGGAATGACGTGATCGCCCTTCTTCAGGGACGTCACGCCCGCGCCGACATCGACAACCACGCCGGCGCCTTCATGACCGAGGATCGCAGGAAAGATCCCTTCCGGATCCGCGCCCGAGAGCGTGAACTCATCGGTGTGACAAATGCCGGTGGCCTTTATTTCCACCAGGACCTCTCCAGCACGGGGGCCTTCGAGTTCCACGGTTTCCAGGCTGAGCGGCTGGCCGGCCTGACGTGCGACCGCGGCGCGGGTTTGCATGCCTGTATCTCCTGTTGGTCCGCTATCTCCTGTTGGTCCGCTATCTCCTGATGGTCCGCTGCCTGTCCAGGCGGGAGACCGTTACTGTTTCTTGGTTCCGTCCTCGTTGAATTGTTCCAGATAGGCTATGATGTTCTTTCGCTTCTGTGCGTCCTTGATGCCGGCAAAAATCATCTTGGTGTGCGGCACGACGGTCTGGGGATTGGTCAAATACTTATCCAGCTCCTCCGGTGTCCAGACGATGCCCGAGTTCTTGTTGGCGGGTGAATACTCGTAGCCCGGATAGGTCCCGGCCTTGCGACCAACGACGCCGTTCAGCACCGGGCCAACGGCGATCTTGGCGCCTGGACCGATCTGGTGGCACGCCCGGCACACAACAAAATCCTTTTCACCCGCAGCCGCGTCCTGCGCGTGAGCCGACGCGGACAATCCGATGAAAATCGCAGATGCGATCAGACATGAACGTATCACGAAACCTCCCTTGCCGCGCTCTTTGGCGAGACGGGCGGACGTTTCAGGATGCGTGGCATCCTGTCAATGCCGCCCCGCCGATTGCGTCAGATCTTCCCGTCTTCTTGATCCGGCCAGGCGCAGTGCCAGCGCATGACCCGATAGGCCGGGTGCTCGCCAGCCCATTGCGCAAGATATGGCTGCGCCTGCGTCATACAGCTTTGCAGCGAGCCGGCGCTTTGGAACAACACATGATATTCATGGCATGCATTGGGATTTGCCAAGGCGCAAGCCAGCAGAATGAGATCGACCAGGTTCATGGATATTCCCTCGCGTGGATAGACTCTGACGAGTGGGGCCTCCGTTTCCATCTATTGGCCGTTGAATTGGTGGTCCGATCCCGATGCTTGGCAACCAGGCATTGGGATCGGACCATTCGCAATTCGCTGCTTCATTGCCAGTCAGCCGGGTGCAGCCTGTCGCGCAGGAGATAGGATAGGCCGCGCGACCAAGATTCGTCCGTATTGCCGCGGATGTCTACACTTCCGGCGTTGATCACCCGGCCGGTGCCGACATCACGCGCCACGAGATTGATGTTAAGGATCAGGTTGGACACTTTTTGCACCCAGCCGGTCACCGCTATCGTCGCGCCGGCCTTGCGCGCCAGATCCACATCGCAGCCCTTGCAGCTTCGCATATTGATGTCCGGCTTGCCGGACGCACCCAGATCGACGAGGGCGCAGCAGCCTGACTTCACCAGCATTTCCCGCAATTGCTCATCCAGCGCGACGAGACGTTTGTGTTCTTCGGTTTGCGGTCCCTGCACCTGGCCCTGCAAGCTCGTATCATCGAAGCTGAAGTCGAAGGCGGCCGTCGGTGCGGGCTGCCGCGCCGATGCTGCCGCGATGCCGCACAGGCACAGCGCTACCGCGGATGGGAGCAGCCGCATGACCAGATTTCCTTTGCCGCCTTTGTGTTGATGCCGTCGGACATATTCCTCATAGTCAACGCATGGAACGTCCAAACCCGTCGCAAAGTGACGGCCTCGGCCGGCGTGCGCTGATCACAAGTGCGGCCAGTATCGCGCTGGCGTCCGAAGCGCGCGCTGATGGCACGACCGTTGCGGTGGGATATTTGCGATGGACCGAGCGGCGGCCGACGATTTCATTGCTTGAGAAGCCGGCGGCGGATGATGGCCTGGCTGGTGCGCGACTCGCGATTGCCGACAACAACACAACCGGCCGCTTCATGAATCAGCAGTTCATCTTGATCGATGCGCCGCTGCGTGAGAGCGATGATCCGGTGGCTGCGCTGTCGAAGCTGACCGCGCAGGGGATCGCGTTGGTGCTGGCGGATGTTCCCGCGCCGCCGCTGTTGAGGATCGACGGTGCGGCGGCGAGTAACGGCGTGACGCTGTTCAACGTTGCCGCGCCCGATGATGCGCTGCGGCAGGAATCATGTCGCAACAATGTGATCCACGTCGCTCCCTCGCGCGCCATGCTGGCCGATGCCCTGGCGCAGTATCTCGTGTGGAAGAAGTGGACGCGCTGGGTATTGGCCTATGGCTCGCACCCCGAAGACGGGCTGCTGGCGGGTGCCTACCGGCGATCGGCGAAGCGGTTTGGCGCGCGCATTCTGAAAGAGCTTGAATTCAAGGACACCGGTGGCGCGCGGAAAACCGACTCCGGGGTGGTGCAGACGCAACAACAGATGCCGGTGTTCACCCAGGGTTTGCCCGATTACGATGTCCTGGTGACCGCCGATGAGAACCAGGTGTTCGCTGGCTATTTGCCGTTTCGCACCTGGGATGCGCGCCCGGTCGCCGGATCGGCCGGGCTACGCCCGGTGTCCTGGAGCCCCAGCAGCGAATCCTGGGGCGGCGCGCAAATCCAGGATCGTTTCATGCGCATGGCGCATCGGCGTATGACTCCGCTGGATATGCAGGCCTGGACTGCCTGCCGCATGATCGGCGAGGCCGCGAGCCGCGGCGGGTCCGCCGATCCGGCCGCCATCATGCAGGCCATGCGCGGCCCGGATTTCGGCGTGGCGGCGTATAAGGGGCAGAAGCTCACCTTGCGCGACTGGGACCTGCAGCTTCGCCAGCCGATCCTGCTGGATGACGGACGGTCGGTGGTATCGGTCTCGCCCCAGCCCGGATTCCTGCACCAGGTCACCGAACTCGATACGCTCGGTTTTGACCGCCCGGAAACGGGGTGCAAGCTGTGACGCGGGTTCCGCTTGTCGCGCTGCTGCTTCTGGCGGTCGGCTTCAGACCGGCGGCGGGTTATATGGCCTATGTAACGAATGAACGGGACGACACCATGAGCGTGATCGATCTCGATCAGATGAAGACGGTGAAGACCGTGCCGGTGGGTCAGCGGCCGCGCGGCATCACGATGACCCGGGACGGCGGTGAAATCCTGATCTGCGCCAGCGATGACGACTCGATCCAGATCGTCGATCCCAAGACATTGCGGGTGATCGGTGACCTGCCGTCCGGCCCGGATCCTGAGACATTCGCGCTGCATGTTTCCGGCAACCCGCTGTACGTGTCGAACGAGGATGACAACCTGGTCACCGTCATCGACGTGCCGACGCGAAAAATGCTGGATCAGATCCCCACTGGGGTGGAGCCCGAGGGGATGGGCGTCAGCCCTGACGGCAAGACGGTCGTCAATACCTCCGAAACCACCAACATGGCGCACTTTTTCGATTTCACCACGCGCAAGATGGTGGCCAGCGTGCTGGTGGGGGCCCGCCCGCGCATCGCCGAGTTCATGCATGACGGGTCGGAGGTCTGGGTGTCCTCGGAACTGGGCGGTACGGTCAGTGTGATCGATCCGGTGAAACACGTCGTCACCCACACGATCGGCTTCGACGTGCAAGGCCTGCGGGCGGAAGGAATCCAGCCGGTGGGGATTCGTTTCACGAAGGACGACACCACGGCGTTCGTCGCGCTGGGACCGGCGAACCGCGTCGCGGTGATCGACACGAAAACCTACGCGGTGAAGAAATATTTGCTGGTGGGGCAGCGCGTTTGGCAGATGGCGTTCACCCCGGACGGCAAATACCTGATTACGACGAATGGCCTGTCCAACGACGTTTCGGTTATCGATGTGGCGTCGCTGGACGTGGTGAAGTCGATCCCGGTGGGGCGGCTGCCCTGGGGTGTCGTGGTGGCACCGCAATGAACATGCCGGTGGCGCTTGCGGTCGACGGCGTGAGCCATTCGTATGGCCCGCGCAAAGCGCTGGACGATGTCAGCCTGGTGGTTCCGCAGGGGCGTTTCGCGGTGCTGCTGGGCCTGAACGGTGCCGGCAAGACAACATTGTTCTCCCTGATCACCCGGCTTTACGATACGCGAGCCGGATCGATCGCCGTTCTGGGCTACCGCGTATCGCGTGAACCGGGGGAGGCGCTGCGCCGGCTGGGGGTCGTGTTCCAGGCGCGCACGCTCGATCTCGATCTCTCGGTGATGGATAACCTGCTTTACCATGCCGCGTTGCATGGGATCGGCGGGCGGGAGGCGCGCCAGCGTGCCGAAGCGGCGCTGCGGGATATCGCATTGCTGGACCGGGCACGGGATCCGGCGCGCAAATTGTCGGGCGGCCAGATGCGCCGGGTAGAGATCGCCCGCGCGCTGTTGCACGAACCACGGGTACTGGTGCTGGACGAGCCCACCGTTGGCCTGGACGTCGCTTCCAAATCCGTCATCGTCGGCCATGTCCGGTCACTGGTCCGCGAGCGTAGCGTCGCGGTGCTGTGGGCCACCCATCTGCTGGACGAGGTCGCGGCCGATGACGCCGTGGTGGTCCTGCACCGTGGCCGCGTCGTGGCGGCCGGCGATGTCGCCACGGTGATGGCGGCGGCCAACAGCGACACCCTGCGTTCGGCCTTCATCGCCTTGACCGGCGGTGGGCGGGACGATTCCGCATGAGCACATCCGTCGTCGTTCGCGAGCGCCGCGGCTTCACCGCCGGGCAATACCTGGTCTGCCTGCGCGGCATCATCTGGCGGGAAACGTTGCGTTTCGTGCATCAGCGCGGGCGATTCGTTTCGGCAATCGTCCGGCCACTGGTCTGGCTGTTCATCTTCGCCGCCGGTTTCCGACAGATCCTGGGTGTTTCGATCATACCGCCGTACGACACCTACGTGCTGTACGACGTCTATGTCTCACCGGGCCTGGTGGCTATGATCCAGCTTTTCAACGGCATGCAGTCATCGCTATCGATGGTCTACGATCGGGAAATGGGCAACATGCGCATGCTTCTCGTCAGCCCATTCCCGCGCTGGTACCTGCTGCTGGGAAAACTGCTGGCCAGCACGTCGGTGTCCTTGCTGCAGGTGTTCGCCTATCTGGTGATCGCGTGGTTCTGGGGCGCCCAGGCGCCGGCATGGGGATATGTCGCGGTCATTCCGGCGCTGGTGCTGTCCGGCATGATGATGGGGGCGCTGGGGATGCTGCTTTCCTCTGGCATCCGGCAACTGGAGAACTTTGCCGGTGTGATGAACTTCGTGATTTTCCCGATGTTTTTCGCGTCCTCGGCGCTGTATCCTCTGTGGCTGGTGCAGCAATCCAGCCCGGTGATTTCCGTCGTCTGCCGGCTGAACCCGTTCACCTACGCGGTCGAGCTGATCCGCTTCGCGCTGTACCTGAAGGTCGACCGGATGTCGCTGGCGGTGGTTGCCGGTGCAACGATCCTGTTCACGCTCGGCGCCTTCATCGCCTACGATCCTGCCCGCGGCCTGGCATCCCGGCGCGGGGGTTCGGCATGATCCGCCGTGCCGCCATCGGCGCCGCCCTGCTTGTGCCGGCGCTGGCCTGCGCGCAACCGCGCGGAGTCCGCGATCCCGACTGGCCCTGCCAGCAGATCAAGGTTCCCGAACTGTCGTTGGCGGCGGTCTGGACCGGGCCCGCTGTCGACCCGCGCGACACCGGTTGGAAGGACAACAAGCCGGCCGCCGAACTGGTGGCGAAACTGGCGCCGCGGCGGCTGCCGATCGACCAGGCACAGGCCCTGCTGCACGATTTCGCCCAGGGCGCGGGCGCGCAAAAGCAGCCCACGTTGCTGCAAGTGCTCGTCGGGCTGTTCACCGTGCTGGACGAGGAGCGCGACAGCGTCATGTCCGGGCTGGACCGATTTGGTGTCCGGCAGAAAGAACTCGCCGCGGAGATCCGCGGGGACAACGAAAAACTGCGGGCACTGCAAGCCGATTCAACCTCCGATCCGAAGGCGGTGCAACAACTGACCCAGCAGGTCACCTGGGAGGTGGAGGTGTTCCAGGATCGCCGCCAGGCGCTCAGCTATGCCTGCGACGTACCCGGCAAGATCGAGCAGCGGCTGTTCGCCCTGGCGCGCCAGATCCAGCAGGAACTTGACTGATTATTCCGTAGCCGACGGTTGCGCTTCCGGTTCACGCGGTTCGGTCGGGAAGCCTTGCGCTTCCCAGCCGTCGGTGCCGTCGCGGTACCAGGCGACGCGGGTGTAGCCGAGGGCCATCGCCCGCTTCGCGGCGTTCCACGACATCCAGCAATTTTCCAGACAGTAGAACACCAGTTCGCGGTGATGGTCCCCCGCGGAAGCTTGCCGAAGGCCGCGTTCGAAATACGCCTCCATGACCGGTGCCAAGGCACCATAGCCGGTATCCGGCAGCCACACGCTGCCGGGAATGTCGAACCGCGGCTTCGGACGCCAGAGGGTCGAGGCCGGCAGATCCGGTGGACGAGGCGGTCGCGGCAGCACGTCGATGAACACCGCTTGCCGGCTCGCCCACAGGTCGTATGCTTGTTCCGTTGTCAGCACGTCGGCGCCATGCAAGGTCGACGGGGTCTCGGTGCGATACGCCTCCATCCGATAGCCGGCGGGTTCCTGCCCGGCGGCGGCCAGCATCACGATGCCGATCGCCAGCAACGCCCACCGGCCCTTCCACCGGCGCGTCATGGCGCCTTGAGCTGGCCCTGGTCATCCAGCAGCGGAACGCCGTACGCGACCAGGATCTTGTCGATTTCCGGCTGGCTTTCGGCGATCAGCCGGTTGAGTTTTCGTTTCCAGTCCTGATCTGTTTTGCGCACGCCCATGGCAATGCGAAAGTCCATATGGGCACCGTCGCGCAGCAATGGCACCACGGTCAGATGCGGCGTCGTGTGCTGGGCGTAGTAGCCCGCCATGGGCCCCCACAACACGCCCGCGTCGATACGACCGGCGGCCACGTCGTCGGTCATCATTTGCGGCGATGAGGTCGTGCGGGTATCGACGGTCAATGGATACGGCCTGGCATCCGCCATCAATCCATCCTCGGCGAGAATCGTTGCGGGCGGCGTACCCGCGACGACGCCAATATGCTTATCCTTCAAGCGGGGATCCGACAACGACTCGATCCCATCCAGCCCGCTGTTCGGCCGGAAGATCAAAGCGTAGGTCGTGCGATAATAAGGATTGGTGGTCTGCACCATGGGATCGCCGACGGCGGTGCCCATGATCACGTCGCATCGCAACGCCGCCAGGGTGTTACGCACGAAGCCGATCACCTGCGGGAAATAGGTGTAGCTTGTCGTCTCGTTCAGCTTGCGCGCGAACAGTTCGGCGAGCTTGTTTTCGAATCCTGCCCCCTGTTCATTGGAGAATGGCAGGTTGTTGGGATCGGCGCAGACCCGGAACACCTTCGGATCCACAAGTTCCACCGACGGCCCGAGACCAGGCGCCTGGGCGCGGGCTGGTGGCGCGCAACACAGCGCCCAGACCGTAACGAGTTGCCAGGCGAGAACGGCGCGCCGGCGCCGCTTTTCATCCCATGCAGTCATCAACCGTCTTCTCGAAATCCGCCGGTTTCGGTGCATGCTTGTCGGGACGGCCACGCCCGACCGCGCCATCGCTGCGGGCCCGCAGGTAGGTGTATATTTCCTCGACGAAACACATCACGTTCTTGTTGTCGCCTTCCGCGGGCATCACCAGATCCTGCGAGGACGATACGGCCTTCTTGCCACTGGCGACGGTCGCATAGAAATCCGAGTAGCTGATGTGCTTCATGCTATCGATCAGCGCGGGCGCGTATGTCGATCCCATTCCGTCAGGGCCGTGGCAGCGCAGGCACTCCGAGGAGTAACGCGTAAAGCCGATGTAGGTGTACCAATCGACGCTGCCGTCCGGAGCAACCTTGAAAGTCGGGTTGCCGTCCTTGTCGGTCCACTTGCCGTCCTCGGATTTCACCGCCGCCGGATCGCCGGATCCGTCGGTGACCGCGAACACAAGACCGGACGGCAACACCAACACGGCAGCCACGACAGCAGCCATACGCAAGATGTATCGCACGATTGTCTTTCCTAGAATGGAATGAAAACCTGATTGGAATGAAAAGTCACCGACCTCGGGGCGGTTGGCGCCCCGAAGCCGGTCCCAGGTCAAAGATCAAGCGATCCTGATCAGCCTGGTGGCAGCGCGAACACCGTCAATGTGCCGCCCAGCGAGGTATAATCGTTCAAGGCCGCATATCCGCCGACCGCGCCCAATCCGGCATGGGGATCGGTCAGCCCGGCCGCCAGGCCAATGCCGGCCCAGCCGCCGACACCAGACAGCACCGCGACATATTGCTTTCCAGCATGTTCATACGTCATGACGTTGCCAATGATACCGGACGGAGTCTTGAACTTGTACAATTCCTTGCCGGTCTTCGCATCAACCGCCTTCAGGTAGCCCTCCAAGGTGCCGTAAAATACCACCCCGCCCTTGGTGGCCAGCGCGCCGGACCATACCGAAAACTGTTCCGAATCCGACCATACGATCTTGCCGGCCTTGGCGTCCCAGGCAATGAAATTGCCCATGTGGTTGCCGCCGGGTGCCGGATACATCGACAACGTCGCACCGACATAGGGCTGTCCAGCGGTGTAGGAAACGCGGAACGGTTCGTAGTCCATGCAGACATGGTTGGTTGGGACGTAGAACAAGCCGGTATCCGGGGAATACGCGGCCGGTTGTTCGTCCTTGGTGCCAAGCGCGGCCGGGCACACACCTTGCGTGTTGGTATCCTCCCCGTTGTGTTCGGTGGAGTATTTGGCCACCACCTCCGGCCTGCCGAAGGTCGGGCTGGATTTATCCATGTCGACCTTGGTCGCCCAGTTCACCGTCGGGTCGTATTTGGCGGCGACCAGCAATTCGCCGGTTGCGCGATCCATCGTATAGGCGAAGCCGTTACGGTCGAAATGCACAAGCAGATGGCGCATCTGGCCGCCGATCTCCTGGTCCGCAAGGATCATTTCGTTGACGCCATCATAGTCCCATTCGTCATGCGGTGTCATTTGATACAGCCACTTCGCCTCGCCGGTATCGGGATTCCGAGCGAAGATGGTCATCGAGTATTTGTTGTCGCCGGGCCGCTGTTTCGGGTTCCAGGTGGAGGGGTTGCCGGTGCCGTAATAGATCAGGTTGAGTTGCGGATCATACGAGCGCCAGCCCCAGGTGCCGCCGCCGCCGATCTTCCACTGATCGCCCTGCCAGCTTTTCAGGCTGCTGTCCGCGCCGACCGGCTTGCCGAGCGAGGTGGTCTTCTGCGGATCGACCAGGATTTCATTGTCCGGACCTACCGAATAGGCCCGCCAGACCTGCTTGCCGTCCTTAACGGAGTACGCCGCGAGCCAGGCGCGAACACCGAACTCACCACCAGACACGCCGACATAGACTTTATCCTTTATCACCATTGGCGCTTCGGTGCCGGTCGCGCCCTTGGACGGATCATCCGTTTTCACCGACCAGGCGACCTTCCCGGTCTTCGCGTCCAACGCCACCAGGGTGGTGTCGGCCTGGTGCAGGAAAATCTTGCCGTCACCATAGGCGACGCCGCGATTGACCGTGTCGCAGCACATCACCGGAATGACGTTGGGGTCCTGCTTCGGCTCATACTTCCACAGGATCTTGCCTTCATGATTCAGATCAAGGGCGAAAACCGTATTCGGGAACGGCGCATGTACAAACATGACGTCGCCGATGACCAGCGGCGCCCCCTCGTGCCCGCGCAAGACCCCGGTGGAGAACGTCCACGCCACTTGCAGCTTCCCGACATTGCTCGCGTTGATCTGGTTCAGCCCGGAGTAGCGTTGATTATCGTAGGTAATGGTTGGCATCACCACATTCGCCGCGTTCTTCTCCATCTTCAGGAGATCGTCGCCGCCAGGGGTCTGCGCATGTGGGCTTCCCATCATCAGAAGCGATGACAGGGCGGTTCCTGCCGCGAGGTGCCGCGACGAGATTTTTTTCATTGTTTCCTCCTACCGGCGTTTTTTTTCGGCTTATCGACCATTCAGACCAAGCAGCGGTGTTGG
>DATARX010000403.1:0-1813 GCA_036263955.1 Rhodopila sp.
TGTACAGACCGGACACCTTCCTGACAGATGTTCGGAGACCTTCCTGACAGTATCGTTGCGCGATGCAAAGGAGCGTCGCGATGGTCTGGAAGTCAGGAACGGTCATGGACAGTCGGTTGGAATTCATCCGCTTGGTTGAGCAGGGCGAGCTGAGCATGACGGAGCTTTGCCGCCGGTTCGGCATCAGCCGCGAGACTGGCTACGTGTATCTGCGGCGCTATCGCGAAGCCGGTCTGGACGGCCTGGCGGACCGTTCCAGCCGTCCTCATTGCAGTCCGCGGCGCATCACGACGGCGATGGAGACCCGGATCGTTGAGCTGCGGGCGGAGCATGCCGCCTGGGGCGGACGCAAGCTATCACGCCGGCTGAAGGACCTGGGGGTTGCCGAGGTTCCGGTCGCCTCCACGATCAGCCAGGTCCTGCGCCGGTACGGCAAGCTGCTCCCGGCGAAGCCAGCGGTCGTCGCACCGAAGCGGTTCGAGCGTTCGGCGCCCAACGAGCTTTGGCAGATGGATTTCAAGGGCCACTTCGCGATGGACCACGGCCGCTGTCACCCGCTGACGGTGCTGGACGACCATAGCCGCTACATGGTGGGTCTGAAGGCCTGCGCCAACGAGACGCAGGTGACGGTGCGCACCCATCTGACGGCCATCTTCCGCCGCTATGGAATGCCGCTTGGGATGCTGTGTGACAATGGCTCGCCCTGGGGTAGCAGCGGCGCGGAAGGCTTTACCGAACTGGAAGTCTGGCTGCTGCGCTGTGGCGTGCGGATGTATCACGGTCGGCCGCATCATCCGCAGACGCAAGGCAAGGACGAGCGGTTTCACCGCACGCTGAATGTCGAGTTGCTGCAACTCCGCCGCATCGCCGATCTGGCGAAATGTCAGCCGGAGTTTGACCGGTTCCAGCGGATTTATAATGAGGATCGTCCGCATGAGGCGCTGGATCTGGCGGTGCCGGCGAGCCGCTATAAGACGAGTGTCGTCTCGTTCCCAGAACGCCTGGCCGCGCCGGAATACTACACGACCGACCTTGTCCGGCGGGTGCATGCGGATGGCGCGGTCAGTTTCCAAGGCCGGCGGGTGAAGCTGTCGCAAGCCTTTCGGGGGCTGGATGTGGCGTTCCGGGCGGGAGCGACCGACGGAACGTGGCGCGTGTTTTTCGCTCGGTTCCGGGTTGCCGAGATTGATCTGCGCGATCCACTGGCAAGCGGTGCCGCGCTCAGAAAGGTGTCGCACGAAGCCGAGCCGCCCTCAGCCCGCGCACCCAGACCGTGATCCCTGGACAGCATGGAACAATACCACCCCAGCCGGCGCCAGCGTGGCGCCGGGCTCCCCGCCGTCAAGGCCGCTGGCGCGCCGGCTCCGCCGGTGGCCTGCGGCCAGCCTTGACCGCGGCTCCGCCCGACGCCGACAGATATGCAGGCCGGGGCGAAGAAACGGCGCTCTCAACCGAACAAAGAAACATCCCGTGCAGGTCGAAAAGCCTCGACGCCTCCGCGGAAGCGATGCACCATTCTGTCAGGAAGGTCTCCGAACATCTGTCAGGGACGTGTCCGGTCGGTACACGCCTGCTTCAGGTGTCCCGGCCATCTGCGCACCGACGACGAAGCGCGGCTGGCCGGGCCACAGAACGTTGCGCGGCCGCGCCCCCTCAGCTTCACCAACGCTCACCTTCACCGGAAACGTCCCGCTCGTGCCCCGTGCCATGGCCGGGACACGGTTCACCCACGACCTGCCGTCGTCAGTGCCCCCTCTCCGGCCGCCGTAAACACAGCCAAGTGATCCCGGTCCGCTTCGGTAACGACGTTGTG
>DATARX010000414.1:0-10296 GCA_036263955.1 Rhodopila sp.
GCCGCCGGCGATCAGCAGCGCGATAACGGCAACGCCAATGCGCCCCTTCGAAATCCTCATTCCCCACCTCGAGTCCGTTTGATTCGTTTTAGCAGCCAAACCCCGGTTCGCGAACTACCCAGGTGGGACGGGCAGCGCGTCAAGAATAAGCTGGCCGAACATCGTCATCTCCGGGCTGGTTTCGGCGTAGCGATCGATAATCGCCAATACCCGCCGTGTGTTTTCCCCATCTGGCGGCGCACTCGCCGGCACGCCGGGCAGCCGTGCGACAATCGCCGGCGCCGCCTGCCTGGCCGCCGAACGGAAAGCAATACCCGCCGATATGGTTTCAGCTGCGCCGAACCGCGGCGACAATTCGTCGGCCAGCCAGCGCAGCACGCCGGGCCAGTGCGCGATCTGGCGGTACAGCGCCGGCAGGAACGGCTTGCCATCGACCTCGGTCGCGAACCGCATCAGCACCGCGCGCTGCTCCGTCGGCAACGCCGACGGATCCACGTTACCCGGCATCGGCGGCAGCATCGCCGGCGGAGTCCACGTGCCGGCAAACCCCGCCCCCGCCGGCCGCGCCCCGTTCAGCAGGGTCGCCAGACACGCCCCGGTCACCAGATTGACCGGCGAGACCCGCACGAAATTGTCAGCAATATTCCGGATGGCAGCGCCCCCGGCCGCATCGACACCCCAGTCGCGCAACGTCGCCGCCGGCACCGGAGCGGCCGGTGCCAGCCTGACCGACTTCGCCAATCGCCAGCCCGTCTCCTGGATCACCCCCGACTCCAGCGCCGGCCGCAGCGCGTCCCAGGCCCATGCCAGCACCCCCGGCAAGGTCGCCAGATAGCGCTGCATCGACGAAACGTATGGAACGCCGGAGAAACGACGAATTTCGTCATAGATCTCCGCGATCCGCCCGGTCGCTGCCTCCTCGGACAGCTCGGCGAGTAACGGTTGACTGGCCATGATGCGCATTTCCCCACTGCGGGCTGGCAGTATCGCGCGGTCCGCCGGCCGGTCAACGGGTCGTCCTGAACTGGACCGGTGCCGATAACAAGGCCAGGCCGAGATGGCATCGTGCGGTGCTCAGCCAAAAATGGCTGGCCCCAGCTCCACTTTTCTTGCGCAGGGCACGCCCCCCGGGCCTGCGGTCCCCACCCAGGACATCTCCGCGATCTCAAAACCTCTGCGTGCTCTGCGCATAATGCGGACGGCAATCCAGGCGCGGACCGACCCAGGCCCACGTCCCCCCAGACGCGCAACATTGTCACCAGAGACGCGCAACATTGTCACCAGCCCCGGAATCGGCCCATCCTCCCGGCCAACCAAATGGGCAGAGACCATGCAACCGCGTCCCCTGTGCCGGATCGCCGACATCCCGGAGAACGGTGCGAAAGGCTTCCCCGGCCCGGAAGGCGCCTTCACCGGCATCGTCGCCGTACGCCAGGGCGACGAAGTCTACGTGTACGAAAACGCCTGCCCGCATATCGGCACGCCGCTCGACTGGACGCCCGACCGCTTCCTGTCCGCCGACGGCCGCCACCTGATCTGCGCGACCCACGGCGCCCAGTTCACAATCGACACCGGGACGTGTATTTCCGGTCCGTGCCGGGGCGACCGATTGACGCCCGTCAATTTCACGATCCGCGACGGGGTTATCCTGGTCACACCGAACGGCTGACTTAACGCACGTTCGGCACTATGTGTGGTCACATGCTTCACGCGCGTCGGACGGTCCGCTAAGCGCGATCATGCACCCAGAGCAACAGGGCAGAAGGAAACAGTCCGTGGCAGACAACGCTCCGATTCAAGACCAGACCTTTTCGGTCCGGCCCGAATTCGCCAGGACGGCGCATATCGACGCCGCCGCCTATCAGGACGCGTACCGGCAGGCCGCCCAGGATCCGGACGCCTACTGGGCCAAGGAAGCCAAACGGCTGGCCTGGATGACCTTTCCGAAAAAGATCAAGAACACCAGCTTCATCGGCGATGTCTCGATCAAATGGTTCGAGGATGGGGTGCTGAATGCCTCCGTCTCCTGCCTCGACCGCCATCTGGCGGACCGCGCGGACGCCACCGCGATCATCTGGGAAGGTGACAACCCCGACCACAGCCGCCACGTCTCCTACCGCGAACTGCACGACCAGGTCTGCCGCCTCGCCAACGCGATGAAGACCCTCGGCGTCAAGCGCGGCGACCGCGTCACCATCTACCTGCCGATGGTGCCGGAAGCCGCCGTGGCAATGCTGGCCTGCACCCGCATCGGCGCGATCCACTCTGTCGTGTTCGGCGGATTCTCGCCCGACAGCCTGGCCAACCGGATCCAGGACTGCGATTCCACCCTGCTCATCACCGCCGACGCCGGCCGCCGCGGTGGCCGTTCCGTGCCGCTGAAGGCCAACGCCGACGCCGCGCTGAAATCCTGCCCGAGCATCAAGGCGGTGATCGTGGCGAAGGTGACAGGCGCGACGGTGGAGCACGTCGCCGGCCGGGACCATGACTATGCCGAACTGCTGGCCGCCGCCTCGCCCGACTGCCCACCGGAACCGATGTCGGCCGAGGACCCGCTGTTCATCCTGTACACCTCCGGCAGCACCGGCAAGCCGAAGGGCGTGCTGCACACCACCGGCGGCTACCTGGTCTGGGCCAGCTACACCCACGAAAACGTCTTCGACTACCGGCCCGGCGACATCTACTGGTGCACCGCCGATGTCGGCTGGGTCACCGGCCACACCTACATCCTGTACGGGCCGCTGACCAACGGCGCGACCACGCTGATGTTCGAGGGCATTCCAAACTACCCCGACAGCAGCCGCTTCTGGCAGGTGATCGACAAGCACAAGGTCAGCATCTTCTACACCGCGCCAACCGCGATCCGCGCCCTGATGCGCGAAGGCGAGGCACCGGTCAAAAAGACCTCCCGCACATCCCTCCGCCTGCTCGGTAGCGTCGGCGAGCCAATCAATCCCGAAGCCTGGCTGTGGTACTACAACGTGGTGGGCGAACAGCGCTGCCCGATCGTCGACACCTGGTGGCAGACCGAAACCGGCGGCATCCTGATCAGTCCGCTGCCCGGCGCCACGGCCCTGAAGCCGGGTTCGGCAACGCTGCCGCTCCCCGGCGTGCAGCCGATCCTGGTCGATGGCGAGGGCGTCGAACTGCACGGTGCCACCGAGGGCAACCTGTGCATCGCCGATTCCTGGCCCGGCCAGATGCGCACCGTGTTCGGCGACCACGAGCGGTTCATCCAGACCTATTTCTCTACGTTCAAGGGCCTGTATTTCACCGGCGACGGCGCCCGGCGGGATGCCGACGGATATTACTGGATCACCGGCCGCGTCGACGACGTGATCAACGTGTCGGGTCACCGGATGGGCACCGCCGAGGTGGAAAGTGCCCTGGTGGCGCACCCGAAAGTCGCCGAGGCGGCCGTGGTCGGCTTCCCGCACGACCTCAAGGGCCAGGGCATCTACGCCTACGTCACGCTGATCGCGGGCGAGGAACCGACCGAAGCCCTGCGCAAGGAACTGGTGGCCTGGGTCCGCAAGGAAATCGGACCGATCGCCTCCCCGGATGCAATCCAGTGGGCGCCGGGCCTGCCGAAGACCCGCAGCGGCAAGATCATGCGCCGGATCCTGCGCAAGATCGCCGCGAACGAGACGGACAGTTTGGGCGATACCTCCACGCTGGCCGACCCGGGCGTGGTGACGGACCTGGTGGAAGGGCGCGTGGGATAGACTCTCCCACCTGGCGCGGGAAGATGGCGAGGGCGAAAGGTAACGAAACCGTATCGTACGGCCTCCTGTCTTCCCCGGCCTGGGCAGCGATCCGCAATTCGTCGGGGCGCGCTTCCGCCTGCCAACGCCGCTGGCTACTCGTTGAAAATATCTGAATGCCGGCCCCCGAACGTCATCCGGAAGCGCCTTCGCCGCGTTCGAGCAGCGCATCCTTCAACGCCCGGTACCCGATCCGGTCGGCGTGCGGCAGCGACCCGCAATGTGTGCACAAGTTATAGCGCGCACACCGCGCAATCGTTCAGGACCCCGCCCGGCCTACTCAAATTCGGTCTCCCTGCGGTAAAGCAAATTCTCGTTGGCCGCCTCCCACACACCGTGGTCACTGGCGCGTTTCCGCCCGTCGAGGTTGCCGCTCAACACGCTGGACAGCCGGATGCCAGTCTGCACGTCGATCTCCTCGACCCCGGCCAGCCGAACCCGCGCGTCGAGGTGGTCGGTGTGGACCGCCTCATCCAGCGTGCAGGTGAATACCAAGGTATTGCGACCGCGATCCCGACGCCCGCGATCCGGATGGCAGGTCAGGATCGAATCCACCGGGAACGGCATGGACAGGCGGACCGGCAACGCCAACGTGTCGTCTGGCCTGATCAATTGCCGCCGTGTCAGGCCGATGTCCTCGGCCAATCGCGCCGCCCTGTCCGACTCGCCTGACCCGAAGGCGAGTCGCCCGGTGTCGCCCGCCGCCGCCAATTGCGCCGGCCCGCCGGCCCGGCGCAGGATCCGCAACGTCACCGTTGACGACGGCCGATTGGGTTCGCCGACGCTCGCCGTGATCTCGGCCGCATCCCCGCCCGACGGAATCGAGGAAAATCCGACACAGGTCTCGTAAACATGACTGACATCGGCGTCGCCAACCCGCCAGCGGATCTGCGGATACGAGATGCGCGTGCTGGCGCACTGCCGCGCGAACGGCCCCCACGGCGCCTGCATCGCTTCAACCGGCTGGCTCATCGGCGCGTCGGCATGCGGCGTGCAGCCGGTCACCGTCGCCGCAACCAGGCCCCAGGCCGCCACCGTGACGAAGAACCTCCGCCCGGCCACGCGAAACCCTGCACCTGGAAATCCCGCGACCATCATCGCTTCCCGCCTCACGCCACCGCATTCTACGGCTCAGCCGTCGCATCGACAACACGCACCCAACCCACACGCACCCAACCCAACTGGCCCCGCATCCTTGCCAACCCACCGCGGACCTGCCAAACGCGCGGCATCCGGATGCCAACAACCCAGCCCTTCCTGGTCTACCGGGACCGTATCGGCGTCCCGTCCGAGATCGGCTTCCTCCGCCGGCAGTATATCGGCTTCACCCGCCTGCAGCCGATCTGGACCGGCCGCACCCTGCTGCCCGCCGCTTCGCAACTCGGTGCCCCCCTGCTGCGCCTGGGCGGCGATGGGCCGCTGGGGCCGCTGCACCGCATCCTGTTCCGCTATTTCGGACACGTTCCGCCGCTGCCGCCCACCGCGCCGATCCTGCACGCCCAGTTCGCCCGCGGCGGCGCGCTGGCGCTGCCACTCGCTCATCACCTCGGTCTGCGCATGGTCGTCACCCTGCACGGCGGTGACGTCAGCAAGCAGAAGAACTGGCGCGGCACGGTCCTGGCGCGACGCTGGCCGGCGCTGGTGCGAAAAACCGAGCAGTTCGTGTGCGTCTCGGCCGCGGTGGCAGAGGTCGCCGCGTCGCGGGGCGTGCCCCATGACAAACTTACGGTGCTGCCGATCGGCGTGGAAATCCCCGCCCAACCGCCAGCCCGCGCGCCCACCGCGCATCTGTTCGTCGGCCGCTTCGTTGAGAAAAAGGGCATCGCCGTCCTCGCCGAGGCCATGCGCCGCCTGCGCGCCCAGGGCGACCAGACCCCGCTGACCTGCGTCGGTGACGGACCGCTCCGCCCGCTGCTGGAAACCTTGGCCCGCGAAACCTCCGGCATCACCCTGACCGGCTGGCTGTCCCCGAACGCTGTCCGCACCCACATGACCCAGGCCGTTTCCCTGGTGGTTCCCAGCATCATCGCCGCCGACGGCGATGCCGAGGGCCTGCCGAGCGTCATCCCCGAGGCGATGGCGCAAGCCTGCCCGGTCATCGGCTCCGATCAGGGCGGCATCGCCGAGGCCATCCGGCACAACCAGACCGGCCTGCTGGTCCCGCCCGGCAACGCGGCGGCCCTGGCCACAGCCATGCACCGGATCACACGCGATACGACCCTGGGACTCGCCGGGTTCGCCGACGCCACAACCACGCTGAACGCGCGCATCCAGTCAGAAAAACTGGAAACCCTGCTGCTCGGATTCGTGTAAAATCGCCAATGGCCCGGCGTCAGGCCAGGCCATGCGATCAATAAACCAGGAAGGGTTCAGCCCAACTGAACCAGGAACCAGCCAAACCGGAAACCAGCCGAATCAGGACCCGCCCAACCAGAATGGGGCGGCCGAAGCCTACCCCTGCCGGCACTTCATGCGCGGGTTCTTCTTGTTGATCACATAAACCCGCCCGCGGCGACGGACCACGCGGCAGTTCTTGTCGCGAACCTTGGCGGAACGCAGGCTGTTACGGACTCTCATGACGCAGTTCTGACCTAGCTGAGAAAGGCGGGGCAAACTTGAAGGCGGGCTAGGTAGTGGGCTGCCTTCCCGCTGTCAAGCTGAACGAACCAGCCCTGCGCCAACCCCTCTTGCTTTTCCATCGCCACCCCGCGACTCTTCCGCCCCGAACAGGAGCACCCCTGCCCATGACAACGGGTTCGATGCGCCTCCCCGGCGCACCGCCTCCCACGCGCCTCCCCGGCGCGACAGCTTCCACGCGCCTCCCCGGCGCGACAGCTTCCACGCGCCTCCCCGGCGCGACGATCTTCATCGACGGCGAGTCCGGCACCACCGGCCTGGGCATCCGTGAGCGTCTGGCGGCGATCCCCCAGGTCACGCTGCGAAGCCTGCCGTCCGATCAGCGCCGCGATCCCGCCGCCCGGCGCGACATCATGGCCGAGGTGGACCTCGTCGTGCTCTGCCTGCCCGACGACGCCGCGCGCGAATCCGTGGCGATGGCCGCCTCCCTGGGCGACGCCGCACCGAAAGTGCTCGACGCCAGCACCGCCCATCGCGTCGCGCCGGACTGGGTGTATGGCTTCGCCGAAATGCTGCCCGGCCAGGCCGCCCGCATCGCCGCGGCGAAAAACGTCGCCAACCCCGGCTGCTATCCCACCGGCGCGATCGGCCTGATCCGCCCGCTGGTCGATGCCGGCTTCATCCCCTCCGACTACCCGGTCAGCATCAACGCCGTGTCCGGCTATTCCGGCGGCGGCAAGGCGATGATCCAGGCGCACGAAACCACCGACGGCCCCGCCTTCGAACTGTACGGCCTGGGCCTCGAGCACAAACATGTCCCGGAAACCAGACTGTATGGCGGCCTGACCCGCCGACCAATTTTCGTGCCCGCGGTCGGGCATTACCTCAAGGGCATGCTGGTGTCCGTCCCGCTGCACCTCGACACGCTGCCCGGCAAACCCAGCGGCGCCGATCTGCGCGCCGCGCTGGAAGCCCGCTACGCCGACTGCGACCTGGTCCGCGTGGTCCCCGCCACCACCGACGGCAAGCTGGAGCCACAGGCGCTGAACGACACCGACCGCCTCGAATTGAGCGTCTACAGCAACGAAAACCATCGCCAGGCGGTTCTGGTCGCGCGCCTGGACAACCTCGGCAAGGGCGCGTCCGGCGCCGCCGTGCAAAATATCGCCCTGATGCTGGGACTGCACACCGGCGTCGGTGCCCTGGAGCTCATGAATGCCTGATCAGACCTGGCCGTACGGAACCGTTTTCTCGCTTGATGGAGTCACGCCGCAGATTGCCCCGGACGCCTTCATCGCCCCCACCGCCGCGGTGATCGGCGACGTGGTGATCGGATCGGAGACCGGCATCTGGTTCCACGTGCTGGTGCGCGGCGACATGGGCATCATCCGCATCGGCGCCCGCACCAACATCCAGGACGGCAGCGTCATCCACATCGACTCCGGCGGCATGGACACGCATATCGGCGACGACGTCACCGTCGGCCATAACGCCGTGATCCACGCCTGCACCCTGAAAAACCGGGCGTTCGTCGGCATCAGCGCAACCGTGCTGGATGGCGCGGTGATCGAGGAAGGCGGCATGCTGGCGGCCGGCGGCCTGCTGACGCCCGGCAAGGTGATCGGCCCGAATGAACTATGGACCGGCTCCCCCGCCAGGCTGAAACGGGTGATGGACGAGGAAGAACGCAAGCGCTTCGACCGCAATGCCACGGTCTACCTGGAACTCGCCCGCAAGTTCCGTTCGGGGCTGAAGGTGGTCCGCTAGAGTGTGATCGCCTCAGGCTGACACCGTCAGAAGGCGTGAATCACGGATCAAACAAAGAGTTAGACCATGATCGACCAGCGAAAGACCGGTCAACCTCGAACGATCATGGTCTAGCGGGGCGCAGGGGATCAGCAGGCCACCGAAAACAGGTCACCGCAGCCGCCACGCCACCGGGATCGCCGCCGCGCACAGGGCGGCCATCACCCAGAACCCACCGGCACCCCAGTGCGCGTAAAGCGGCCCCGACCCCAGCGTCAGCAGCGCCGAGGCCAAGCCGACTGCCACCGTCCCGTAAAACGCCTGCGCGGTGGCCGCCAGCCTCGGCGGCACCACCGCCGCGATCAGCCGCATGCACGCCAGGTGCTGCAACGCGAAGGTCAGCCCGTGCAGCGGCTCCACCAGCGCCGCCGCCGCGGCCGAGGTGGTTTCCGCCAGCACCACCCACCGCACCACGCCCCCCACCGCCGCCAGGATCGATCCCCCCGCGGGCCCCAGCCGGTTGAGCAGCCACGGGCCGACCAGCAGGAACACCAGCACCTCCCCGGCCACCGACTCCGACCACAATACCCCGATCGTGCCGTCGCCGATCCCCAGGCCGCGCCAGTCGATGACCACGAACCCGTCATGCAGCGCGTGGCTGCCCTGGATCAGCGCCGCCACCAGCATCAGCCGCCGGAACGCGGGCAGGCGCAGCAGCGTCCCCATCCCGGCGGCTCGATCCCGCACCACCAGGACCCCGCGCACCAGCCGGTCCGGCACACGCCACGCGCACAAGGCAGACAAGCCCAACAACACGCCGTTCAGCCAGATGATGGCGACCAGCCCGAACCGGCTGACTGCCTGCCCTGCCAGCAGCGTCCCAAGGATGAACGAAGCCGACCCCGCGCCACGCACCCAGCCATACTCGAACCGTCCGCCCTCCGCCGCTTCCCGTAGCGTCAGCGCATCCGCGAGCGGCGTCAGCGGCGCCAGCACCGCCGCATGCGCCACGCTGGCCAGCAGCAGCACCCACACCCCCACGGCCGGCAAATACCAGAAGGCCACGCAGGCCGAGGCCGCCGCGTAGCCGACCAGCACCAACCGCGGCGCGCCGATCCGATCGGCCAACCGCCCGCCCGCCGGCCCCGCCACCAACCGGATCGCGGTCCCGGCCGCCAGCACCACGCCGATCGCCTCCGGTCCCAGCCCGCGCCCCGCCAGAAACGCGGCAAAGAACGGCGACGCCACCCCGAATGCCGCGAACACCGTCGCGTAAAGCGCCAGGAAGCGCGGCAGCGCGGAGCGTGTCACGGCCGTTGCGCATCCAGCCGCGGCGATGCGGCCTCCATTGATTTCGCCCCGCCGGCGCCTGACATAGCGCCACAGAAAAGGAGCTCGTCCACATGGCATTCGCCGCCACCGACCCTTTCGTCTGGTCCGACCCCGCCGCTCGGTTGGCCCGCCTGCGCCGCCTGGCATGGCTGATCGACGGCGCGTTCGGGATCCCCGGCCTGCGTTTCCGCTTCGGCCTGAACAGCATGATCGGCCTGTTGCCGGTCGGCGGCGACGCGGTCCTCGGGCTGATTTCGCTCTACATCATCTACGAGGCGGCGCAACTCGGCCTGCCCCGCCACAAGCTGCTGCGCATGGCCGCCAACGTCGTCATCGAAGTCACCGGCGGCAGCATCCCCGTCATCGGGGACCTGTTCGACATGGCGCTGAAGGCCAATCTGCGGAACCTGCGGATCATCGAGGATCATGTGCGGAGCCAGACAGGCTACAGTCAGCGCTGGGGGTGACTGCCCCCCGGCCCGCACGCGACGGCCGCCACCCGCCGCGATGACGCAGCCTACGTCGCATGTTCGGCCTTCGCGTGGTTCTCCCCGTATTTCATGCCTTCCAGCTTCATCCCGTCGGGATCAAGGAAGAACACAGCATAGTAATCATCGTAATATTCGTCCGCCGGATCGACGATCCGCGCCTTCAGGTCGTCGCGCAGGAAACGATCAAGATCGTCCACGTCCTTGCGGCTACGCAACCGAAACGCGTAGTGGTGCATGCCCACATCACCGATGTGATACGTCCGCTTCTTCGCCGCGGCGTCGACCTGGCCGATCCAGAACAGCGTATGCCCGTTGGTCCAGCCCATCGTTCCGGGATACTCGGCCTCGACCTTGAACCCCAGGAACGCGAACAGCCGTCCGTAGAA
>DATARX010000464.1:0-10837 GCA_036263955.1 Rhodopila sp.
CCCGCGCCATAAAGAAGATCGCCACCCCGCCATTCATGGGATCAAAGGGGCCGCCGCCCTTTGCGGGTTCGGGCAGAGCCCGACCGTCCCTACCGCCCCGACCTTCCCTACCGCAGCGCCGCCGAACGGCCCGCTTCGAACAATTCGTGCAAAAAGGCTTCCTCGCCGCTCAACTTGGACGAGATCGGCAAGTGCAGCAGCGCCTCATCCGCATCGTAGGTGCGCAATTTCACCGAAGGCGGCAGCGCCGCCAGTTCAGCGGCCAAGACGTTCTGGCAAGCGATTTCATTCAGCCGGTTGGTGATTTCCGTGGGGGTGACAGGCACGCCCGGCCGATACGCCGCCTGCGCCCGCACCACGATCAGTTCGGCCGGCGGCTCCGGGCGCAACAACGGCGCCAAGGGCGGGTTTCCCGCATAGCCGCCATCCCAGTAGGCGCGGCCGCGTATCTCGACCGCGGGGAATACAAACGGCAGGCAGGCCGAGGCGCACAGGACATCCACGTCAATTTCGGCATTGCCGAAAAATACGGCCTGACCGGTCACCACGTCGGTCGCGGCCACCGTCAACCGCGGCGCCGCGGCATCGGTCAGCAAATGCGGCTCGATCAGGTCCTCCAGCAGGGCGCGCATCGGGTTATGGCCGAACGGGTTCATCTGCGCCGGGCTGAACATGCGCATCGCCACTTCCATCCCCTGCCACAGCATGGAGTTGGACAGGTCCCATCCGCCGAACAGCCAGCGCTCCAACGGCGCGGCCTGCAGCGGGCTAAGGGCATGGGCTTGGGCCACGCGGCGCCATAACCGGCGCATCTCGGCCCGTGCGCCCGCGGCACCGGCGCGCACCAGGCCTTGTGCCACCATCACACCGATCATCGCGCCCGAGGACACGCCGCAGATCGCGTCGATCCGCTGGCCATCCTCCAGCAGGCGATCGACGACACCCCAGGCGAAAGCGCCGTGCGAGCCGCCACCCTGCAACGCCAGGGCGACTCGGTGGTTGTTTGTTTCGTGCATGGCGAGACGTTGGGCCACGGCCCGCATCAAGGCAACCGGCCGAGCAGGCGCACCAACCGCTTGGTTCGTGGGGAGAACAGGGTGGCGGCGTAGGCGCTCCCCGCCGCGCGCTTGGCGGATTCCGATCGCGTCGGATACGGCACGATCAGGCTGGCCAGCGCGGAGAGTCTGGTGCGCTGGCCGATCGCGAGAGTCCACTGGCTGATCATCTCGCCCGCATGCGGGGCCAGGATCCCGGCGCCGACCACGCGGTTGCCGCTCACGATCAGCTTGACCAGACCCGTGGTGTCCCGTTCGGCGACCGCTCGGTCGTTATCCGCCAGCGGCCAGCGGAGGATTCGGATCTTAAGGTTGGCGGCAGTGGCCTCTGCTTCGGTCAGGCCGGTTTGTGCCAGTTCCGGGTCGGTACAGGTGACGCGCGGCAACGCCGTGTAGTCGATACGCGCGGGCAGCCGAAACAGCATCCGGCGCAGCACGATACTGGCGTGATAAGACCCGACATGGGTAAACGCGCGCGGCCCGATGCCGACCGGATCCGCGACGTCGCCAATCGCGAAGACGCGCTTGTTGCCGATGCAACGCAGGCCGCGGTCGGTCTTGATGCCGGTTGGCCCGGCCTGGATGTTGGCCGCCGGTAGGTTGAGGGCGCCTAGATCCGGCGTTCGGCCCGTGGCCAGCAGAATATGCGAACCCGCGATCCGCCTCCCATCCGCCAGCAGCAATGTCGGGCCCGGTGTGACGCCGGCGACGATAGTACGCTCCAGGATGGTCACACCGCGAGCGGTCAAGGCGTGGCGAAGGCCCGCGACCAGTTCCGGATCCTCTTTCGCGACGATCCCGCCGGATTCAACGATTGTGACCTGGCAGCCGAGGCCGCGGAAGGCGTCTGCCATTTCCAACCCGACCGGACCGCCGCCGAGGATCAGCAGGTGGTCTGGCCTTTCCGCGAGATCAAACAGTGTATCGTTGGTCCAAAAACCGAGCTGGTCCAGGCCCTCGATCGCCGGCACCGCGGTTCGACTGCCGGAAGCAATAACAAAGCGGCGCGCAGTGACGGCGCGTCCCTCGACCGAAAGTGTTGCCGGATCGGCAAATCGGGCTTCGCCCCGCAATACGGTGGCACCGAGGGCACGCAACCGCGCCTCTGAATCCATTGGCGCGATCGCCGCGATCACGCCGGCTACATGAGTCCGTACCCCGTCCCAGTCGGCGAGCGGATCTCCCGTGGCGATGCCGAAGCGAGCGGCCTGCCGGATTCCACGCAGCGCATGCGAAGCCGCGAGCAGGGCTTTGCTTGGGACGCATCCGGTGTTGAGGCAGTCGCCGCCCATGGCCCCGCGCTCTATCAACACCACCGACGCCCCGAGTTGCGCGGCCCCGGCGGCCACCGACAGGCCGGCGGCGCCCGCGCCGACGACGGCGAGATCGAAATCAGGCATGCGCGCCGGGACGGCGGCGCAGCAGCACCGGCAGCAGGGACAAGGCCGCCAGGCCGGCCAGCGGCAGCAGGATGCGGGCCGATAACAGGACCGACAGATCCGGGGTCTTGCCTTCCGCGAGGATCGTCCCGACTCCGGCGCCGATCGAACTCAACACGAAGCCGGCGGGGGCGATGCCAAGCAGCGTGGCGGGGACGAAGGTGATCAGCCGGATGCCGACGACGGCGGCGGTGAGATTGATGAGCCAGAAAGGGAACAGCGGTATTAGTCGCAAAGCGAGCAGATAGTTGAAGCCGTCGCGCGCAAGCCGGGTGCGGACAGCTTGCGGAATACGGTCGCGATGCCGGTCCATCAGGGACGCAAAGGCTGAGCGGACCACCACCATCAGGATCGAGGCCCCAATGGTGGCGCCGCCGACCGCCAGGACACCGCCGAGGACCGTGCCGAACAGGAATCCGCCGGTGACCGTCAGCACCCCGGCCGGCGGCAACGCCAGCGCGGCGGTCAGGATGTAGGCGAGCAAGTATAGACAGGCGGCTGTCACGGGGTGGATCTCGACCCATCCGACCAACGTGGCGCGGTGACGCGCCAGCGTGTCCCAGCCGATGTCATGCGCAAGACCGAAGGCTGCGGCAGCGAGGATGATGAGCAAAAGCAACGGCAACAATCGGCGCATGGCGCGACCATGGGGCTGATCCGGCGGGTTGTCGCGTGAAAATGCCAGGGACGCGGGAATGTGCGGAGGTTCGATAGCCGGAATGCCGTTGGAACCGGTATCGTGCACCGATCACAACAGGAATCACCCTCATGACCTGGTCCATCGTCGCGCATGATCCGAATTCCGGCGCATTCGCCGTCGCGGTCGCGACCAAGGCGTTCGCCGTCGGGGCGTCCTGCCCCTTCGTGCGGGCCGGGGTCGGCGCTGTATCCACGCAGTCGATGACGAACCGCTACCTTGGGCCGGCCATCCTGGACGCGATGGCACGCGGCCTGCCGCCGGCCGCGGCGATCGAAGGCGCGTTGGCGGGTGACGATGGACGCGGCATCCGCCAGGTCCACGCGGTGAACGCACAAGGCCGCACCGCCGCATGGACCGGGCGGAATTGCGTCGAATGGTGCGGCAGCGTATCGGCCGGCGGCGTCAGCGTCGCCGGGAACATGCTGACCGGGGAGGCGACCGTGTCAGCCACGCTGGCATCATGGAAAGCGGGACATGACCAGCCGATGCCGGACCGGTTGATGGCCGCGATGGAAGCGGGCGAAGCGGCAGGTGGCGACCGGCGCGGCAAGCAATCGGCCGCCATGGTTATGGTCACGACCGAGGATTTCCCCGACCTCGATCTCCGCGTCGACGATCACGCCGAACCGCTTGCGGACCTGCGCCGCCTGCTGGGAATCTGGAAAGTGGAAGGGGTGCCGCGCCTGGGCATGGCGCCGTCAAAAGCCAATCCGTCCGGGTTGACCGACCTGGACGCGATCGAAGCCGGCTGGATCGCCCGCGGCATCGATGTGCGGTTCAGGCGGTAGGTCCTGCCTTGCGTGACGGGGGCCGCCGATTGGACCGTTGCGCTGCTTTCGGTTTGGCCCCGGGTAGCCTATCAGGCCGCATCAGGCTAGCTTAGGTTCCGGCATGCTGACCGATCTTCCCAACGTCCTGACCCTGTCGCGTATCGCGGCAATCCCGTTGATGGTGGCACTCGTGGCCGTCGGAACGCCGTGGGGCGACCTGGCGGCTTGCATCGTCTTCAGCCTGGCCGGGATCACCGACTATTTCGACGGCAAACTGGCCCGATCCCGCCTGCAGCTATCCGACCTCGGCCGCATGCTGGATCCGATCGCCGACAAGCTGCTGGTCGGTGCCACGCTGATGGTGCTCGTTGGACAGAACCGGCTGTCGCCGCTCGGTCTTTACCCGGCCATCATCATCATCCTGCGGGAGATCCTGGTCAGCGGACTGCGCGAATATCTGGCGGGTATCAGGGTTGGCCTGCCGGTGACGAAACTGGCCAAGTGGAAGACCGGGTTCCAAATGGGAGCATTGGGGACCCTTTTGGCCGGCGATACTGGGGCCAGGCTGATTGGATTGCAGGTTCTGCCGGTATCTTTCATCGGCGAGACAATGCTTTGGGTCGCCGCCGCGCTGACTCTTATTACCGGTTGGGACTACCTGACCGCGGGCTGGCGGCACGCATCGGCACCGGATACGCGGGGATCGTCGGTTCCGGAATAACCGTGCGCGGGAGCCTGCGTCTCAGGCCCCTTCCATCGCCTCGCGTTGCATTTCCAGTGCCAGCCACTGCTCCTCCGCCTCCGCCAGTGCGGTTTGCGCGGTTTCCAGGGCCTTCGTTGCGTCCGCGAACTTCGCCGGCTGACGAACGTATAGATTGGCGTCCGAAAGGATCGCGTTGAGCCGAACAATTTCGGCTTCGTGGGTGGCGATGCGACTGGGCAGGGTTTCCAGCGCGTGCTTGTCCTTGAAGCTCATTTTCTTGGTCTGCGCCTTGGCCGCCGGCGGCGCCGCGGCGCGAGGCTTGCTCGCGGTCGCCGCGGACGCGCGGACCGGACCGCGCTGCGCCAGCATGTCGGAGTAGCCGCCGGCGTATTCGATCCAGTTTCCGTCCCCCTCGGTGGCGATGACCGACGTCACGACACGATCGAGGAAGTCACGATCGTGGCTCACCAGCAGGACGGTGCCGGCATAATCGGCCAGCCGTTCCTGCAACAATTCCAGCGTTTCCAGGTCAAGGTCGTTGGTCGGTTCGTCCAGCACCATCAGGTTGGACGGCGTGGCGAAAGCCCGGGCCAGGGTCAGCCGGCCGCGCTCCCCGCCCGACAGCACGCCGACGGGCGTGTTCGCCTGTTCGGGGCCAAATAGGAAGTCCTTCATATAGCTGACGACGTGGCGGTTCTGGCCGCCAACGGTCACTGTGTCGCCGGCCCCGCCAGTGAGCGCCTGCGACAATGTTTGTTGCGGATCCAGCGACTCGCGGCGCTGGTCGAGTTCGACCTCGGCCAGGTTGGTTCCTAATTTGACCTCGCCGGTGTCGGGCGCCAGTTTCCCTGTCAGCATCTTCAACAGCGTCGTCTTGCCGGCGCCATTCTGGCCGACGATGCCAACGCGGTCGCCACGGATGATGCGCGTAGAGAAATCGCGCACGACGACCCGTTCGCCGTAGGATTTGGAGACCGTCTCCGCCACCATGACCAACCGGCCGGACAGATCCGCCTCGGCCGCCTCCAGCTTGACCTTCCCCAGGGCGCCGCGCTGTTCCTTGTGCTTCTTGCGCAGCGCGTGCAGGTCGCCCAGCCGCTTCTGGTTGCGCTTGCGGCGGGCGGTGACACCGTAGCGCAGCCAATCCTCCTCCATCACGATCTTGCGCCCGAGCTTGTGCCGCTCGGTTTCTTCCTGCTCGAGCACCTGGTCGCGCCAGGCTTCGAAATGCGCAAAACCCTGGTCGAGGACGCGGGTGATGCCGCGGTCCAGCCACACGGTCGTGCGCGACATCCGCTCCAGCAGGCGACGATCGTGGCTGATCAGCACGATGCCGGAACGCATCCCTGACAGTTCCTGCTCCAGCCATTCGATGCCGGGCAGGTCGAGATGGTTGGTTGGTTCGTCCAGCAGCAGGATGTCGGGTTCGGGGGCAAGCACGCGGGCCAACGCGGTGCGGCGCGCTTCGCCACCGGAGAGCTTGGACGGGTCTTCGGTGCCGGTGAGACCGAGCTGTTCGAGCAAATAGGAGGCGCGGTAGCGGTCGGTATCGGCGGCGTCGCCCAGGCCGGCTTCGACGTAATCCAGCGTGGTGGCGAAGCCGGTGAAATCGGGCTCCTGCGGCAGATACTGGATGGTGGCGCCGGGCTGGGCGAAGCGCCGCCCGGAATCAGGCTGCACAAGGCCCGCGGCCACCCGCAACAGGGTGGATTTGCCGGAGCCGTTGCGACCGACGAGGCAGACCCGGTCGCCTGAGGTGACGGAAATACCGGCGCCGGCCAGCAGTGGGTCGGCGCCAAACGTCAGGGCGATATCCTGAAGCGCGAGAAGCGGTGGGGGCATGGGGGCGCTGTATAGCGGGCCGTGACGAGATTTCCGAATCGCCCGATAAGGGGCCGACGAACCAGGGGGTCAGTTGCGATGAAAATATTGTTCGCCAATCCGAATACCACGGTCGCGGTGACCGATCGGATCGCCGCCGTAGCACGCGCCGCGGCCAGTCCGGGGACCGAGATCGTGGCGGTGACCGGCCAGACCGGGGTGCCGTATATCGCCACCCGCGCCGAGGCGGTGATCGGCGCCCGTGTCGCGCTGGAGTTGCTGGCGGAGCACGCCGAGGGTTGCGATGCCGCGGTGGTGGCGGCGTTCGCCGATCCGGGCGTCGGCGGCGCGCGGGAGTTGCTGTCGATCCCGGTGATCGGGATGGCGGAAGCGGCGATGCTGACCGCCTGCATGCTGGGCCGGCGGTTTTCCATTGTTACCTTCGCGACGGCGATGGAGCCGTGGTACCGGGAATGCGTCGATTACAACGGCCTGAGCGGCCGATTGGCCAGCATCCGCTGCGTGAGCGGCGGGTTCCGCGACATCAATTCGGTGCAGGAGGAAAAGGGCGATGCATTGGTCGAAGCCTGCCGCCTGGCGGTCGAGCAGGATGAGGCCGACGTGGTAATCCTCGGCGGGGCGCCGTTGGCCGGACTGGCATCGGCGGTGGCGGAGCGTGTGCCGGTACCGCTGGTCGATGGCGTCGCGGCCGCAGTACGGCAAGCGGAGGTGGTGGCATCGTTGCGGGTGCGCAAGGCGACCGCAGGGACATTCCGGCGGCCGGATGCGAAGCCGATCACCGGGGTGCCGGCGGCGCTGGAGCGGCTGTTTTCCCAGCGCTGAGCGAGGAGCATCCGTTCCGCCGCGCCCGGGCGTTTGGTCTTTATACCAAGCGCCGTTGATGCCGACTCTTTACGGCCATCATGGCCGGGACGCCCGAGGCGGGCGCCCGGCCCGCAGGGGACCTGCCGGAACTGAGTTGATGACGCTACCGCAAGAATTACCGTTAGTGGCGCGCGACATTTAGAGCAGATCCCGCTCAGATTGCATACCTGAGCGGGTGAAGATGCTCGCTAAAACAATGTGCTAGAGCCGATTCGGCGAGCCAATGCGAACGGAAAAGGCTCTAGCCGCGCCCGGGCGCGATGAACTCCCATGGGCCGGTTTCCTTCGTGATGTCGGTGATGACCTCGATCAGCGTGGGCGCGTTCGCCGCCAGGGCTTCGGACAGCGCATCGCGCAATCCGCTGGCGTTGGTCACGCGCCATGCGTGAACACCGAAGCTGGACGCATAGGCGACAAAATCCGGATTACGCAGGCGGGAACCGGAATCGCGGCCGTCGAACAGCCGGTGCTGGTCGCGCAGCACGTTGCCGTAAGCCGAATTGTTGAAAACGATGGTGATCAGGTTGATGCCGTGCAGCACCGCCGTCGCCAGCTCCGCGCCGCCGAACAGGAAGCCGCCATCGCCATTCAACGACACCACCGGCCGGTCCGGCATCGCCACCTTCACACCAAGCGCGGTGGGGAAACCAGCGCCGAGCGTTCCGGAAAAGCCTGAGGTAATCAGGGTTCGCGGCGCGTGGAACGGGAATCCGAACCACGACACGTAGCCCACCTGGGTCATTTCGTCGCAGATGATACCGTCCTCCGGCAGGACTTCGCGAATCGCCTGCAGAAACGACATCTGCGGCTGCACGCGCTGGATATCCGCCTGGGTATCGGCCTTCGCCCGGGCGATCGAAGCGGCCCGTTCGGGGTCATTGCGGGGCGCCACAACATTGGTCAGCGCCCGCACCGCATCCGCGGTGTCGGCAACGATGCCGATATCCACTTTCAGCCGCGGCATCTCGGCGGGGTCGATGTCGATGCGGGCAATCTTCAGCCCGACCGGCATTTTGCCCCAGCGGCCGGTCGGCACCTCCAGCCGGGTACCGAACGCGATCAGCACATCCGTTTCGGGCCATAGGCGATAGGCGGCGGGGATCGTGAGACCCAGCGGATGGCGATCGTCGACGATGCCACGCCCGGAGCGGAAGGAGACAACGGGTGCGCCAATTCGTTCCGCCAACGCCTGGATTTCCGCCGATGCATGCAGCGCGCCGCCGCCCACCCACAGCATCGGCGCCCTCGCGCCGTCCAGCAGTTTCGCCAACGCCGCGATTTTCTCCGGATCGGGCGTCGGGTTGGGAGACAGCGGCAACGGGTCTTGCGGCGTGACCTCGGCCGTCGCGGTGAACTGGTCCCACGGCATTTCCAGCGCCACCGGACCGCGGCGGCCCGACAGCATCTCCTGGAATGCCCGCGCGACCAGGTGCGGGGCCTGGGACGGATGGTCGATTCGATCCGCCCATTTCACCAGGGTCCGCAACGTGGCGAGTTGGTCCGGCAATTCGTGCAACTGGCCGCGCCGGCGGCCGATCATCGTGCTGGGCACCTGGCCGGTGAGGCACAGGACGGGCGCGTTCACCCCCCACGCAGTGGCCAGCGCCGCCGTGGTGTTGAGCACGCCGGGGCCGGGCACGACGGCATACGCGGACGGACGGCCGGTCGCGCAGGCGTAGCCCAGGGCCATGTAAGCAGTCGTTTGCTCATGCCGCGCATTGATCAGCCGCAAGCGATTCGACGCTCGGGCGAACGCATCGAACAGCCCATAGGTCTGCACCCCCGGCAGGCCGAATACCGTATCGATGCCGTGCCGCAAAAGACTGTCGACGATGGCTTCTCCACCGGTCATGCGGGACATGGGACGTTCCTCGATGCTTCTTGTCCCGCGACGTTGGCATGGCGGGCGGTCGCTGGGAAGACGAGCACGGGTTTCCGCGATTGCTCCGCGAAGACGGCCGCGCTAAGTGAATCGCGCGTCCAAAAGAAAACAAGACTTACAGGGGAAAACAAAATGCAGCCCATCGTCCCGCGCCGCCGCCTTCTGCTCGGTGCCGCAGCCTTGACCGCATCGCCACTGGCCGCGCCGTTCGTCGCCCGGGCGGTGGAACCGATCCGCATCGGGGTGTTGCTGGCGAAAACCGGGCAGATCGCCGGACAGGCCGAATACCTGTCCAACGGCACGTTCCTGGCGATGGAGCAGCGCAACAACACGGTCATGGGCCAGCCAGCCGAACTGGTATGGCTGGATGAGCCCAGCCCGCAAGGTGCCACGCAGAACATGCAGAAGCTGGTGCAGGAAAACAAAGTCTGCGCCATCCTCGGCGGATCCTTGTCTTCGAATGCGCTGGCGGAGGAAGCGACCGCGGCACAATTGAAAATTCCGTTCATCTGCGACAACGCGGCGGCAACCGAAATTACCGGCAAGAACTGCAACCGGTTTACCTTCCGGCTCAACACGCCGGTCGTCGTGCAGTCGCGCATGCTGGCGCCCTACGCGTTGAACTACGGTAAGAAGTGGTATCACATTACTGCGTCGTTCGCCTTCGGGCAGGACATCCTGCGATCCTCGCGCGCATTGCTGAAGGAGGCCGGCGGGACCGAGGTCGGGGTGGACGAAGTACCGCTGAACACCGCCGATTTCAGTTCCTTCATCCTGAAGATCCGCCAGGCGCAGCCGGATGTGGTGGTGGGCGGGCTGTCGGCCGGCGATCTGTCCACGTTCCTGAAACAATGGAACGAACTCGGCATGAAGGGCAAAATCCCGTTCGTCGAGATCGCCATCGGCGATACCGACATCTGGGCCGTGGGACCGGAGGCGGCCACCGGCACGTTCACCAAGCTGTGGTATTACAAGAATCCGAATAATCCGCCGGAAGAACAGGCATTTGCCGATGCCTACCAAAAGAAACACGGGCGCCCCGCGGCCGACAAGGCGTGGATGGGATGGATCACGGCGCGTTCTCTATTCGACTCTATAGATGCGGCGAAGTCCACCCAGCCGATGGCGATCATCGAGGCCTTGGAAGCGTGGAAGGTCCAGGCCGGGAAGACATCCTATAGCTACCGCAAATTCGACCACCAGATGCTGATGCAGAACCTGGCAGTGTCGGTGAAGGACAAGATAACCGACAAATGGGACTACTTCGATGTCAAGGCGACGCTGCCGGAAAACCCGGCGGACCTGGACAAGATATTCGGCGCGCAGGCGGAAATCGGCTGCACGATGGGGTGAGGATTCTGTTACGTTGCCGATATAGCGTGGCAACCAGTCACGCGCGCGGGGTGACCCGGCCATCTGCTCGAGGCCCTACGCCGGGCGAACGAGTCCACCCCCTCGCGCGCGATCGCTTGCCCGGCCATACAGGCCGGGGCCCGAATAGTCATGCAACGCAGCCCCTCGACGCGGCGACCGCGGCACTCCATGTTCAGTGACTTAGGAGCCCCCGATGTCGCAGACCCTT
>DATARX010000518.1:0-1634 GCA_036263955.1 Rhodopila sp.
GCGGTCTCCGACTGGCGCATGCTGTTCATCATGGAGGGCATCCCCGCCATCATCCTCGGCGTGCTCTACTACCTCATTGCCGCCAGCCGCCCGGAGGAAGCAGCCTGGCTGTCGCCGATCGAACGCGACTACATCCTGCAAGGCCGCAAAACCGCCGGCGGCTCGGCAACCTGGGCCGACTACCGCAAGGCCATCTTCAACCCCCAGGTCCTGCTGATGAGCGCGGCCTATTGCTTCTGGCTGATCGGCGCCGCCGGCCTGTTCATGTGGATCCCCGCGATCATCAAGTCGCTGTCCGGACGCGGCATCACCTACACCGGCTACATCTCCACCGTTCCCTACATCGCCGCGATGATCGGCCTGTTCGTCATCGGCCGCATCGCCGACCGAGTGCGCCAGCGCGGCACCGTCGTCGCCGCCTCCCTGGCCGGCCTCGCACTGTTCCTGCTGCTGTCGGTTCTCGTCCAGAACTACGAGCTGTCACTTGTCTTCCTCGTCTGCGGCGGCACCTTCCTGTTCGCCCCGCACGCCCCGTTCTGGGCCATTCCAGCCCAGTTATTTCCCCCGAAACTACGCGGCGCCGCCATGGGCATGATCTCGCTGATCGGCAACATCGGCGCCTTCATCGGCCCCTACGCGGTAGGCTACGTCCGCGAAGCCACCGGATCCTTCACCAGCGGCATGCTCATCCTGGTCGCCAGCCTATGCATCGCCGCGATCCTGGCCGCCTGCATCCGGGTGCGCGAGAAAATCCCGGCGGTGGTTCCGGCTAAGAGCGCGGTCGTCTGAAGTCGACCCAACCTCAGATCTGAATCGCCCGACCCAGGAAGGCGGAGCGTCCCAACGCATGTGCCGCTTTCCGGGCAACTTGCAGCCCTGAAAGCGCACCCCGGCGATCACCGTCAATGCGCGCGGCGAATGGCAGCTCGTCGGCAACGTTCCAGAAGACGCGGATCTGTATCATCGTCCCGACAGTGGGCCTATACGATCACCTCGTCTGGCCCCCCAAACGACGAAAGCCCCAGCGCGATGAGCACACCCACGCACGGCAGCAACAAGATCCCCGCCACCCTGATCCCCGGCGACGGCATCGGCCCGGAGATCGTCGAAGCCGTCATCCAGGTCCTCGACGCGCTCGGTGCCCCGTTCGAATGGGACCGCCAGCAAGCCGGCATGGCCGGCATCGCCGCCGGCGGCGACCCGCTGCCGCAAGCCACCCTGGACAGCATCCGCCACAACAAACTCGCCCTGAAAGGCCCGCTGACAACACCCGTCGGCGGCGGCTTTCGCTCCGTCAACGTCCGCCTGCGGGAGGAATTCCAGCTCTACGCCAACCTCCGCCCCGCCAGAACGCTGACCCCCGGTGGCCGGTTCGAAAACATCGACCTCATCCTGGTGCGCGAAAATCTCGAAGGCCTCTACGTCGCCTTCGAGCACTACATCCCGATCGGCAACGACCCCCACGCCGTGGCGATCTCCTCCGGCGTCAACACCCGGGACGGCTCAACCCGCATCGTCCGCTACGCCTTCGAGCAAGCCCTCAGGCAGGGGCGCAAGAAGGTCACCCTGGTCCACAAGGCCAATGTCCTGAAAGCCCTGACCGGCGTGTTCCTGGAAGCCGGACGCCAGATCGC
>DATARX010000024.1:0-8122 GCA_036263955.1 Rhodopila sp.
TCGGTGTCTGGCTGATCGCCGCGTATTCGCGCTCGACCGCCTCCCGGATGGTCTCGGTCAAGGATTTCCCTTTTAGGCGTGCCAGCTTGCGGACGGCGGAATCGGTGGCGGCATCGCGAACATGGAAAGCCATGGGATACACCTGAAAGCCTATCCGTGTATACCAAACCAGCTATCCCAGGTCAAAAATTCCTCTCCCCGCGGCGGTTGCGACCCCCGCCCCACCCCATTAAACCCCATATCCAACCGCTCAGGTCCGCTAGAAAGGCGCAGCGATGACGTACTCACTTCAAGGCAGCACCGGCGCGTGGGAGGTTGTGGTCGGCCTCGAAGTCCACGCCCAGGTCATCAGCAACGCCAAGCTGTTCAGCGGCGCCCCCACCACATTCGGCGCCGAACCCAACAGCCAGGTCAGCTTCGTCGACGCCGCCTTCCCCGGGATGCTGCCGGTGGTCAACCAGGAATGCGTGGCCCAGGCCGTGCGCACCGGCCTCGGCCTGAACGCCCACATCAACACCGTCAGCCGTTTCGACCGGAAGAACTACTTCTACGCCGACCTGCCCTCCGGCTATCAGATCAGCCAGTACGAACACCCCATCGTCGGCACCGGCCAGATCGAGGTCGAACTCGCCGACGGATCCACCAAGTCCATCGGTATCACCCGCCTGCATCTGGAGCAGGACGCCGGCAAGTCGATCCACGACCAACACCCCACCAAGACGCTGATCGACCTCAACCGTTCCGGCGTGGCGCTGATGGAGATCGTCTCCGAACCCGACATCCGCAGCCCGGAGGAAGCCGGCGCCTACGTCCGCAAGCTGCGCTCGATCCTGCGCTACCTCGGCACCTGCGACGGCAACATGGAGGAAGGCTCCCTGCGCGCCGACGTCAACGTCTCGGTCCGCAAGCACGGCGAACCCTACCGCACCCGCTGCGAGGTCAAGAACGTCAATTCGATCCGTTTCGTCATGCAGGCGGTCGAGGCGGAAGCCCAGCGCCAGATCGAGGTCTGGGAATCCGGCGGCACCGTCCTCCAGGAAACCCGCCTGTTCGACAGCAACCGCGGCGTTACCCGCTCCATGCGGTCGAAAGAGGACGCCAACGATTACCGTTACTTCCCCGATCCGGACTTGCTGCCGCTGGTGCTGGAGGAAGACTGGGTCGCCGCCCTGAAAGCCTCGCTCCCCGAACTGCCCGACGCCAAGCGCGCTCGGTTTATACAGTCGTATGGACTAACGCCCTACGATGCCGCCGTCCTGGTCGCCGAGAAAGCCACCGCCGACTTTTTCGAAATCGTCGCCAAGGGCCGCGACCCGAAGATTGCCGCCAATTGGATCAGCGGCGACTTTTTCGCGGCGATGAACCGCCTCGGCCGCAGCATCGAAAATCCCCCGGTCACCGCCGCCGCGCTCGGTGGCCTGCTGGACCTGATGGCAGACAACACCATCAACGGCCGCATCGCCAAGGACGTGTTCGAGGCGATGATCGAAACCGGCAAGGACGCCGCCGCCATCGTCGACGAAAAAGGCCTGCGCCAGGTCACCGATACCGGCGCGATCGATGGGGCGGTGGATCGCATCCTGGCCGCCAACCCCGACAAGGTCGCCGAATACCGGTCCGGCAAGGACAAGCTGTTCGGCTTCTTCGTCGGCCAGACCATGAAAGCCATGGCCGGCAAGGGCAATCCCGGCCTGATCAATGAAACCTTGAAACGCCGCCTGGCCGCTGAAGTCGCTGAAGAGGGGGCCGCCGAGAAGGGGTAGGCGGGCCGTTCGGAGTGACCCCCTCGCGACCGGCCCATCCCCCTACTTCCGAATGCGGATGATCTTGACTTTTATCAACAGGATCACCACAAACTTTCGCAGACGATGGATTCCAGCCATCGATACCTCGTTCTGGGGCGGCGACCAGGACCATCCTGGCCGCCGTTTTGATTTAAGGAGGTTGGGTTAACGAAAGCCTAACCGGCCGCGCGATGCCGCGCCCGCAGCGGCTTCAGCGCCGCGATGGCCAGTACCGCCGTCAGCAGATCCGCCGCGATGCCGACAGCAAAGACGGTGGTCCAGGTCCCCGACGCGTCATGCAGCAAGGACGCCATCGGGCCGCCGAAGATCGCCCCGATCCCTTGCGCCATGTATAGACATCCGTAGTTACGAGTTGCATTCTTCGTGCCGAACGTGTCGGTCAACGTGGAGGGGAACAGCGAGAAGATCTCCCCCCAACCGAAGAACACCACGCCGGACAGCAGCACGAACAGCAGCGGATCGGTCCGTGTCGCCAGCCACAGTGCCATCGCCACGCCCTCCAGCCCGAAGGCCAGGAACATCGTGTTCTCGCGGCCGATCTGATCGGAGACCCAGCCGAAGAACGGCCGAGTCAGGCCATTGGTGAACCGATCGACCGTCAGCGCCAGCGGCAACGCGGCGAGACCGAAGACCACCGCCTTGGTGATCCCGAACTCCCCCGCGAACGCCGCCATCTGGGACGTCACCATCAGCCCCGAGGTCGACATCAGCGTCATCATCACGAACATCAACCAGAAGATCGGCGAGCGCAGCATGGTGCTGGTGGAAATCCCCGGCCCGTCTTCCTGCCCCGCGGCCGGCGTCGGCGCCGGCTTCAGCCCCAGCGCCGCGACCAGTCCGATCAGCGCGAAGATCGCCCCGTATTGCAACAGGGTCATTTGGTAGCCGACCGCCGCCAGGGAGTTGGTGATCGGGAAGGTGGTCACGATCGCCCCCATCCCGTAGCCGGCCGCCACCACGCCGGCGGCGAAGCCTCGGCGATGCGGGAACCAGCCCACCATCTTGCCGACCACGCCGACATAGACGATGCCGGTGCCCAGCCCGCCGATCAGCCCATAGGTCAGGTACAGCATGGTCAGGGAGGACGCATACGACGCCAGCACCCAGGACAAGCCGGACATCACGCACCCGACACCGATCAGCAACTTCGGCCCGAACCGGTCCACCAGCCAGCCCTGGAACGGCGAGAAGAAGGTCTGCAGCACGATCAGCAGGGAAAACGTCACCTGCAGCGAGGCGGGCGAGACGCTCAGCGCGGTCCCCAGCGGCTTGGTGAACAGCGTCCAGACATATTGCGGACTGGAGATCGCCATCATGCAGACCAACCCGAGACCGAGTTGAATCCAGCGTGTCGTGCCGGTATCGAGGGTGGGAGAATAGGTGGCGGCATTCTGGGTCATTCGGGTCGGCCTTCTGATGATGGGCCGATCCTAGCAAGTGTTACGCCATCGCTTCCTGAGCGTTACGGTTTCACCCGCCTGGCCGCATTATCCGCCGCGTAATCTCGCCGATGCAATGCCATGGACAGGACGCAACCTGCCCAATTCAGCACCAATTTCGAGAAAGAATTGCCGCAATTTCAGTCGATCGAGAAGCTCGTCCCACAGCCGCAGGCCGATTTCGCATTGGGATTGCGCACCGCGAAGTGGCTGCCCATCAGTTCATCCGTGTAGTCCAGTTCCGACCCGCTCAGCAGGTCCAGGCTCACGGCATCGACGACGACGCGGGCCGGCCCGCGCTCGATGATCAGGTCGTCCGGCTGGGTTTGCGGGTCGAGTTCGAAGCGATACTGGAAACCGCTGCATCCCCCGGCCAGGACGGCGACGCGGAGAGCGGTTTCGGTAGCCTGCTTCGTCTCGGCGACGATCTCGGCAATCCGGGCGGCGGCGCGATCGGTAACGGCGAACTGTTCCATGGGGAGTAAGATAGGCGCTTCCGCGGCGGATTTGAAGCGGGGCGGGCGATTGAAGCCAAACAGATCCGGGTGTATCGGCGTGGGCATGTTCGCGCGCCCCGTACTGGCTCCCTATGCCGTCTCGCCCGCCACGGCGCGCGGTCGGCTGCATCATGAGCCGGAGGCGGAGACCCGCTCCCCCTGGCAGCGCGACCGCGACCGCATCATCCACAGTTCGGCCTTTCGGAAACTGCAGTACAAGACCCAGGTTTTCGTTAACCATGAGGGCGACTTCTACCGCACCCGGCTGACCCACAGTATCGAGGTCGCCCAGGTCGCCCGCTCGATCGCCCGGGCCCTGGGCCTGGACGAGGACCTGACCGAGGCGCTGGCACTGGCCCACGACCTGGGTCATCCGCCGTTCGGCCACGCCGGCGAGGAAGCGCTGAACGTGGTGATGAAGCCGTTCGGCGGCTTCGACCACAATGCCCAGAGCCTGCGGATCGTGACCCTGCTGGAAAGCCGCTATGCCGGCTGGGACGGGCTGAACCTGACCTGGGAAACGCTGGAGGGCCTGGTCAAGCACAACGGCCCATTGCGGCATCCCGCACCCTACATCGCCGACTACAACGACCGTCACAAACTCGACCTGCATACCCAGCCGAGCGCCGAGGCGCAGATCGCCGCCATTGCCGACGATGTCGCCTACCATTCGCATGACCTCGACGACGGGTTGCGGGCGCGGCTGTTCGCGGTGGACGATTTGAAGCATTTGCCGGTGGTTGGCGACGCCCTCGCCGCGGCGCGGATGTCGAGCCTGGACGTGCCGCCACCGCGTCTGCGGCATGAGATGCTGCGCCGGGTGATCAACGCCATGGTCACCGACCTGATCGACGAAAGCGGCCGGCGGCTGGCCAAGCTGGCCCCTGCGAACCCGGAGGCGATCCGCCGCCACAAGCACCGGGTGATCAGCTTCAGCCCGGCGATGGCGGACGCCAACCAGGCGATCAAGGACTTCCTGTTCAGCCGCATGTATCGCCACTGGCGGGTCAATCGCATGACATCCAAGGCAAAGCGGCTGACCGAGGACCTGTTCCGCATCCTCCACGCCGACCCCACCCTGCTGCCCGACGACTGGCGCGCTCGGGCTGGCGAGGGCGGGATGCAGCGGTCCGCCACGACGGTCTGCGATTACGTGGCAGGAATGACCGATCGATATGCAATGGATGAGCACCGGCGGCTGACCGATATCACGGTGAACTTGTAGGACCGCCGGGGCCGCGCTGGCACAGGAACCAACGCTTTTGGGCCCAGCCTCGCTGCGCCAAACGATCCCGGCTCCGAACGGTCCTGTCTCCGGACGATCCTGGCGCCGAACGATCCCGCAGCCAGCAAACGAACCCGCCAGTTGCCGCGCAGGAGTTTGTTTCTAGATGACATCACGATGGCCGAAGCCATGAGGTGATGAATTGTGTTGCCACCAAGTGTACATGCGACGCGACGTCCGACCGAAAGGATTACCGTTCTGTGAGCGACGATCCCACAGGCCGGGTGTTGGCTGCGCGGACCGACGTGCGGGCACTCAGGGGGACGTCGTAACCGCCGACATTCGGGCCGCATCGCGCACGTGGGTTCGGGCTGCCTGACCGGACCGGCGGGAAGCATATGGCAAATGCGGACGCACGGGCGTGATGGTGGCTCGATGCCGCCTTGCCCTTCTGCACGCAAACCCTTACTCAGCCGCGCGAACCTGAACCGAAGGAGGCCGCCGTGGCGACCGAACGTACATTCTCCATCATCAAGCCGGACGCGACACGACGGAACCTGACCGGCAAGATCAATGCCGTGCTGGAAGCGGCCGGGCTGCGGATCGTCGCGCAAAAGCGGATCCACATGACCCAGGCCCAGGCGGAAAGCTTCTATGGCGTGCATGCGGCGCGGCCGTTCTTCCGGGACCTGGTGACCTTCATGATCTCCGGCCCGGTGGTGGTGCAAGTGCTGGAAGGCGACAACGCGGTGGCCCGCCACCGTGACGTCATGGGCGCCACCAACCCGGCCAACGCCGCGGAAGGCACGATCCGGAAGCTGTTCGCGGAAAGCATCGAGGCGAATTCGGTGCATGGATCGGACAGCGCCGAGAACGCAGCGATCGAGATCGCGTATTTCTTTGCCGGGACCGAGATCGTCGGATGAAAACGTCCTCCCCGGATTGGATCGGGCTCCTGGGACGTATTCTCATGAGTGCGATCTTCATCTGGGCTGGATATGGCAAGGCGACAGCGCCGACGGCCACGATGGCAATGATGGGCCATTATGGGCTGCCCCTCCCCGGGGTGGCCTATGCCGTCGCGCTGGTGATCGAGATCGGCTGCGGTCTTCTGCTGCTGGTTGGCTTCAAGACCCGTTTGGCCGCCTTGGTGCTGGGGGGCTGGTGTATCGCGACCGCGCTGGTGGCGCACGATCACCCGGAAAACCGCGACGCGATGATCCATTTCATGAAGAATATCTGCATGGCCGGTGGGTTTCTGCAGATCGTGGCGTTCGGCGGCGGCCGGCTCAGCGTCGACCGGTGACAGGGTGGCGGTCGCCGTTCACGGCGATCCTGTTGGCACGATAGGGAGCGGCCACGCTGCGCGATGACCGCTGGGGTCGATCAGAAATTATTGCGGAACGTCGGCGCGCCCGGGACTTCGATCGAGGGCGGCATGTTCATCAAGGGGTGTGAAAAATCCGCCTGCGCCATCGTGCTGTGCTGCATCAGGCGCTGGCGATAGGACGCCGGGCGCGGCTTTGCGGTGCCGTGGTGGATGGCGTTTTGTGGTGTCGTGGCCGGCGGCTGGCGGTGGTCGGCCGCGGGTGACTGTTGCGGTGCGGCGGTTGGGCGCGCGATCGGGTCGGGATTGGTTTGCGGCGTGGGGGCTTCGGCCGGGCCTTGGGCGCGGGCGGCGCGGTATTCGCTGATCGCCTCGGCCATCGCGGCCTTTATGCGCGCTTCACTGAAGTCCGGCGAGGGTTCGGACGGCATGGACAGCGGATGCGGCAGCTCCCCGGCGGCTTTGGCGCGCAGGTAGCGGCGGCGCTGCATCATGCTGCGCTCACTCTGATCGGCGGAGCGGTTCAGCGCGTTGGCGCGGCCGAGAATCCGCAGTTTTTCAGGCATCTCCATATCTTCGGACGCGGCGTTCCCGAGCAAGGCGAGGGCGGCCATGGAGAAGGCGATGGTGCGGCCGGCGTTGACGCAATCCGCGCGGGTTTCCGGTTGGTAGGCCTGGACGGCGCGGATGGCCATGCGGTGGGCGAGCGACCTGTCGACGGTACGGTTGCGGAAGAACGGGATGAGTTCGTCGGCGACGGCGAGAAGCAGGCCGGCTTCTTCCGGCACGGGATCGCGGGGTTTGCTGGACGCGAGAGGTGGGGAGGCGGACGGTTCGGCGATCGACGGCGCGGACCTGGACGGTTCGGACCTGGATGGTTCGGACATAGATGGTTCGGACATGGATGGTTCGGACATGGATGGTTCGGACGTGGACGGTTCGGACCTGGATGGTTCGGACATGGACGATATGGCCCTGGCTGAAATCGATGACGGTTTAGTTCTTGATACGTTCTTACAATTAGTGTTGCCGAAAAGCAAGAAAAATCGTGCGAGCGGGTGCTCTCACACGATCGGGGGCTGCGCTTGGGCGGAGGATATCGGATGATCGGGCCATTCGGTGAGCGCAACCGCGAGGGGAATCATGCCGACATCTATCGATATCGACGCGTATTGCCGGCGGATCCAATGGAGCGGGGACAGGGCCCCGCGCCTCGACACCCTGGCGGCCCTGCTTTGGGCGCACACGGCGCATGTTTCGTTCGAAAATCTCGACGTGCTGCTGCGCCGGCCGATCCGGCTCGATCTCGACAGTCTGCAGGACAAACTGGTCCGAACAGGGCGTGGCGGGTATTGCTTCGAGCATGCGACGTTGTTTGCGGCGGTGCTGGAAACGCTTGGTTTCACGGTCAATCGGCAGGCCGCCCGGGTGGTGTTGTTCACGCCCCGTACTGAGGCGCCGCGCGACCATATGTTCCTGACGGTGCCGGTGGACGGCACGACGTACGTGGTCGATCCCGGGTTCGGGCCGTTCGCGCCGCGCTTTCCGGTGCCGCTGGTCGAGGCCGCGGCGGGGGACGGTGCAACCCACTGGATGACGCGCGAGGATGGGCTGTGGGCGTTGCATGTGACGCGGGACGATCAGCCGGCGATCGGGTGGCTGGCGACGCTGGAGACCGCGAACGCGGTGGATTTCGAGGTGGCGAACCATTTTACCGCCACGCACACAGGGTCGCCGTTCCTGAATTGGATCATGTTGAGCGCGATGACGCCGGAGGGGCGGGTCAACGTGATGAACCGCGACGTCACGTTGCTGTTCGGGAAGGAGTC
>DATARX010000062.1:0-10687 GCA_036263955.1 Rhodopila sp.
AAGGCGGACTGGGGGATTTCCACCTTGCCGAACTGGCGCATCCGCTTTTTGCCTTCCTTCTGCTTCTCGAGCAGCTTGCGCTTGCGGCTGATATCGCCGCCGTAGCACTTGGCGGTCACGTCCTTGGACAGTGCGCTGATCGTCTCGCGCGCCACCACACGACTGCCGATCGCGGCCTGGATGGCGATCTTGAACAACTGCTTGGGGATCAGGTCCTTCAGCCGGGCGCAGATCTGCCGGCCGCGATTTTCGGCGGCGGCGCGGTGGGCGATGAAGGACAGCGCGTCGACCAGATCGCCGTTCACCAGGATGGAGATGCGGACCAGGTCGCTCTCGGCGTAGCCATCCATCGCGTAGTCGAAACTGGCGTAGCCGCGGGAGACGGATTTCAGGCGGTCGTAGAAGTCGAACACCACCTCGTTCAGCGGGATGCGGTAGACCGCCATGGCTCGGTTGCCGACATAGGTCAGGTCCACCTGCTGGCCGCGGCGTTCGGTACAGAGTTGCAGCACGCTGCCGAGGTAGTCGTCGGGCACCATGATCGTAGCCTTGATCCAAGGTTCCTCGATATGGTCGATGACGGAGCCGTCCGGCATGTCGACCGGGTTGTGCAGCTCCTGCATTTCGCCGTTGGTCTTGAAGATGTGGTAGACGACCGACGGCGCGGTGGCGATCAGCTCGAGGTCGAATTCACGGGTCAGCCGTTCCTGGATGATCTCCAAGTGCAGCAGGCCCAGAAAGCCACAGCGGAAACCGAACCCCAGAGCGGCGGAGGTTTCGGGTTCGTAGTGGAAGCTGGCGTCGTTCAGGCGCAGCTTGCCCAGGCTGTCCCGCAGTTTTTCGAAGTCGTCGGCGTCGATCGGATACAAGCCGCACCAGACCACGGGGATGGAGGGCTTGAAGCCCGGCAGCGCCTCGGCCGTGGGGGTGCGGTCGTCGGTGATGGTGTCGCCGACGTTGCAGTCCGCCACGGTCTTGATGGCGGCAGTGATGAAGCCGATCTCGCCCGGACCCAGATCGTCCATCGGGACCATCTTCGGGGTGAACACGCCGACCTGCTCGACCGAGTGGATCGCGCCCGACGACATCATGCGGATCCGTTGGCCGCGTTTCAGCCTGCCGTCCTTGATCCGCACCAGGATCACCACGCCGAGGTACTGGTCGTACCAGCTGTCGACCAGCAGCGCTTTCAGCGGGGCATCGGCGTCGCCCTTCGGCGCGGGCAGGCGCGTGACCAGGGCTTCCAGCACGCCTTCGATGTTCAGCCCGGTCTTGGCGCTGATCTCCACCGCGTCGGAGGTGTCGAGTCCGATCACGTCCTCGATCTGCTGCTTCACGCGTTCGGGTTCGGCGGCGGGCAGGTCGATCTTGTTGAGGATCGGGACGATTTCGTGATTGGCGTCGATCGCCTGGTAGACGTTGGCCAGGGTCTGCGCTTCCACGCCTTGCGACGCGTCCACCACCAGCAGGCTGCCTTCACAGGCGGCCAGGCTGCGGCTGACCTCATAGGCGAAATCGACGTGGCCTGGCGTGTCCATCAGATTCAATTCGTAGGTCTGGCCGTCCTTGGCCTTGTAGCTGAGCCGGACGGTCTGGGCCTTGATGGTGATGCCGCGTTCCTTCTCCAACTCCATGCTGTCCAGGACCTGCGCGGTCATTTCGCGCGCGGTCAGGCCGCCGGTGTACTGGATCAGCCGATCGGCCAGGGTGGATTTCCCATGGTCGATATGGGCGATGATGGAGAAGTTGCGGATACGGTCGATCGGGGTGTCGGTCATGAACCTGCTAACGGGGGCCTGCGTCTGTGGCCGGCGGGGGCCGGTCTTGGCGGAGAGATAGAGTGTCCGTCAGTCCGTGTCACCAACTGCCCGTGGGACGCCCGGTGGCGGTCGCAGGGCTGGCGGGCGCGGAACGCGAGCAAGCAGGCTGTCGACGCGCTTGCGAACCTGGTGAATGCGGCCGAACGCGGCGAGCCGGCGGTCGAGAAACGCCAGCGTGGGCGCGTCGTCCTCCGACGTGTCGCCCAGCCAATACAGCAGGGTGGCGGTGTAGATCGCGGTGAGGATCGCGCGCTTGGTGTACCAGCTGAAATCGGCGGAGCGATCGCCGGCGGCATACCAGATGGCGTCGATGGTCCTGGCGGTGCAGGCGGCTGCCTCGGGGGCGTTCGCGGGAAGCGCCAGGATAGACAGGGCGCGGCGGACGGCCTCCTTGTACGGGCGGTTCTGCTCCAGCCGTAAGGCGATAACCGCTCGGACTCGGCCGGAGAGCCGGGTTTCGGTGATGGTTTTGGCCGCTTCCTCCATCCGCCGGTCGGCGAGGTCGCTGAATGTCTCGATCATGTCGACGATGCCGAGGGGAAACAGCAGATCGGTCTCATCATCCGGCAGGCCGGCATCGGCGACGCCGGCGCGCAGGGCGCGTTTGGTCCAGCCGTCGAACGGCACGTGACGCGCGGTGGCCAGGATCGCGGCATCGCGTTCGGGCATGCGTTCGGGGGGGTAGATCATGCTCTTGCCTTCATGTCCTGGCCTGGGCGCGGTCGAGTTCGTCGGTGAAGCCGAAATAGCGGAAATCGGTCATGCGCATAGGATATAGGATGCCGTCGAGGTGATCGTATTCGTGCTGGACGATGCGGGCGTGGAAACCGGTGGCCTCCCGTTCGGTGACGTTGCCGTCGCAATCGACGCCGCGATAGCGGATGCGGCTGGCCCGTGGCACCGCCGCGCGCAGGTCGGGGATCGACAGGCAGCCTTCCCAGCCGAGGGTGCGTTCCTCGCCGATCAATTCGACCGTTGGGTTGATCAGGACGGTGTTTTCCAGTGGCGCATCGTCCGAGTCCTCAGCCTGGCGGCCGCCGGGCACGCGGAACACGAACAGGCGCAGCGGCTGGTAGACCTGCGGCGCGGCGAGGCCGACCCCGGGCGCATCCATCATCGTTTCCACCATGTCGGCGACCAGGCGACGAATTTCCGGGGCGCCCGGATCGGGCACCGCATCGCACTTCCGCAGCAGAATCGGGTGGCCCATTCGGGCAATTTTCAGAATGGCCATTGGCGCGCGAACCCCAGGTGACGGAAAATGGACTTGTAACTATCCACGGCCATGTTATAGCGCCAGCCCCCGGTCCGGAATTCTCCAGTACCGGCTTATTTTGTGCACCCGATGGGTGAAGGTTAAGTTTGCGCACCCGATGGTCGGGGGCGCCCTTGGAAAGGAGCGGGCGGCCAAGTGCAAGTCCTCGTGCGTGACAACAATGTCGATCAGGCGCTCAAGGCGCTCAAGAAGAAGATGCAGCGGGAGGGTATTTTCCGCGAGATGAAGCTGCGGCGGCATTACGAAAAGCCGTCCGAGCGCCGGGCCCGTGAAGCGGCTGAGGCGGTTCGTCGCGCCAGGAAGCTGGAGCGCAAGCGGCTGGAGCGCGAGGGCTTCTAACCAGCCCGGTTCGGCCAGGATCAGAGGGATGTGCGGCTTGGGGATAGACGCCCAACGCCGCACGATGCGCGTGTACCCTTGCTGAGGCGGCGCAACGGGGTCTAGGGTCGTTCGATTGGACCAATCGACGACGGCGGAAACCAATGCTTGCCCCAGACCAAACGCGGCAAAGCGCCGTGTTCGACCATCTTCGTCACAGTATTTTGAGCGGCGCGCTGCCGAGCGGTGGTCGATTGCCGCCCAGCCGGTCCCTGGCGCAGGAGCTCGGGGTGGCACGGCAGACTGTGGTGCTGGCGTATGAGCGACTGGCCGCGGAGGGGTATGTCCGCGGGCGGACCGGCAGCGGGACGTATGTGGCGGCGGATCTGCCGGATCAGGCCCCTGCCCCGGCGGCGACTCCGCCGGTGGCCGCCGTCGCGTTGTCGGTTCGGGGGGCACGGTTGGCGGCGGTTCCGGCGACCGCCACTGCACGCGATCCGGCTTTGGGGCTGCTGCTGGCCGGTGGGCTGCCGGCCCCCGACCTGTTCCCGATCAAGGCCTGGGCGCGCTGCGCGTCCCGGGTGTTGAAGCCGCTTTCCGGGGAACTTTCCAGCTATCCGCCACCGCAGGGATTACTGGTGTTGCGCGAGCAGATCGCCGCGCATCTGGCGGCGACTCGCGGTTTGGTCGCGGATCCGGGCTGCATCGTGGTGACCGGGGGGACTCAGCTGGCGCTGCGCACCGCGGCGGAGTTGCTGCTGGACCCAGGCGATCCGGTTTGGGTGGAGGATCCGGGGTATATTGCCGGACGCGGAGCGCTGGTGGCGGCAGGGGCGACGCTTGTGCCGGTGCCCAGCGATTCGGAGGGGATCGACGTGGCCGCGGGGGTGCGGATCGCGCCTGACGCCCGTTTGGCGCTGGTGGCGCCTTCGCATGCCACGCCCCTTGGCGGCGCACTGCCAATTGGGCGGCGACTGGCGCTGCTGGACTGGGCACGGCGGGCGCGGGCCTGGGTGCTGGAGGACGACTGCGACTCGGAATTCCGCTGGGAGGGCAAGCCGCTGCCGCCGCTGGCGACGTTGGATAAGGCTGGGCAGGTGATCTACTGCGGAACGTTCAGCAAGACACTGGCGCCGGCGTTGCGGATCGGCTTCGCGATCGTGCCGGCGCCGCTGGTTCCGGCATTCGTACGGCTACGGACGCTGACCGATCGCGGGACGGACGCGTTCACCCAGGCAACGTTGGCGGAGTTCATGCGGCTGGGGCTGCTGTCGCCGCACATCCGGAAAATGCGCACGGAATACGGGCGGCGGCGCGAGGCACTGCTGGAAGCAATGGCTCGGTTGGTGCGGCGCGCTACGCCGCTGGCGGCGCCGGGTGGGCTGCACATGGTGGCGCGGCTGCCGGACGCGGTGGATGAGGCCGCGGCGGTGCGGGCGTGCCGGGCGCGCGAATTGGCGGTGTCGCCGTTGCGGGCGTACTACCCCGGGGTGCCACGCATGAACGGGTTGGTGATCGGGTTCGCGGCAACGCCGGTGGCGATGGGGGCGGAGGTGGCACGACGGTTGGAGGCTGCGCTGTCGTCTGTTGAGCATAAGAGGGACGACTGAGGGCGGGGAATCGGTTTGTTACTTCATCGTCCCGGTTTGGCTCGCAGTACGGCAATCTTTTGTGTCTGGTCGGTGGGGCCGGCGTTTGGGTCAGGCTTGGGAATTTGCGTAGAGATCGCCAAGCTTTTGAGATCGCAGAGGGGTCTTTGCTCTGGGTTGGGGGCTGGGGCGAGGCTGTTTTCGCGCCGCTGCGCGGCTTGGTGCGGCTTAGATGAGGGCGCGGGTCATGCTGCGCCGCAGGCGCAAACGTTTCTCTGCGATCTCAAAATCTCGGCGTTCTCTGCGCATATGCGAAACGGTGACGCGGCGCGGACGGCACCCATCAAGACGGACGCTGCGGCGCGGATACGGTGATTGGGTCCCGTCCTGCTCCAGGAACCGCTCAGCTGACGTTGGGATTCCCGAACAACCCGCCCAGGAGGCCGCCGATCGCTCCGGCGGGCCCAGCGGTGGTCGCGGTGCTTGTTTCCGTGCGGCGGGGCAGATAGCGGCCGATCTCCTCCGCCAGGTTGAGGATCGCCATACTTTGCAGCGCGACGTGGCCGCGGCCGGTCAGGGTTGCCAGAAATAGACCCTCTTTGCCGGACAGGATGTTGAGGAATTCGCGCACCATCGGATGTCGAACTGAATCGTCGCGGGAATAGAGCCGCGTTGCTTCCCAACCGGCCGGAAATGCGTCATCGTTCTGACCAACAGCGGTCACGCCATCATAATGCGGAGGTATGCGGATGTCGGAGGTCCACCCACAGGTCGCGCGCGCACTCGCGTTGTATCCGCTGATCAGGCAGGAGGGGGATGAAATCGACCGACGCCGCGAACTCACCCCGCCGATCGTCAAGGCACTGAAGGAAGGCGGGTTTTTCCGCATGCTGCAGCCCCGCTCGATCGGTGGGATGGAGCTGAAACCTTCGGATTTTACCCGCGTCACCGAGGCGCTGTCGGCGGCGGACGGGTCGATTGCGTGGGTGGTTTGCCAGGGCAACGGATGCTCGATGTCGGCGGCGTATCTGGAACCGAGCGTGGCGAGGGGGATTTTCGGGCCGGTGGATGGGATTCTGGCGTGGGGACCGCCGGGCGCGCCGTTCGAGGCCGAACCGGTGGAAGGCGGCTACTGCATCTCCGGCACGTGGCGCTTCGCCAGTGGCAGCCAGAATGCCACCTGGCTGGGGGCTCATATGAAGGTGAAGGGCCGCAAGGGCGAGGTCCGCACCATGCTGTTCCCGAAGCCCAGCGTGACGATGGTGGATATCTGGCACACGCTGGGCCTGCGCGGCACGGCGAGTAACGAGTATGTGGTCAAGGATCTGTTCGTTCCGGATGATCACACGATGCTGCGCGACCAGGCGATCGACCGGCGGGAGGAAGGGCCGTTGTATCGTTTCGGCAGCAGCCAGCTCTATTCCGCCGGGTTCGCGGGCGTGGGTCTTGGCCTGGCGCGCGGGCTGATCGACGCGTTCCTGGAATTGCCGGCGACCAAGACCTCCCGCGGGGCGGCCAAGCCGCTGCGGGAGAATAACGTCGTGCAGTCGCAACTGGCGCAGTCGGAAGCGAAATGGCACTCGGCGCGGGCGTTTCTGCACAATACGCTCGATGAGATCTATGAGTATGTGATCCGGCATGGGGAGATGACGGAACGCCACGCGGCGATGATGCGGCTGGCGTCGACGTGGTCGATCCAGCAGTCGCGTGACGTGGTACACACGCTGTATCACTGCGCCGGGTCGATCGCGATCTTCGAGGACCAGCCATTCGAGCGACGGCTGCGCGATATCAATTCTGTATCGCAGCAATCCCAGGGCAAGCAGCTTCACTTCGAATCGGTCGGGCAAATCATGCTCGGCCTGCCGGCGGAAAACGACTTCTGAGAGGGAAACGAAAAAGATGCCTGCACAATCGCTGAATCATTACACCATCAGGGTCCGCGACCTTGAGGCAACGAAGAACTTCTATTGCGACATCGTCGGCCTGACCGTTGGCGACCGGCCGCCGCTGCCGTTCCCCGGCTACTGGCTGTACTGCGGCGACGTCCCGACAGTGCATCTGATCGGCTATCGAGCGGAGGATCCGGTGATCTCCGACGCGCCAGTCGCGCCGGCGGCGACGGGGCGGCTGGATCACATCGCGTTCTCTTGCGACGGTCTGAAGGAGATGCGGTCCAACCTGCAAGCGCTGGATATCAAGTTCGATGAGCGGGTGCTGCCGCGGATGAACATGACCCAGTTGTTCTACCTGGATCCGGACGGGATCTCGGTGGAATGCAATTTCGATGCTGCCGAGACGGAAGCGCCAGGAATGAAAGGGTATTAGATGAAAAGGCATCAGAGGGCGTAACGCCGCGCGCGTCGGTCGTCCGAGGGCTTCAATCCTTCACTGTAAATACGTCTGCGCGGCGGTTGTCGTTGGTCACAGGCGCAACGGCGGCTCATGCGGTTTCGTGTTGGATGCGGCCCGACCCGGGCATCGGCCGTCGCTGAATCAAGGTTCCTTGATCGATGTGCGCCAGTGGATGCGGTCCTGCTCCGGCGGGTAGTCGCCGGCCGCCTTGTGGTAGGAACAGCGGTTGTCCCAGATCACAACATCGCCGACATGCCATTTGTGGCGATACTCGCCTTCCGGCCGGATCATCCGTTCGGTGAGTTCGTCGATCAGCCCGTCGCTTTCGGCCCTGTCGGCACCCTGTATATACAGGATCTTGCCGGGATCGAAGTAGAGCGACTTGCGGCCGGTTTCGCTGTGGGTACGGACGATCGGGTGCATGGCCGGCGGGCGGTCCCGGTCTTCGGGATTGAGCAATGCCTGGGCTTTGGTGCGCCCGCCATAGGTAAAGGCACCCACGGCGCCTTCCAGCCGGTGCTTCAGCCGATCCGGCAAGGCGTCGTACGCGGCGTAGCCGCTGGCAAACAGCGTGTCGCCGCCGGTATCCGGGATAGCGAGCGCGTAAAGTTGCGTGGCCTTGAACGGTATCTCGTCATAGGCGCCGTCGGTGTGCCAGCCCTCGGCGCCGCGGCGGTAGACCGCCTGGTTCAGCGAGCCGTCGGCGTTGAATTTACCAGTACCGAGCACGGTAATTTCGGGCAGGTCGGGGTGGCGGGTGCTCTTGGAGGGGTGCGGCGTGACGATGCCGAAGCGGCGCGAGTAGGCAAGGAATTCGTGCAGCGTGAGGTCCTGTCCCGTGACGACCAGGACGTTGTGGTCGAGCCACGCCTGATAGATCGGCGCAAAGTCTTCGGCATCGAGGCTTCGCAGATCGACCCCGGAAACCTCGACCCCGATGCGTGGGCCGACCTGACGTATCTGGACCATTGATTGTCCTCCCTCGACCGCAAGGGAATTCCCTTCACGGCGGGGCGTCAAGATGCTGGGCCGGCGGATGGTGTTTGATGGGTGGCGGCTGGCCGGATGTCCGGCCATGCCGATCAGGCAGGTGCGGCCCCGCCATGACGACATGGCGGGATTGTTACGGAGCGCTATTTCGCGCGGTATGATTTATGGCAGGCGCCGCATTGCTCACCCAGCAGCTTGGTGTCGGCGGCGACGGCGTCCGCTTCGCCGGCCTTGGCGTCAGTCGCCAGCTTGGTCGCCGCATCGCTGGCGGCCAAGGCGATTTTCTGGAAGCCCGCCGGATCGGACCAGATCGCCGGCAGCGCCTTGGTGTTGTGGCCTTCCTCGGTACCTTTCGGGAACAACGTCGGCAGCAGCCTGGTCCATTCGGCGATCGCCTTGGCCGGTACCTCCAACGGCTTGACATCACCCTTCGCTGCAACGACGGAGCGGATGTAGGCGAAATCACCATTGTTCAATGCCAGGCCCGCCTGGCGGACGGCAATCGGATCGAGCCCATCTGCGTTGGCACGACCCATCGGGACGATCGCCATCGCGACGAGCACAATAACGGCACTTAGCGCAATACGTTTTGTCATCCAGCTACGCCTTCCCATTTGGCTATTGTTTCACCGATCCACAACGATCCAGGATCGCCATGATGATTCGCTAGCAGATTTGCATGTGACCGGACAGACTAGGCTGGCTGAAGATAGAAGGATATTTATGACATCCATACGATCTCTCGCGGTATTCTGCGGTTCTCGGGTCGGTGTGAACCCTGCCTATGCGGCGGCGGGACGGGCCTTGGGCCACGGCCTGGGGCAGGCTGGCATCCGTCTGGTGTATGGCGGCGGCCGGATCGGCATCATGGGCGTGGTCGCCGATGCCGTGCTGGACGCGGGGGGGACTGTCCTGGGGGTTATCCCGGCGTTCCTGACGCAGATGGAGGTCGCCCATGCGCGCGCCACCGAGATGGTCATCACCGACAGTATGCATACCCGTAAGCTACGATTGTATGAAGAATCCGATGCCTTCCTGGTCATGCCCGGCGGGCTGGGCACGTTCGATGAGGCATTCGAAATCATCACCTGGCGCCAGCTTCGGCTGCACGACAAGCCGATCATACTGTGCAACGTCGCGGGATCGGTGGAACCCCTGGTTGCGACCATCGACCATGCGATCCGCGAAGGTTTCGCCGATCCGGCCTGCCGCCGGCTGTTCGAGGTGATCCAGGGCGTGCCGGCGGTCCTGGAGCGGCTGAAAACGCTGCCAACAGGGGGAAAGGGGCAAGTGGAGCGATTGTAGCAACCGTGCCCCATAGCCGGTCCACATAAGCAACCGGCCCACATAAGCAGCCGGCCCACATAAGCAGCCGGCCCACATAAGCAGCCGGTCCACATAAATGGGTGGCGCGACGGGTTTCAGCCGTGTTCGGGTGCCACCCGAACGAGTAGCTTGCCGAAGTTCCTGCCGCTGAGGATGCCGGTCAACGCCTCGGGTGCGTTTTCCAGACCGTCGACGACGTCTTCGCGATAGACGAGGCTGCCGTCGGCAACGAGCGGCTCCGCCAGCGCGCGCCATTCGGTCATGCGGGCCGGCCGATCGGACACGATGAAGCCCTGGATCAGAATGCGCTTGCCGACGACAAAGCCCAGGTTCGGCCCCGGCGGAGGGGTTTGCTCATTGTATTGCGAAACCATCCCGCACATCGCGACGCGGGCGAATGGGTTGAGCTGAGCGAACACCGCGGCCTGCACGGCGCCGCCGACGTTCTCGAAATAGCCGTCGATGCCGTTCGGGCAGGCAGCGTGAAGTTCCCGCCCGAGATCCAGGGAGCGATGATCGACGCAATCGTCGAGCCCTAGCGCGTCCTGAACCCAGAGGCATTTCTCGGACCCGCCGGCGATGCCGACCACACGGGCACCGGCCCGTTTGGCGAGTTGGCCGGCCACCGATCCCACGGCACCCGAGGCCGCCGAGACGACGAACGTCTCGCCGGATTTGGGTTTGCAAATTTCAGTGATGCCGGCGTAGGCGGTAGCGCCGGGCATACCCAGAACGCCGAGGTAGGCGGACAGCGGCGCGGCCCCCTTGGCGATCTTGTGCAGGCGCTCGCCCTTGGTGACGCAATGGGTCTGCCAGCCGCGCGCGCCCACGACAATGTCGCCCGGAACGAAGCCGGGATCGGCGGAGGCGACAACCTCGCCGACCGTCTCGCCGGTCATGGCCTCACCGATCTGGACGGCGACGGCGTAGGTTTGCTCCTCCCGCAGCCGGCCGCGCATATACGGATCGATGGACAGCCAGATGGTGCGGGTGACGACCTCGCCGGGGCCGGG
>DATARX010000078.1:0-11891 GCA_036263955.1 Rhodopila sp.
CGTGCTGCGCGCCTTCGTAGATGTAGACCTCCACTTTCGGCTGGGCGGCGCGGACCGCATCGACGTCGCTCATTGGGATGGAGGCGTCTTTCTCGCCGAAATGCATCTGCACCGGGCAGTTGGCACTCTCGTTCTTCGTGCTGGGAATGCCGCCGCCATACCAGCAGGACGCCGCCGCGAACTTGCTGGTGCGCGTCGCGCCCCACCACGCAACGGTGCCGCCGAAGCAGTAGCCGACGATCCCAAGCTTCTTGCCGGACAGATGATTCGCCGCGGCCTCGACGTCTTTCATCACGTCGGCGTCGGAAAGCTTCATCCGAATTTCACGGCCCGTGGCAATATCGTCCTGGGTGTAACCCAATTCCACACCGCGCTGCGCACGGTCGAACAGCGCAGGGGCGACGGCGGCGTAGCCCAACGCAGCAAAGCGATCGGCCATGTCGCGGATGTGTTGGTTGACGCCCAAGATCTCCTGAACCACGACCACGCCCCTGGTGGCGTTTGCTGGGCCCGCGACATAGGCCGAAAAGCTGAAGCCGTCGGCGGCCTTCAGCTGGATTACCTCACCCATCCAATCTCTCCCGTGAAATGCGGTATCGCGGAGCCAGATTGGCCGGATTAGCCGATCCGTCAACCGCGCGGCGGCGTGGCGCGCGATCCGCTTGCCGCGTCACGACCGCTCGTCTCAATGGCCGCGTGAACGCCAATTACGGCAACAGAACTGTGCTGCCGGTGGTCTTCCGGCTTTCCAGCGCGGTGTGCGCGGCGCCGGCATCCTTCAGGTTGAACGTCTGGTTCACCTGGATCTTCACCGCGCCGCTGCCGACCACGTCGAACAGGTCCGCCGCGACCCGTTCCAGGTCGGCGCGCTTGGCTGTGTAGGTTGCCAAGGTTGGCCGCGTCAGGAACAGGCTGCCTTTGGCCGCAAGCATGCCAAGTTCGACCGGCGGCACGGGTCCGGACGCGCTGCCATAGCTCGCCATCAGGCCCAACGGCGCGAGTGAGTCGATGCTGGCACTGAACGTGTCCTTGCCGACGCTGTCGTACACCACCGGTACCATCGCCCCACCGGTGATGCGCTTGACCTCGGCAACCAGCGCCGCGTGGCCGATCACGGTGTGGGCGGCGCCATGTGCCCGGGCCAACGCGGCTTTTTCCTCGTTCGAGACGACGCCGATCACGGTCGCGCCAATATGCTTGGCCCACTGGCACAGGATCAGGCCGACGCCGCCGGCCGCCGCATGCACGACGATCGTATCGTCCGGTTTCACTGTGTAGGTACGACGAAGCAGGTATTGCGCGGTCATGCCTTGCAGCATCATCGCTGCGCCGGTCTGGAAATCGATGTTGTCCGGCAGTTTCACCAGGCGGTCGGCAGCGATGACCCGTTCGGTCGCGTAGCCGCCCAGCGGGCCCGCATAAGCCACCCGGTCGCCGGCCGCGAGGGTCGTGACGTTCTTGCCGACCGCGACGACCGTTCCGGCACCTTCCTGGCCGATGATCAGCGGCATGTTCGGGGCTTTATAGAGCCCGGTGCGGAAATATACGTCGATGAAATTCAGGCCGATGGCGGCGTGCTTGATCAGCGCCTCGCCCGGGCCGGGTTCGGGTGTCGGGACATCCTCCCAGACCATGACCTCCGGGCCACCGTTCGTATGGATGCGGATTGCCTTTGTCATGTCATGTCTCCATGTGACGAGGTGGTCAGAGCAAGCTTCGGTTCGGATTCTCCAACGCGAGCAGCCAGCGTTTGGTCGGCAATCCGTCACCACCGGAGTAGCCGCCAATATGCGTAACCGCAACAACCCTATGGCACGGGATGATCAAGGGAATAGGATTGCGCCCGTTGGCCTGGCCAACCGAGCGTGCGCTTCCGCCCGCCTTAGCGGCGATGTCCCGGTAACTGCGCACCTCACCGTAAGGGATCTCCCGCAGTGCCTGCCAGATCTGGCGGCGATAGGCGGTCCCGGTGGGCGCGAGTGGCAGATCGAACGCTGTCAGCGTGCCATCGAAATAGGCCTCAAGCTGGTCCCGTGCGGCCTCCAGGACCGGCGATGGCAACTGGTCCGGCACCCAGCCCCAATCCAGCGACACGATTGCACCGTCTTCCTCGAAGACAGTGATGTCTCCCACCGGCGTATGAAGCGAAAGCTGCGGCACGGGCGGCGTTCCAGAATTCAGGTCAGAATGCGAAACCGGCGCGGCGCCGGCTGTCAAGGGCGGCGCGGTCAGGATCGGTTGGCACCCGGTACCCAGAGCACGTCGGCCGCGGCATTTTCATTGAGCACACGGGCAAGAACGAAAAGATGGTCCGATAGCCGATTGAGATAACGGCGGACCGCCGGATTGACGTTTTCGATCGCGACGACCGTGCGCTCCGCCCTGCGCGCAGCCACACGAGCCATATGGGCAAAGGCCGCCGCTTCGGTACCCCCGGGCAGGATAAAGCTTTTCAGCGCCGGCAGCGTCGCGTTCATGGCCTCGACCTCGGCTTCCAGGCGCGTCACGGCGGTGCCAGTCAGACGAAGCCGGTCGTCCCCGGTTCCGGGCACGCACAGGTCGGCGCCGACATCGAACAGGTCGTTCTGGATTCGACCCAGCATGGCATCTTCCGCCGAACGATTTTTGGTATGAAGGCGGAGCACGCCGATACTGGCGTTTGCCTCGTCGACGGCGCCGATCGCCTCAATACGCGGATCGGCTTTCGGCACGCGCGAACCGTCACCCAGTGACGTTTCCCCCGTGTCGCCGCCTTTGGTTACGACACGATCGATGCGTACCATGGGGAGGACTCCTCGAAAAGGTTCTCAGTCGGCCTCGAAAACAAACTCAAACGGCATATCGAACGGGACCGCTCGGCCTTCTCGCATCGCCGGGCGGAAGTGCCATTTGCGGACCGCATCCACGGCCGCCTGATCCAACGACGCCACGCCGGAACTTCGCGCCACGTCAACGCCGTCAGCGACCCCGCGCTCCGATACGTGGATAAGAACCACGACCGACCCGTGCTCGCCGCGCATCTCCGCTTCTCGTGGAAACACCGGCGGTCGATTTCTAAATCGGTTGTCCGGACTGGCCGGCAAGACGCCTGATCCCAGGACCACCGCATTGGATTCGCTTTCGGTTCCTGCCAGGTCGAACACGGGTGCTTGGGGAGACGGCGGAGGTGTCGGTGGCGCTGCTGCCTGCTGTTGCGCCGGTTTTTCGTCTGCCTGCGGCGATGGTTTTTCGGTTGGCTGCGGCGCTGGTTTTTCGTCTGCCTGCGGCGCTGGCTTTTCGTCCGCCTTGGCGGCCTTGGGGGGCGTTTCCTCAGTCGGCGGAGGCGCTGTTTCGTCTGGACTTTGCGGTACGGGCGGGGCGGGCTTGGGTTGCGCCGCAGCGGCTTGCGGCTCAGTCGGCCGGGATGGTTCTTTCGACGCCTCGGTCGGCCTTTGCGGCTGTGGCGGGGTCGGTTGGCTCTGTTGCGGCTGGCCGGCCTGGCTGGGGCGTGCCCCCTTCTGCTCCACCATCAGTAATTCAACCGCGCCCTTTTCTTGCGGGGGGACTTCCCGCGGCATGACGCGCGGCAAAAATACCACCAGCAGCGCGGCCACGAGATGAACAGCGACCGATACAGCGACCGCGATCACCAAAAAATGCCGGCGACGTGCCGCCATTCGGTCGCGTTGCGGTCGCTGACGCTCAAGCCTGGGCGCTGATAATATTTGTCGTCTCATTGTGCGAACGTGCTGTGCGGCTCCATGTAGCCCCACGGTCGCGCCTTTGATACCCGACCCAAGCCGGTTTCGCAGCGGCCACAGGCGCGGTAGCGTGGGCCGCATGACGGAAACGCCACCCCAGAACATCCTACCCCAGAACATCCAACCCCGGGACATCACACCACAGGATATCATCGACGCGCTGACGCGAATGCATCTGCTGAGCAGTGCTTCAGTGAGCGGCGAACCGCTGACCGGCGGTGTCTCATCCGATATCTGGCGGATCGACCTGCCTGCTGGTCCGATCTGCGTAAAGCGGGCGCTCGGGAAGCTGCGGGTGAGTGCCGACTGGCAGGCGCCCGTGGAGCGGAACCTCTACGAAGCGCGGTGGATGCGGGTCGCCGGCCAGGCGGTGCCGCACGCGACACCGGCGCTCCTGGGACAGGACGCAGCCTCTGGCGCCCTCGCAATGGCCTATCTGCCGGCGGAACGCTACCCATTGTGGAAAGCCCGGCTGCGCGACGGCGTGGTGGATGTCGGCTTCGCCGCATCGGTCGCCGACGCGCTGGGACGAATCCATGCCGCCACCGCCGCGAACTCTTCGCTGGCGCTGGACTTCCCCACGGATGGCATCTTCTACGACATCAGGCTGGAACCGTATCTGGCCCATACCGCCCGGGCGCATCCGGATCTGGCCGACCGGATGCGGCTGTTGATCGAGACGACGCAGCGCAACAAGCACGCGCTTGTGCATGGTGACGTCAGCCCGAAAAACATCCTGTGTGGCCCCGACGGCCCGGTTTTCCTGGACGCGGAATGCGCGTGGTGGGGTGATCCGGCCTTCGACCTTGCGTTCTGCCTGAACCATTTGATGCTGAAATGCCTGTGGGTGCCGACCGCTCGCGGTGCGTTGCTGGATAGTTTCGCTGCGATGGTGGCGGCTTATCTGCCGCTGGTGGCGTGGGAACCGGCAGCGGCGTTGGAGACGCGTGCCGCCCATCTGCTACCGGGCTTGTTCCTGGCTCGGGTGGATGGCAAATCGCCGGTAGAGTACATCACGCAAGACGGGCAGCGCGACACGGTTCGCCACGTCGCGCGCGGCCTGCTTGCCGATCCGCCCGATCGGCTTATCGACGTGGTGAACGCCTGGAGAGAGGAAATCGCCGCATGACCGAAACCAGTATCGCCTATGTCCACGCAAGACGGGTCTGGGACAGTCGAGGCCGTCCCACGGTGGAGGTCGACGTCTTGTTGGAAGGCGGCGCGGTCGGACGAGCGATCGCGCCCGCCGGGGCGTCCACCGGTTCGGGCGAGGCGCTCGACCTGCGCGACGGCGGATCGACGTTTGGCGGCTACGATGTGACCAAAGCCATCACAAACGTGAACGCCCTGATCGCGCACGCGGTCGCGGGGATGGATGCCAGCGGCCAGGAAGCGTTGGACGAGCGGCTGATCGAACTGGGCGGCACCCGCAACAAGACGAAACTGGGTGCCAATGCGCTGCTGTCGGTGTCGATGGCAGCTGCTCATGCGGCGGCCGCGGCCGCCGGGCTGCCGTTGTATCATTACCTTGGCGGACCCGATGCGGCGTTAATCCCGTTGCCGCAGATCCAGATTTTTGGCGGCGGCGCGCATGCCGGACGGCGGGTCGACATCCAGGATTTTATGGTGATGTGCCCGGCGGCCGAATCGTTCGCCCAGGCCCTGGACTGGACGGCAGAGGTCTACCGTGCCGCCGGCAAGCTGATGGAAGCGGCCGGCAGCCTGGCAGGGGTCGCCGACGAAGGCGGCTGGTGGCCTGTGTTTTCAACCAACGAACAGGCGCTGGACACACTGGTAGCGGCGATCGAGAAGGCCGGCTTCCGCCCAGGAGAGCAAGTCGGTATCGCGCTGGATGTCGCCGCCTCGGAATTTGGTGAGAACGGCCGCTACAAGCTTGCGCTGGATGGCAAGGAACTGACGACCGATGGCATGATCGCCCTGCTGCAGGGTTGGATCGGCCGCTACCCGATCCTGTCGATCGAAGACCCGCTGGCCGAGGACGACCTGGACGGCTTTGTTGCCTTCTCCCGCGCCGTCGGGGACAAGATCCAGATCGTCGGCGACGATTTCCTGGTCAGCGACGCGGACCGGCTGCGTGATGCCGCCGAGAAAAAGGCCGCCAACACCGTACTGCTCAAGCCCAACCAGCGTGGTACCCTGACGGAGACCCTCGACGCCCGGCGCGCGGCGGCGGATTGCGGTTATGCGACGATCGTCTCCGCCCGATCCGGCGAAACCGAGGACGTGACCATCGCGCACCTCGCGGTCGGCTGGGGCGCGGGGCAGTTCAAGGTGGGCAGCTTCACCCGCGGCGAGCGCATGGCGAAATGGAACGAGATGCTCCGGATCGAGGAGGCGCTGGGCGGCAAGGCGAAGTTCGCCGGGGGATCGGTGCTGGGCCGCAACCGGCCGTGAAAGTCATCTTTCATGCGTCCGCCGGGCCCGATCTGACGAACAGGCTGCGGCGGCTGCCGGACCTTGACGTGTCCGTGTGCCCCGAAGACGCATCCGAAGCCCTGTTTCGACAGCTACCGGAATGCGACGTTCTGTGGCACGTGCTGCAGCGCTGTACGGCCGAGATGATTGCCGTCGCGCCGCGACTGAAGCTGATCCAAAAGATTGGCGTTGGGGTAAACACCATCGACTTGGATGCCGCTCGCCAGCGCGGCATCCCGGTTTGCAACCTGCCCGGCACCAACGCCCGAGCGGTGGCGGAGTTGACGCTTGGGCTGATGCTGTCCGTACTCCGGCGCATCCCGGCATTCGACCGTGGCTTGCGTGCGGGGGTCTGGACCGACACGGGCCTGCAGGACGGTATCGGGGAACTTGGTGGCCGGACTGTCGGCCTGGTTGGGTTCGGTGCCATTCCCCGCATTCTGTCGCCGATCCTGGCGGCGATGGGCTGCGAGGTCCTTTATACCGCACGCAATCCGGCGGCCGATGCCGGCGCGTCGTACCGCCCGCTCGACCGGTTGTTGGCGGAAGCGGACGTCGTCAGCCTGCATTTGCCGCTGGTAGCGGAAACCGTGCACGTGATCGATGCTGCGGCGCTGGCGCGGATGAAACCGGGCGCGATTCTGATCAACACCGGACGTGGCGGACTTGTCGATCACCCGGCCTTGGTTACTGCGTTGGAGGCTGGGCGGATCGCCGGTGCCGGCCTGGATGTCTTTGAAACCGAACCATTGCCAAGCGATCATCCGTTGCTCAACCTGCCGAACGCGGTGGTCACACCACATGTCGCCTGGCTGACGACCGGAACGTTCGACCGCAGCTTTGCGCTGGCGGCCGAGAATTGCCGGCGGATTGCAACCGGGGCGGAATTGCTGCATCGAGTCGCCTAGGATCGGATCGCAGCGACGCGTGAGTTGCACCGCGCCCACGATTCGTCGCGTGAATCGGACACGTCAGACCGAAAGCGGTACATTGCGCTTGCCTGATGCGCGATACGGGACCACGCGAACCCATCAAAGGCTTGACCGCGACGGGGTTGTTGAGCATTTTGCCGCCCCTCATAGGGCAGCTTTGCGTAGCGCGCCGTTTTAAGGAACAGGCTGATGGCCAAATCGAACACCGTTCAGATCAAGCTGGTGTCCACCGCGGATACGGGCTTCTTTTATGTCACCAAAAAGAACGCTCGGGCGCAAACCACCAAGCTCGAACTGAACAAGTACGATCCGGTCGTGCGGAAGCACGTCCCGTTCAAGGAAGCCAAGATTAAATAACCGGCGCGGCGCGCGCGATCTCGACCCGGTTCCGCCCGTTGCGCTTGGCGTCATAAAGCGCAGCGTCGGCGGCGAGCAGAAGCAGTTCCGGGGAGCCTTTGGTGCTCGGCGCACAGGCGACCCCAACGCTGACCGTCAGCGGAATCGGCTGATTGTCCAGTGTCGTAAACTCGATCACCTCAACCGCGGACCGCAACCGTTCTGCGGCGGCGGTGGCTTCCTCCGTGCTGGTGCCGGGCATGACGACGACGAATTCCTCGCCGCCGTAGCGTGCGACGGAGTCGAAAACCCGTGTATGCACGCGTAGCGAGTCGGCGATCAGTCGTAAGGCGCGATCACCGGATGCGTGGCCAAATCGATCATTGACGGACTTGAAATGGTCGACGTCGAGCATCAACACGGCAAGTTGCCGACTTTGCCCACTCTCCATCAGGCCGCTGAGGTGCCGTCGCAGATATCGCTGGTTGTAGAGGCCGGTCAACGGATCGGTCAGCGCCATTTCCAGCGCGGTCCCGAGGTCGGACCGTAGCCGATCCTGGTAGAACTTCCGCCTTATCTGGTTGCGCGCCCGGGCCCGCAATTCATGCGGGTCGATCGGCTGCATCAGCCAGTCGTTCGCGCCAAGTTCAAATCCACGCAGGACACGGTCTTTCTCCCCAGCCTCCCCGACCAGCAGCATCGGCGTTTCATGGGTCGCGTCGGACGCCCGGAGCACCGATACCAGCTTCAGCGGGTCTTCATCGGCGAGGGAGAGGTTGATGACCAAGAGGTCGAAGTTAATGGCTCCGGTCAGACCGACCGCCTCGGCGCCGCTCCGGCTAAGGGCCGGCAAAACACCGTCCTCCGCCAGAGCGTCCTGGATGTGGTTGGCGCTTTGGTCCCAATCGTCGACCACCAGGACGCGCGCGCCGGCGATAGAGGGTATCAGCACCCGATCGGTGCTGAGACCGAGCGCTCGGGCGGTATCGCCACGGGCCCGCCACTCGTCGAGCAGGCGCTTCAGCCGCACAAGGCTGCGGACGCGTGCCATGAGCGTGTCATAGTCGACCGGTTTGGTCAGGAAGTCGTCGGCACCGGCCTCCAGGCCGCGCAAGCGCTCACCAGGTTCCCCGAGCGCGGTCACGATGACGACCGGGATATGCAGCGTGACGGCATCGTCCTTTAGCAGCCGGCAACATTCATAGCCGTCCATGCCAGGCATCATGACGTCCAGGAGGATCAGATCCGGCTGCCACTCACGGGCAACCGTCAGGGCTTCCAGACCGTCGCGGGCGGAACTGACTTGATAGTATTCCGCCGCAAGCTTGGCTTCGAGCAAGCGCGTGTTGGCGGGCACATCATCCACGATCAGAATACGCGCGGTCATTCGACGCCCGAGTTTGCTCCTGCTTTTGTGCCGACAAAGATTCAGCTTGTTTGATGCAGTTTATAACCGAACCGCTCGTTGGATCAAAGGATTCCAACCGGCTCGAGGGCGACGCTGGAGCGCGTCGCTTGTCAGCAACGCCGTGGTCATCAGGTGTTACAAATCATTGGCCCCGTTGCCGGTGGTTGAAGCATCGACAACGGGGTTATCGACAACGGGGTTAAGGTATCCGGCGCCAGCGGCCCACATTTTTCCAGACGCGGATTACCGCGCCTGGAATTGTGTCTTTCCGAACATGATCTCGCGTTCTTCGTCGGTCATCTGGCCGCGGCGTTGGCTGTCCGAGAGAACCTCGACGCCGCGTAGCACGGCCGGCCGGGCGGCGACGATGTCATGCCAGCGCTTGACGTTCGGATAGTCCGCCAGGTCGATGTTCCGGCGATCCGGATTGCGGATCCAGGGGAAGTTGATGATGTCGGCCATCGAATATTCGGTTCCCGCCAGGTACTCCGCCTCGCCCAGCCGCTTATCGAGCACGCGGTGCAGGCGCCGGACTTCGTTGGTATAGCGGTCGATCGCGTACGGAATCTTCTCCACCGCGTAATTGGCGAAGTGGTTGTACTGTCCGAACATTGGACCAGTGCCGCCCATCTGGAACATCATCCATTGCAGGCACGTGTAGCGCCCGACCGGATCAGCGGGGATCAGCTTGCCGCCAGTCTTTTCCGACAGGTAGATCATGATGGCCGCCGATTCGAACAGCTTCAGCGGCTTGCCGCCGGGTCCGTCCGGATCCACGATGGCGGGAATGCGATGGTTCGGGGTGATCGCCAGGAATTCCGGCTTGAACTGGTCGCCCTTGCCGATGTTGATCGGCACGACCTTGTAGGGCAGCCCGAGTTCCTCCAATGCGATATGAATCTTATGCCCGTTCGGTGTGGGCCAAGTCCAAACCTCGATCATCGTGCGCTCCCGCGGCTAGCTTTTGTTTGGGGGCGAGCATCGCCCTTTGTCGCGCGAACGTCAAAGGACGGTTTTGGATCAGCCCTGCCGCTCCACGATCAACTGCTTGATCGCGCCGATCGCCTTCGCCGGATTGAGGCCCTTCGGGCATGTATCAGTGCAATTCATGATCGTATGGCAGCGATACAGCTTGAACGGGTCTTCCAGTTCATCGAGCCGTTGGCCGGTTGCTTCATCGCGCGAATCGGCAATCCAGCGGTAGGCTTGCAGCAGCACGGCCGGCCCAAGGTAGCGGTCGCCGTTCCACCAGTAGCTGGGGCAAGCCGTCGAACAGCAGAAACACAGGATGCATTCCCACATCCCATCCAGCTTGGCGCGTTCTTCCTTGCTCTGCCGCCGCTCACCATCAGGCGGGGCGGGCGTGTCGGCCTGCATCCAGGGCTTCACGGAGCGGTACTGGGCATAGACCTGGGAGAGGTCGGGAACCAAGTCCTTCACCACCGGCATATGCGGCAGCGGGCTGATCTTGATCGCGCCCTTCACGTCCTCGATCGGCTTGAGGCAAGCCAGCGTGTTCCCGCCGTCGATGTTCATCGCGCAGGAGCCGCAAATGCCCTCGCGGCAGGAACGGCGGAAGGTCAAGGTCGGATCGACCTCGTTCTTGATCTTGATCAGCGCGTCCAGGACCATTGGGCCACAGGCATCGAGATCGATTTCGTACGTGTCCGTGCGCGGGTTCCGCCCGTCATCAGGGTTCCAGCGATAGATCTTGAATTCCCGGATCCGCTTGGCGCCCGGGGGCGCCCTGAACGTCTGGCCCGTGCCGATGCGGCTGTTCACCGGAAGATTGAAAGCAACCATCGTCTTGTAATCCTAAAATTGACCGAGGCGTTGGTCCTGTCCGATCGCATCATTCATGCGCCTGAACCTCCGGCCTCGCGCGATCACGCTCAGTAAACCCGCTTCTTTGGCGGGAAGACCGACACCTCGTTGGTCAGCGTCTGCATCTTCACCGGTCGGTAATCGAGCTTCACGTCACCGTTGTCGTCGCACCAGGACAGCGTGTGCTTCATCCAATTGTGGTCGTCACGCTCCGGGTAGTCGTCATGCGCGTGGGCGCCACGGCTTTCCGTCCGGGCTTCGGCGCCGACCATCGTAGTCATCGCGCTGCCCATCAGGTTGTGCAGTTCCAACGCCTCCACCAGGTCGCTGTTCCAGATCAGGCTGCGATCGGACACCGACATGTCGGTCATTCCGCTCCAGACTTTTTTCATCTTATCGACACCCTCGGTCAGGCTTTTCGAGGTGCGGAATACCGCCGCGTGACCTTGCATGGTGCGCTGCATTTCCAGCCGCAATTCAGCGACCTTGGTGCCGCCCTTGGCGTGGCGTGCACGATCGAAGCGGTCCAGCGACGCCTCGCCCGCTTTCGGCGGCAACGGCGGCTGACCGGCACCCGGCTTGATCGTCTCGGCCGCCCGATGCGCCGCGGCGCGTCCGAACACCACGAGATCGAGCAGGGAGTTGGTGCCAAGCCGGTTGGCGCCGTGCACGGATACGCAGGCGGCTTCGCCGACCGCCATTAGCCCTCGGATCGTCGCGTCCGGATTGTCCTTTGTCGGCCGCAACACTTCGGTATGCACATTCGTTGGGATGCCGCCCATATTGTAGTGAACGGTCGGCAGCACCGGGATCGGTTCCTTGGTTACATCGACCCCGGCGAACACCTTGGCGGTTTCCGAAATGCCGGGCAGGCGTTCGTGCAGCAGCGCGGCGCCCAGATGCTCCAGATGGAGCATGATGTGGTCCTTGTTCGGGCCGCAACCGCGACCTTCGTTGATTTCCATGGTCATCGAGCGCGACACCACGTCGCGGCTGGCCAGGTCCTTGGCGGTGGGGGCGTAGCGCTCCATGAAGCGCTCCCCCTCCGCATTGGTCAGGTAGCCGCCTTCGCCACGCGCGCCTTCGGTGATCAGGCAGCCAGCCGGGAAAATGCCGGTGGGGTGGAACTGGACGAATTCCATGTCCTGCGCGGGCAGCCCGGCCCGGAGCACCATGCCGGTACCGTCGCCGGTGCAGGTGTGGGCCGAGGTGCAC
>DATARX010000079.1:0-11849 GCA_036263955.1 Rhodopila sp.
CAGGCGGCGCGTGAGAAAATGCAGGTCGTGCTCGAAGGTAAAGCCGATCGCGCCGTGCACCTGATGGGCGATGCCGGCGGCGATCCCGGCGGCCTCCCCTGCCCTGGCCTTGCCCGCCGCGATCGGCAGGATCTTCACGCCGTCGGCTACGGCTTCCGCGGCGAGGTCGGCCGCGGCCACCGCGGCGGCGGTCTGTCCCGCCAGCACCGCCAGGTTCTGCTGTACCGCCTGAAATTTTCCCAACGGCCGGCCAAACTGCACCCGGTCCTGGGCGTATTGCGTGGTCATCCCGGTTAGCCGGGTCAGCGCGCCGGCGATCTGCTGGGTGCGCATCGCGGCACCGATCGGGATCAGCGCCGTCATCCTTATCCCGCCGGTGGCAACAGCGGCACCGTCGAACCGCACGGTGTCCCTGGGCTCGCGCGCAACGTTTACCCCGGGCTCGATCGACCAGGCGTTACGGCCGACCAATGCAACCCGGCCGGCGGCAACCACGACTATATAATCGACGTCGCGCGCCCAGGGGATCCGGGTCAGCGTTCCGGACACATGCCAGCCGGCGCCGGATCGCGTCAGCGTGACGCTTTCATTCTCCCGCACCGGCCCGACGGTCAGCTTGCCGTCGGGGATTTCCAGGCCGGCACGCGCCAGAAGCCAGCTCGCCAGCATCGTCTCGGCAAGCGGCAGGGGCACGGCATGCGCACCCGCGACTTTCAGCAACGACAGCGCGTCCGGCACCGGCACGCCGAACCCGCCCGCATCTTCGGGCACCAGCGCGCGGTGCAGCCCGGCGTCCTCGACTGCCACCCATAGCGCGGCCGGCCATGTGCCTTGATCGGCGGCGCGCCGGGTTGCGGTATCGCAGTGCGCCTGAAACAGTCGATCCGCCGTTTCGCGCAGCATCTCGCCGACGGACTGATCTTCGCTCGTCATCACGCCTTCCCCATCGCGTGCTGCTTCCACAGCGCCCAGGGCCGGTCGACCAGCCCGTCGTTGGTCTTTTCCGCCGCGGCCGCTTCCTCCGGGCTCAGGAATTTAGGCGTTCCGAGGATCATCGCCCCGGCTTGCATGCGCGCGTTCACCTCGGTGTAGACAGCGCGAAAGACCACGTGGCGAATGGACTGCGCGGCAGCGATCGACCCGTGGCCCCGCATCAGGGCGACCGAGTGCGTGCCGAGCGTCAGCGCAAGCGCATGCCCCAACGAAGCATTACGGATCAACATATCGGTGGCTGGGCCGGCGGTGTCGCGGATCTCGAACACCGGGACGCCGGCACCTAGGAAACCGGCGATATGATTCATCGGCCGTAACGGCACGGATGAATCGGCGAACGGGATCACCGCCGGCGAATGACTGTGCACCACGGCGATGATGTCGGGCCGCGCCTTGTAGAGTTCACCGTGGATAAATCGCTCCAGATAAGAAGTACGTCCCCTTGGATCCACGGGATTGCTGTCGAGGTCGTATTCAAGGATGTCGTCGACCGTGACCAGGGCCGGCGCCATGCTGCGCGACAGCAGATATCGATTCGGATCCTTGTCGTGCCGGACACTGACATGGCCGAAACCATCGACCACGCCCTGATCGTAAAGAATCCGGTTGGCGGCAACCAGATCTTCCAGCAAGGCCGGATCGGCCGGGCCGGCGGATTTGGACTGGGACTGGGATTGCGCCCAGGCCGGCAATGCCGCGGCGGAAGCGGAGATCGCGAGGAAGCCACGCCGGCCAAACAAGCCCGGACCGCAGCACAGACATGTGGACATTCCTGTCGTCCCCCCGTTTTTCGCGCTTCGCACAAACGCTTTCCTGCTCTAGCCGCTTCCCGCACCGAAGCCAATAATGGGGCGGCCTCACACGAAAGGACCCATGCCGATGGACACACTCGATTCGAACGCTATCAAGGCGGCGGTTCAGGCGCAGCGCGCCGCCATGACGTCATTGTTCGACCAGCTTCGCCAGGACGGGCTGGATGAGCCAGGGGTGTCACGCGATCCCTACGGCGCGGGAGAACAACGGGCGCATGCGACGGTGGCCAAGGCGGCCGAGGCGCTAGGGCTGGAGATCGCGCGTGACGATGCCGCCAATCTTTACATGACGCTGCCGGGACGTGACCGGACGGCCCCGGTGCTGGTGATCGGTTCGCATCTGGATTCGGTGCCGCATGGCGGCAATTTCGACGGAGCCGCGGGCGTGCTGGCCGGATTGACGACGGTCGCCGTGCTCCGCGCGTTGGGCGTGACTCTGCAATACGACATCGTAGTGATGGGCATCCGGGCCGAGGAAAGCGTTTGGTTTCAGGTGTCCTACATCGGCAGCCGCGGCAGCCTTGGCACGCTGCCGGACGGTGCGCTGGATGTCCGCCGGGTGGATACCGGCCGTACACTGGCGGACCACATCGCCGACTGCGGCGGCAACCCCGAAGGGTTGCGGGCCGGCACGCGGCATTTTTGCGATACATCAAAGATACGAGCGTATCTGGAGTTGCATATCGAGCAAGCGCCGAGCCTGGTGGCGGCAGGGCGGCCGGTGGCGATTTGTACCGGTATACCGGGCAACTTCCGGTTTCCCGACGCGCGCATTCAGGGAAGCCACGATCATGTGGGGCTGCCGCGCCGTTTCCGCCGCGATGCTGCGATGGCCGGGGCCGAGTTCGCGATGGCACTCGACACGCTGTGGGCGGACTACGATGCGCGTGGGATTCCGATGGCGTGCACGCTGGGCCGCTTCCATACGGATCCGGCGGCGCACGGGCTGACGATCGTGCCGGGCGCATTCCATTTCAGCCTGGACGTGCGGGCCTATGACGAAGCCGTGCTGGCGGAACTGGAAGAAAAAGTCGGCAGGATTATTGAGGGGATCGAACAGCGCCGAGGCGTGCAATTTCACCTGGGACCAAGGGCGGGGGCCGCGGTCGGGTTGGTCGATCCGCGTATCAAGGCGGGGCTCGAAGTCGCGGCCCGGGACCAGGGGATTGCTTTCCTGGATCTTGGCAGCCCGGCCTCGCACGACGCGGCGGCTTTCGGTGCGGCGGGAATACCAATGGGCATGGTTTTTGTCCGCAATGAGAATGGTAGCCATAACCCCGACGAATCGATGACAATTGACGATTTCCTTGACGGCACGGCGATTTTGATACAATGGATAGTCGCTCAGGGACTAAAGGCCGCATAAATTTTGGATTAATATATGTCCTATACTGGTTCTTTTGAATCAGATAATAAATCGCGTTTCGCGCTCGCGGCGAGCCAGATCGCGCGTCGACTGGTTCCCCTGATCTACCTTGTGAGCGCACTCGCGTTCCTGGCGGATCTGGAGCGCGACAATACGTTGGCCTACGGCATTATTTATACGCCGCTGATCGCCACGGCGGTGTTCCACAAGCACCGCTCCGGCGTGTGGATCATCACCTCGATTGCGTGCGTCCTGGTCGTCGTCGGGGCATTCCTTCCGGTGGCCGCGTCGGATCTGCCGGATATGATCGGCAACCGCATCCTCTCCACCCTGGCAATCCTCGCGACGGCGGCGTTTGTCCACCATGCCCGCGACATCCAGGAGCGGCTGGCGGCGCAGACACGGCGCGCCGAAGCGGCGGAACGAATCAAGACGGACGTTCTGACGGACCTCAGCGAGGAAATACGGACGCCACTGCATTCACTTCTCGGCGTGCTGACACTGACCATGGCAAGCAGCCGCCCCGATCAGCGAGAGGCGCTGGGTCGCGTACGAAGAGACGGCAAGCAATTACTGGCGACCATCGACAACTTGATTGATCTATCGCAAATCAAAGAACGCGCCCTGCAACAACAGACCGTGGATATCGCAACGATCGCTCGGGATGCCGCGGAGACGGCGGGTCCGGCAGCCCGGGAACGGCAGGTCACTGTTGCACTGACGGCGCAGGACGATGCCGACGCGACCAAGGCGATCGGCGATTCGTGGGCGATCCGGCGGATCCTGGATAACTTCCTGGCGAATGCCGTGCGGTTGACCCCGCCGGGCAGTACCGTTTCGGTTTCCGTGCATCGCGATGAAGACACGGTGACCGCGTCCGTCAGCGATACCGGCAAGGGTCTGCCGCCCGAGGTCACCGGGGATTTTCATAAGGACGCGCCGGCGACGGATGGTCGTTCCCTGCCGGAAAACGGCGGTGCCGGACTGGCGCTCAGCAGTCGTCTGGCGCGGACGATGAATGGCCGTGTCACTGCCCGCAATGATCCTGGATCCGGCGCGACGGTCAGCCTGTCACTACCGGCGGCGTAATCAACTTTTGTTCCTAACCCGGAGTTGATCCGTGCGATGGGTCCGAACGATCCCGGGCGTGGCTACCAGGCCTGTTCCAGCCGGTCGCCGAAACGGCAGGATCAGAGGCAGGCGACGTTCGCTCGGTTGTATTCATCGTGTGCTTCTCCTGTTGTGGCGCGGACAGGAAGCAGACAGAAAAAAACCCCGTTAAAGGCCGGGGCTCTGATCGATCCTGGGATGCTCGAGCATTGTAGCGTGCGAAGATCCTTAGTCCCCTTGAAAAGGACTTTCTCGCCTTCGCGGGCATGGAGCATCAGGTGATCATGCGGGGATGTTATGTGGGCTTTACCAGGATGTCAATTTTGCGCCGCACTGACACCGGTCGTTCGTCGCGCCGGCCACGCGGCGGGGCGAGCGATCATGGAATTTGCGATGCGCGCATTCTGAAGAAGGCAGATCCATGACTGGAGTTGATGCGTTCAACGGCGAGAACTACCTGAACCTGGAAACCTATCGCCGTGACGGTTCTGGTGTCCGCACGCCGGTTTGGTTCGCAGTCGCACCGACAGCGGGCGGCGGTCCAAGGCTTTATGTCTACACCACCGCCGACTCTGGCAAAGCGAAGCGGATCCGCCGCACTGGGACCGTAAGGATCGCGCCGTGCGATGCCAGGGGCAACGTGACGGGCAACTGGACAACGGCCCACGCATCGATCGTCAGCGGCGAGGCATTCGATCGCGGAATGAAATTGCTGAACCACAAATATTGTCCGTGGAAACAGATCCTGGATTTGTCGGTTCTCCTGTTTCCCCGGCACCGGCGCATTATGATCGCGATCCAGTTGGATTGAACCCCGTCCGCAATTCCCACCAGAATGCACGGGCTCGCACCGGCCGGCGCGGCCGACGATGCCGCCGACCGGTATTAGGCTGATAACGGGCGGCACCTTTTTGTTCGTAGCGCGACGGCGCTTGGTTGTTCGTAGCGCGACGGCGCTTGGTTGTTTGCTGTGCGACGGCGCTTGTTTGTTTGCTGTGCGACGGCGCTTGCACAACCGCTGAGGGCGCCGTTCAATGACCGAAAGACAAACAAGGGAGACGACCATGCCAGGGGAACAGTCAGCGATCCGCGCCCGCCTCGCCCATGTCGGGATTTTCGCGCACGACAAACCGCTACTGGAGCGGTTTTACACCCACGTGCTCGGTCTGATGGTGACCGATAGCGGCCCGTCCCGTGGCGGAACCGAACTGACGTTCATGAGCGGCAATGCCGGCAATCATCATCAACTCGTGCTGGTCAGCGGCCGACCCGATACCGCCGGATTCAATCCCATCCAGCAGATTTCGTTCATGGTCGACTCACTTGCCGATCTGCGCGTGGTCCACCGGCGCGCGTTGGAGAATGGCGCGACCGATATGCGGGTGATATCGCACGGCAACGCCTGGTCCTGCTATTTCAAGGACCCCGAAGGCAACACCGTGGAGGCCTATCTGGACACGCCGTTCCACGTGCCGCAACCGCATGGGGAGCCACTGGATTTGAGCAAGTCGGACGCCGAAATCCTGCGGGACACCGAGGCGGCCTGCCGTGCCGACCCAGGGTTCATGATGATGGACGCGTTCAAGGCTTCGTTGGCGACTCGGCTGGCAGTCTGAAGCCGACGACCACGTCAACTGATGCATATGTCGGCCGCATAAGCCGCTCGTCGCGGTCCCAGGACGACCATGCCCGCCGCCGCGAGTTGGATCGCCGCGGCGGTCGCGAACAGCACCGATGCCGAGGCCGTGCTTACATCGCCGAGGCCGCGCAGCAAGCCAAAGGCCGCCGGGGCAAAGGCATAGCCGGCCTGGCTGGTCGCAGTGATCAGCCCCACCACGCGGGACGCGTCCGCGGGACAAAAATCCGCTTGCGCGATCAGCGGCGGCAGGGAGGTGACGTTGCCCAGCCCGAGGCCGAACAGGGCGCAACCGAACAGCAGCAGCGGAACGGATGCACCGGCACAGAGCAGCACAATCGAACCCACGGCCTGAACGATCAGATTCGCCGCGGCCACCTTGCGGCGATCCGCGTCCTCGGGCATCGCGATGCTGAGCAGGCTGCGGCCGCAGATGGCACAGGCGGTGGCCGCCCCCATCGCGGCCCCAGCACCGGACTCACCCAACGTCGGCGCCAGCAGCGAGAACAGGTGGGCGACCAGGCCGATTTGCGCGAACAGGCCCAGCGTCGCCGCGGCGGCAAGCGTCAGGAAGCGCCTGTCGCGCCATGGGTTTGGCACAGGCGCGGCGGCGATGCGGACCGGGACCGTGGATAAGGATGGGACCGCTGAAGGCGGCGGCGGCGTCCCATCGACCAGCAGCCCCATCGCGGCCGGATCGCGTCCCAGGTAGCGGCCGGCCAGGCACCAGGTCACCAGGACAACCGTTACGGCGATAAGCAGCGCTGCCTCGGGAAATCCCAACCAGCGGATCAGCGCCACCAATAGAGGCGAGAATACGACACCGCCCAGACTGGCACCATTGAACGCCATGCTGAGGGCGGCGGCACGGCGCACGGCGAACCAGGGTGCGACCATTGCATTCAGCGCGGCGCCGCTGGTCATTGCCCAACCCGCGCCGCTGATCGGCATCGCCAGGAACAGCTGCCAAGGTTCCCGCGCGAAGGCCCAGCCGCACAGCCCGATCGCGGTCAGGACACCGCCGGCGCGGGTGACGGTGACGACGCCGAAACGGCGATGGAGCGCGGCAAGGTTGGCAACGACCAGCGCCCCCAGGAGAAAATGCGCGGTGATGCCGAGGGATATCAGCGCGATCGGCCAGCCGCGCGACGCGTGCAGCACCTGCAGGAAGATCGGCGGCCCGTAGAAGCTGATCCCCCAACTGAAGACGGCAACGACGAACGCGGCCCCAACGACGCGCCAGCCGAAGAAGGTTGGCTGCCGCCCGGTCACGCGACGCGCTTGCCGGCGACCGGCGTTCGACCGCGACAGACCATTCGTAGGATCGGACTGTTCATGTCGGCACCTCCCACATGCCACCGACAGAGCAGAAAACCGGGCGCTTGTATTCAGCGAACGGTTCGGCCACGACCGAAGCGCGACCGCGCAGGCACCATGGCGGTTACAGTCGGACTTGTTGGGACTCTATCCGGTGCAGCCGGACTGTCGCGATTCCGCGACAGCGCGATCGCAGACCGCGCGCCGGCCTGACTGTATCGGATTGATCCGCGTGGTTTATTCGGTAGCCCGAGCCCAAAGAATTGCGGCGCGGGCGAGGGCGTCGATCGTGTCGATGACGGGGACTCGCAGGGCTTCGGCCGACCCGGCCTGGATGCCCAGGGGAATTTCGGTGCAACCCAGCACGACGGCTTTGGCCCCGCGGGCGGCAAGGCTGTTCACGACCTCGGCCAGCGGCTGGTAAGCCTCGGCCACGCGGTTCGCCTTCACCGACGCAATGGCCGGTGTCACCAGACGCGCCATCTGCGCGGGATCGGGTTCGATGATGTCCCAACCCTGGGCGCCAAGGCGATCCTGGTACAGCCGCATTGCCAGCGTGCCGGCGGTGCCAACCAGGCCGATCGTGCCGTGCGTGATACCGACGCGCCGCAGGTCGGTGGCGGCCGCATCGACGATGTGGAGGATCGGAATGCCGGCTTGACGAACCATTGGCTCGAGCCAGCCATGGGCGGTGTTGCAGGGAATGGCGATGGCGCCGCAGCCGGCGGCTTTCAGGCCGTCGATCCCACGCAGCAGCCAAGGCAGCGGATCGGGACCGCGGCCCAGACGCGCGGCTGTGCGATCGGGCACGCGGGGATCGGACCACAGGACGGCGGGAATGTGGTCCTGGTCGCGTTCCGCTGGCGTCAGCAGCGTCAGGCGCAGCATGAACTGGGCGCTCGCCAGTGGGCCCATGCCGCCCAGAATGCCAAGCACCTTGTCCGTCATGCGAGCCGCTCCCGCTGTGCCGCCTGGACCAATGTATCCAAGGCGCTGAGGAAGCGCGAACGATCCTGTTTCGTCAAGGGCGCGGGACCACCCGTGTTCAGGCCCATTTCGCGCAGATAGCGGCCGACCTCTCGGCCGGCGAGCGCATTGCCGATGTTGTCGGGTGTCCACACCTTGCCGTTCGGCGACACCGCTCGGGCGCCCTTGGCCAGGCAGCGGGAGGCCAGCGGAATGTCGCTGGTAATGCAGACGTCCGCTTTCGTGACACGTTCGGCGATCCAGTCGTCGGCAACGTCGGCACCGGCCTCGACGGTGATCATCGTCACGTTCGGCCGACCGGTGGGGCGGATCGGACGTGACCCGTTGGCGACGACAAAAACCGGCAAGCCCAGCCGGTCCGCGACACGATAGACTTCATCGCGGACCGGGCAGGCATCGCCGTCGATGTAGAGGGTTACCAATTACGACCCGATCGTGGAGCGGCGTAGCTGCGGAGCGTGAATCGGGTCGTCAGACATCCCGATCCCGATCGTGGAGCGGCGCAGCTGCGGAGCGTGAATCGGGTCGTCAGACATCCCGATCCCGATCGTCGAGCGGCGCCGCCGCGAAGCGTGAATCGGGTCGTCAGACATCCCGATCCCGATCCGTGGAGCGGCGCCGCTGCGGAGCGTAAATCGGGTCGTTGGACATCCCGATCCCGATCGTGGAGCGGCGTAGCTGCGGAGCGTGAATCGGGTCGTTGGACATCATGCCGCGGAGCGCATACCCCGATTGCCGCGATCGTTATAGCGGCGGCGGCGTTGCGCCTGTCCGGGCGCACCCTGGCGCTTCGGCTGGTTGCTCATCGGCGGCGGGGCGTCGCCCACAACCGCGATGGTGTAGTTCATCTGACGCTCGATCTGGCGCAGCATGCCGCGCTCCGACGGATCGCAGAAGGAGATCGCAACACCCTCGGCGCCGGCCCGGGCGGTGCGGCCGATGCGGTGGACGTAGCTTTCAGCCTCGGCCGGCAGGTCGAAGTTGATGACATGGGAGACCCCGGTCACGTCGATCCCGCGCGCGGCGATGTCGGTGGCGACCAGAACCCTGGCGCGGCCGGTGCGGAATTCGCGCAGCGCCTTTTCGCGTTGCGGCTGGCTCTTGTTGCCGTGGATCGCGTTGACCTGGATGCCGGCATTCTCCAGCACACCGGCCACCTTGTTGGCGCCATGCTTGGTGCGGGTAAACACGATAACCCGGCTGAACGCGTCATCCTGCAGCATCGACAGCAGCAGCGACTGCTTGCCGCTTTGCGGCAGATGGTGGACGAACTGCTCGATCTTCGGCGCGTCCTCGACCGTGCGGGCGATTTCCACGCGAACCGGGTTGCGCAGCAGGCTGTTCGCCAGGCTGGCGACCTCGGCCGGCATCGTGGCGGAGAACAGGCAGGACTGACGCTGCGGCGGCAGGGCGGCGACGATGCGCCGGATGTCCTTGATGAAGCCCAGGTCCAGCATCCGGTCCGCTTCATCCAGCACGAACTGGCTGACAGCGCCGAGATGGAGTTCACGGGTTTGCATCAGGTCGCACACGCGACCAGGGGTGCCGATGACGATGTCGGCGCCGCGTCGCATCGCCTCGACCTGCTTGAAGCGGCTGGCGCCGCCGATGATCACCACGGTGCGCAGGCGTAGGTTGATCGACAGCGCGCGGACCGTCTCGTCGATCTGCAGCGCCAGTTCCCGCGTTGGCGCGAGGATCAGCGACCGGGCGACGAACGGCGCCGAACGCACCTGCTGGGTTGCAAGATGATGCAGGATGGGCAGGGTGAACGCGGCGGTCTTGCCGCTGCCGGTCTGGGCGATACCCAGCAGATCCTGGTTCGCCAGCAGAGCGGGGATAGAATCGGCCTGGATCGGGGTGGGAATTTCGAATTTACGCGTTTCAAGGGCGCGCAGCAGCGGTTCGGCGAGGCCGAGGGTCGCGAAGGTCGTTTGGGTCAAGACGTGGGTATGCTCCAGCGCCCGTCCCGGATAGGGGAACGGCAAGCGCCTGTGAGTTCGCCGCCCCGCGCGATTAAATGGGGACGAACGGTTTTCAGATGGAAATTTCCGGAACCACGAGCGAAGGAAAACCGCCCGTTAATCACGCAATCACGGAAAGACAGCCGGTATATCGGCCGGGGATTCCGGATTTGCAAGATTTTTTGTGCAGGTGCGTTGTCGGGCCGGGTCGACGCCACTCACGCCGGTGATCGGCCAGGGGCTTCTCGGCGCAACCTTCCGTTACAGTTTTCCCGCCATTGCAATGTCCCGCGCCGGAACCACGACACATTTCCGCCGCTAGTGTATAGCTTCGTTCGGCAGATGCCGGGATCGGCGCCGAAATATCTGAAAAGGATACCGCTATGACATCTTTCTCTTATTTAACCGTCATGTTCGCACCCGCGAAGCGGACGATGGCGATGACGGCGGTAATCGGCACCGTTATGCTGGCCAGCCCCCTGGTCCCGGCCCGCGCCCAGACCAACACGCCGGTCGCACAAAGCAACCCGCCGGCCGGCCAAAGCAGCACCCCGGCGCCGGCGCGCCAGACGCGGGCACAGCGGAAAGCCGAGACGATCGACCAGCGGATCGCCGCGCTGCATGCCGAACTGAAGATCACGCCGGCGGAGGAATCCAATTGGCAGGCGGTCGCCCAGACGATGCGTGACAACGCGGCGGCGATCGAAAAGCTGGCGGCTGACCGGGCCTCCCAGCAGAATGTGACGGCGATCGACGATCTGCAGGAGTACCAGAAGTTCGCCCAGGCTCACGTCGACGGGCTGACCAAACTCATTTCGACCTTCCAGACCCTCTATAATGCGATGCCCGACCAGCAGAAGAAGCTCTCGGACCAGGTGTTCCAGCATCCCAAACACTAAAGCCGGTTGCCTTCCCGTCACGCTGTTCAGAGGAGGTCGCGATGACGACCAACATGCAAACGACACCGCCGCGACCGTCTTCGATCCGGCGCGCGGCACGGCTGGCGCTGGTGGCCGTTGCACTGGCCGCGACCTTCGGCGCGACCGCGCGCGCGGATGACCACCGGGGTGGTGGCCAGGGCGGTGACAACCACGGTGGTGGCCGGGGCGGCGGCGACCACCGGGGCGGCGATCATCACGACGACCATGGCCATCCGGGTTATGGGGGCGGTTATTACGCGCCGCCTCCCGTGGTCTACGGCGGCCCCTACTACGCGCCGCCGCCGGTGGTGTACGGAGCGGGCGTCGGGATCAACCTGCCTGGGGTCAGTATCAACATCCATTAGTCGTCTGCCCCGACGTTCGCCGATTTGCGTCCGAGCGTCGGGGATCCGCGGCTGGCGATGCAGTGGATCAGGCCGGCCAATCCCCGATCGAAAGGTCTGGGATTTGACCAAACACGGGGCCATTCGTCACTAGAGCCTTTTCCGTTCGCATTGGCTCGCCAAACATGTAGCGGGTCATTCGGTCCAGCCCGCGAACGGATCGCGCTCCCGGCTTCCCTGGTGTCTTTCCTCTTGGCTCAGGAAAGACGCCGGCACATCAACGCCCTTCAGAGCAGCGAAGAACCCATCCCATGTCGCCGGTCTTCGCGATAGGATGACATCACCGGTTTCCGGATCACGGCGGATGAAGACTTCCTTGGTATCGAACCGATAGGCCGCG
>DATARX010000096.1:0-4320 GCA_036263955.1 Rhodopila sp.
ATCGCCGTCTGGATCAAGCTGCCGACAATGGCGTTCAGCAGGCCGCCATGCGAACCAGGCGACTTGGTGATATTGGTGAAGACGGTCAGCGACAGGCCGTTCAGACCGCGCCAGAGCAGCGTAAACAAAATCGAAGCCAGCAGTACCAGCCCAAGGATCGTCGCCGCCAGGCAGGCCACCTTGATCAGCGTATTGATGCGCTTGCGGCGCAGCCCAAGCGCCCGCGCGACCTTCATGTCCTTGGCCGGGCCTGGTATGGCGCCGCCGGTGATCGAATTGGCCCTCGATGTGCTCGCGCTCATGTCAGACCTTCAACTTGGGGCGCAGCAGTGTGCGGGAGATCGCCAGCACGATGAACGAGATGACGAACAGGATGAAGCCCAGGGCGAGGAGCGAGGACAGTTTCAGGCTGCCGGCGGGGCTTTCGGGAAATTCCAGCGCGACGATCGAGGCGATGGTGTTGCCGGAGGAGAACAGGCTGGCGGAGATGTGGTCCGAGTTGCCGATCACGAAGGTGACCGCCATCGTCTCGCCCAGCGCTCGGCCGAACCCGAGCATGATGCCGCCGACGACCGAGACGCGGGTGTAGGGGATGACGATCGAGCGCATCACCTCCCACGTCGTGCAGCCGACACCGTAGGCGGATTCCTTGAACACCGGCGGCACGGTTTCGAACACGTCGCGCATGGTGGCGGCGATGAACGGGACGACCATGACGGTGAGGACCAGCGCGGCGGTGAAGATGCCGGTGCCGAAGGGCGGGCCGGCGAACAGATCCTCCAGCACCGGGATGCCGTCGAATGTATTGATCAGGGTGGGTTCGACGTATTGCGACATGATCGGGACGATCACGAAGAATCCCCACATGCCGTAGATGATCGAGGGGACGGCGGCGAGGAGCTCGACCGCGATGCCGACCGGGCGTTTCAGCCACTCGGGGGCGAGCTCGGTCAGGTAGAAGGCGATGCCGAAGGCCAGCGGCACGGCCAGGATCATCGCCAGGATCGAGGTCATCACGGTGCCGTAGACGGATACGCCGGCGCCGAACACCTCATGCACCGGATCCCAGGTGGTGGAGACCAGGAAGCTGGCGCCGAACTTACGCAAGGCGGGCAGGCCGCCGATAAACAGGGACAGGATCAGGCTGCCCAGCAGCAGCAGCACGAAAATGCCGGATGCCCGAGCCAGGCCGGCGAAGATCGGATCGCCAGGACGGAATTTGGCCTTGGGAACCGGCGAGGCGGTAAGTGCGACCGCTTGCTGCACGTGCTGAAAACCCCTGCTTTTTAGCCCTTATTCCGCGTTATGGCCTAACCGGGCCGAGCCATGACGCGGAACGTTGGTCAGTTCATCCGCTTGCGCGGATGGTTTTATACCAGCCGGCGCTCGCGCCGACCGGTATAAAAGTCTATTTTCGCGCGCCGCCGCCGGTCAACCCGGCGCGCATACCGGTCAGCTCAAGCGTCGACCGGTCTTAAATGGTGCCGGGGACGACTTTCCAAGCCGCACGGATCGCGTTTTGGACGCTTTCCGGCAGCGGAATGTAGAGCAGGCCCTTGGCGATATCGCTGCCGTGGGCGAAGCCCCAATCGAAGAACTTCTTCACGGCCGCGCTCTGCTTTTCATCTTTCGGGTCGGTCGGCAACAGCACGAACGTGGCGGACTCGATCGGCCAGCTTCCGGCACCGGGCTGGTCGTTCAGGTCGATGGCGAAGTTTTGCACCTTGGACCAGTCGGCGCTGGCGGCCGAAGCCTCGAACGCGGCCATGGTCGGCGCGACGAACTTGCCGGCGAAGTTGCGCAGCATCGCGGTCGTCAGATGGTTCTGTTCGGCGTAGGCGCTTTCGTCGTAGCCGATGCCGCCTGGAATCTGGCGGACGGTGCCGGCGACGCCGTCGCTGCCCTTGGCGCCCGCGCCGACCGGCCAGTTGACGCTGGTGGATGCGCCGACCTTGGACTTCCACTCGGGGCTCTGCATGCTCAGGTAGTCGGTGAACACGAAGGTCGTGCCCGAACCGTCAGCGCGATGCACGGGGGCGATCGCGGTGCTGGGGAGCTTCAGGCCGGGATTGATTTCGGCGATTTCCTTGTCATTCCACTTGGTGATCTTGCCGAGGTAGATGTCGGCGAGGATCGGGCCGGTCAGCTTCAGCTCATTCGGCTTGATGCCTGGCAGGTTGACGATGATGTCCACGCCACCGATGACGGTGGGGAACTGCATCAGCTTATGCGCGGCGAGCTGGTCGGCGGCGACTGGCATGTCTGACGCGCCGAAATCGACGGTGCGGTTGTTGATCTGGTTGATGCCGGCGCCGGAGCCGATCGCCTGGTAGTTCAGCTTGAGACCGGTCGCGCTGCTGGATGCGTCGCCCCACTTGGCGTAGATCGGCGCCGCGAAGGTCGAGCCCGCGCCGGTGATCTGTTGTGCTTGCGCCTGACCCATCGGGGCGGCGACGGTCAAACCGGCCATGCCAAGGGCGGCGGCCGCTACGGCGAACTTCATACTGGTTCCTCCTTCGGAGTCTTGCGCTCAGGCGCGGGCGGAATCTTGCGCTGAGGCACGGGGCGGACCCTAGGAGGGAATAGTGAATCGTATATTGCCGTTTTATGACAGTTCGATGACGGTGTCCGAATTTTGCACAAGCGCATGAAAATTATCATGTTTATGCATCAGTTGGCGCCGTAGTCGCGTTTTGCGGCCTCCGCGGAGAGGTAGCCGAGGCGCACGTCTCTCTGGATGGAATTGGGATCGCGTTTTGACGCGGGGCCCATGCCGCCGCCGCCGGGCATTTCGATCACCAGGCGCTCGTTTGGGGGGACGACCTGGAGTCCCTTGGGCTTCAATTCTGTTCCCGATTTCAGGGAAACCCTGCCGCATTGGCCCGGGCCGCCAGCGTTACGGCCTTTTGCGGGATATTTCACCCGTTCAAAGCCGGCGAACAGGCCGAAGGCGGCGTCTTCGCGGGAACTGACTTCCATCACTTGTCCGAGGCCGCCGCGGTACTGGCCGGCGCCGCCGGAATCCTGGCGCAGTTCCTTGCGCCAGATGACCAGCGGGGTGATCGCCTCGGTCGCCTCGACCGGGACGTTGCGCACGCCGGAGGGGAAGGGGGTGGCCGACAGTCCGTCCTGGTGGGGCCTGGCGCCGGCGCCGCCGGAATGGAAGCTCATGACCATGAACTGGGTGCCGGCCTTTTCGCCGACTCCGGTCAGGCCGTGGCCGGCGACCATTTTCAGGGTCCAGAGGTTTGAGGTGCCCTCGGCCGGGACGCGGCCCGGGATCGCCTGTTCCAGCGCGCCGTAGACGACGTCGGGCATCATGTGGCCGGTTGAGGAGCGGGCGTAGACCGCGGCCGGGTAGGTGGCGCTGACGATGGTGCCGGGCGGCGCGGTCACTTTCACCGCGTCCAGCGTGCCGGCGTTGTTGGGGATGGTCGGCGCGACGACGCAGTTGATGCCGAACGTGGTGTAGGCTTCGGTGTAGCACAGCGGGCAGTTGATGGCGTAGGTGGACATGCCGGAGGTGCCGGTGAAATCGACGTGGATGGTGTCCTCGGCGATGGTCACCGATGCAACCAGATCGAGCGGGGCTTCGTAGCCGTCGATCCGCATGGCATTGGTCCAGGTGCCCTTGGGCAGCTTGCCGATCGCCTCGGCCATGGCGCGGCGGCTGCGGGTGATGATTTCCTCGGCGAGGCCGTCGAGGTCTTGCAGGCGGAATTCCCGCATCATCGCGACGAGGCGGCGGCTGCCGATGTCGTTGCAGGCGATCAGGGCGTAGACGTCGCCGATCACCTGCACCGGTTCGCGCACGTTGGCGCGGATCATCGCCAGCAAATCTTCGTTCATCTCCCCCGCCCGGGCCAGGCGGAGCAGGGGAATGAACAGGCCTTCCTGCCAGATCTGGCGGCCTTCGGGGGTCTGGCCGATGCCGCCCATGTCCACGAGGTGCGAGGTGCAGGCGAACAGTGCGACGATCCGGCCGTCCATGAAGGTCGGCGAAACGACGACGAGGTCGTAGAGGTGGCCGGTGCCTTTCCAGGGATCGTTGGTGATGTAGACGTCGCCTTCCTGCATGTCGGCGACGGGAAACACCTCCAGGAAATGGCCGACGGAGGCGGCCATGGTGTTGATGTGGCCGGGCGTGCCGGTGACGGCCTGCGCCAGCATGCGGCCGCGCAGGTCAAACACGCCGGCGGAGATGTCGCCGGCTTCGCGGGCGGAGGTGCTGAAGGCGGTGCGCACCAGGGTCTGGCCTTGCTCCTCCACCACCGAGAGCAGGCGGTTCCACATGATCTGCACATCGATTTCGGCGATGGC
>DATARX010000131.1:0-25611 GCA_036263955.1 Rhodopila sp.
CCGCACTGCTTGATGGTTGCGAGTGGCGTGCGCCGGTGGCGCGTCGCAGGCCGGAACTGGCGGGCTGATCACGTCGGAGTCATTGGAACCGATTCGGCCGTGTTGATCATGGTGCTGGCGTGCAAATCGATCTCGCCGCCCTGCCGAACGACCCAGCAACGTTACAGCAGATGCTGCGCGAGGTGGTTACGGCGGCCGATCGGCAGCAGGCGACCTTGCAAGACTATCAGGCGGAAAACGATAAGCTGCGCCTGCTGATTCAACGCCTGTTGCGCCATCAGTTCGGGCGTCGTTCCGAACAGTTGAGCGCAGACCAGTTGCAGTTGGGACTGGAGGACCTGGAGCAGACCGTTGCCGAGAACGAGGCCGCCCGCGACGCTGCGGCGGCGGCAGGAGACAAGCAGCGCCCGCGGCGTGACACGCGTCCCCACCGCAACCATGGTGCGCTTCCGGCCCATCTGCCGCGTTATGAAGTGCTGATCGACGTTGAACGGCGCGACTGCCCCTGCTGCGGCGGTGAGCTCCACCCAATCGGCGAACTGCGTAGCGAGCAATTGGACATCGTGCCCACGCAACTGCGCGTGCGGGTCACTCGCCGCCCGCGCTATGCCTGCCGGACCTGCGAAGGTGCTGTGGTGGTCGCCCCAGCGCCGGAGCGACCAATCGACGGCGGCATGGCCACTGAGGCGATGATTGCGCATGTGGTGGTCAGCAAGTTCTGCGACAGCCTGCCGTTGTACCGGCAGTCGCAGATGCTGGCCCGCCAGGGCATCACGCTGGACCGCTCGACGCTCAGCAACTGGGTCGGCCGCGCTTGCTGGTGGCTGAAACCGCTGTATGAGCTGCTGGTCAGCACGGCGCTGTCGTGCCCCAAGGTGTTTGCCGATGATACGACCCTGCCGGTGCTCGATCCAGGCCGCGGCCGGACCAAGACGGGACGGCTGTGGTGCTACGCGGTCGATGACCGGCCCTGGGCCGGGCCCACCCATCCGATGGCCGCCTATGTCTACGCCGAGGACCCCAAGGGTAGCCGCCCGGCTGGGCACCTGGCGGCGTTCCGCGGCGTGCTTCAAGTTGACGGCTATGACGGATTCAAGCGGCTGGCCTTGGATCGCCCGGACAGTTCGGTGACGCTGGCGTTCTGTTGGGCTCACATGAGGCGCCCCTTCTACGAGTTCTATGTCTCGACCAAGTCGCCACTTGCCGCCTGGGTGCTGGCGAAAATCGGCGCACTCTACGCCATCGAAGCCGAGATCCGCGGTCACCCGGCCGAACACCGCAGGCGGCTGCGACAGAAGCGAAGTCGACCCATCGTGGAAGAAGTGAATGCCTGGCTACAGGACCATGTCGGGCGGGTGTCGGCGGTCTCGGATCTGGCGAAGGCCATTCGCTATGCCCTGCGGCATTGGCCCGGCCTGGTGATGTTCCTCGACGATGGCCGTATCGAGATGGATACGAACGTGGTCGAGCGAGCCATCAGGCCCAATACCCTCACGCGCAAGAATGCGTTGTTTGCGGGCAATGATGGCGGAGCCGCTCATTGGGCGATTGCCATGACACTGATCCAGACAGCGAAGCTGAACGGCGTCAATCCGATGGCGTACTTGGCCGACGTGCTGGAACGGGTCGTCTCGGGCCGAACGAAGCGGAACGAATTGCACACGCTGCTGCCTTGGAATTGGACAGCCAGCGCATCCGCCACGATCACCAACCAGGCCGCCTAGCCGCCGGATCAGCGGCGGCGCCAATCGTCAACTCAAATCCAGCCCCGTCGCCGTCGCATCGCTTACCCGCCATGTGGCCCCGCCACATCGCTTACGTCAATTCGCCAGGGGCGCGATCGGCGCCGACCGGGACCCCATCGTGAACGGAATTCTCCTAGCAATGTCAAAGGTGTGCAGCGATTCTGGAGGGGGTCCCATTTCGGTGCTTATCAACGGCGCTCGCCAGCTGGCTCAACAGCTGCCGCCGAGGCCTTACGGGCTCCCTATCCGGTGGCCGGGGTCCGTGCCCGACCATCAGCTGATAGTTTTATGCCACCTACCCTGTAGGTCAGTCATGCGCCCGACGCCGCAGAGATTTGGAGCGGGTGACGGGAATCGAACCCGCACAGCCAGCTTGGAAGGCTGGGACTCTACCATTGAGCTACACCCGCGTTGGGTTCAACCTAGCGGCCCCACCTTCGAAGCGCAATCGGTCAGCTTCGATCGACACGCGCCAGGTTGCCAGCAGGCCACGCGTTCCGTCAAATGCCGCGGGCGCTGTCATCGAATCCGGTGTTGCATTCATGGACCAATAGCGGGTCCGCTTAGTGCCTGATGTTTAATCGGTACCGCTTCAGGCGAGACAGCCCCGACGATGCAAAATCCCGGCGCGACGAACGGCGGCACAACTCAGCCTCGGCTTTCTCCCCCCGATCTCAAGGCGCTACGAGGATCTCCACCAGCGCCTGCGTTCGCTTGGTCCGCACATGTTCGATCGCCGCCACCAATGTCTCCGCCAGATCGCCGGCAGCATCCACCCTGGCCGTCCACGCCCGGCTTGCCCGCGCCACAAGGGTGAAGTCAGGCGTCGGATCGAGCGACACAAGGGGCATCTGATTGGTCCGTGCCGCATAGCCGTCCGGATAAGTCCCCAGCACCGATTGGCGCACGGCGCCCCACTCGCGATTGTTCAACACCAGCACCAGCACCGGCAGCCCCAAAGCCTCGGCAATCTGATGACATGCCACCGGGTTGGCGAACATGTAGGACCCATCGCCCATCGTCGCGATCACCAGCCGATCGGCGGCGGCGAGCTGCATCCCGAGCGCGCAGGGAAACGACCATCCCAGGCCACCCGAATGCGGCTCCTGATACCAGCTTCCCGCTGTCCGCAAAGTCAGTGGTTCCAGCGGGCATCCCAGTTCGGACAGAACCGTCGCGTCCAGCCCCTGGATCGCTTGGGAGAGGCACAGGCTAACCCACGCCTTGGTCATCTGCTCGCCAGCACCGCCACGCTCCGCCGCTCGGAGCACGCCGGTGCGGATATCCGCGGCCTTCGCCGCTACCTCGGGCCGCCGAGCCGCGCAGACGGCCGTCCGCGCCGAAAAATGCGGCTCCATCGCCCGCGCCAGCCCGAGGATGATGTCGGCCGTCTCCCCGGTCAGCGACAGGTCGGCCTGGAAGTTGCGCACCGGAAGCCGGCTGTACAACGGATCCGGCCCCGCCTGGATCACTTTGCACCCGGGCGCCAGTTTATGGATCGCGGGTGACCAGGGCGCGAGGCAATCCAGCACCAGCACGACGTCCGCCTCGCTCAACCACGGCTCCAGCCCGGTCCCGACCGACATTGGATGGTCCGAGGCGATTGCCAACTGAATGGCCCAGTACTGCGCCACCGGAATGCCCCAGGCCTCCACCAGCGCGGCCAGCGCGGCAAACCCCTCGGCCGACCCGGCGCCGCGCTGCGCTATGATCAACGGCCGCCTGGCCCCGGCCAGCAGCGCAGCCGCCTGATCTAACGCCCCCGCCGCCGCCGAAACTCCTACCGGCACCATGCGGCTCGGTTCATCCAGCGCATCGGACGGGCAGGGCCCGCACAGCACCTCCCGCGGCAGGCTGACATAGACCGGACCCCGCGGCGTGGAGGTGGCGATTGCGTAAGCACGGTCCACGACCTCCAACGCCTGCTCCGGGAACCGCAGTTCATAATCCCACTTTGTCGCCTCGCGGACCAACGCGGTCTGGTCCCGCATTTCCTGTCCCCAGCCGATCGGCACGGTCCTCGCACCAAGCCGCCCTTGCTCCAGTGTTGGAGTCCGGCCGGAGAACAGCAGCACGGGCACATGCTCCATCGCCGCATTGATCGCGCCGATCGCGCAATTCGCCAGCCCGACATTGGTGTGCGCCATCACCGCCTGGGCGCGTCCGGTCGCCAGGTAGTAACCGTGCGCCATGCCCATCGCGGCATGTTCATGCGGGATCACGATCGCCCGTGGCAGGGGGATATCTTTTGCGCCCGCCTCGGCCAGCCCCTCGATGATTGGCGGGAAATCCGTGCCTGAATTGGCAAAGATATAATCCACTCCGACGACCTTGAGACGAGCCAGGATGGCTCCGCCCGCGGTGATGGCTGGAGGCGATTCGGTCGGCTGCGACATATCTGGCTCCGTAGGCGGCGTGTGTATTCGCCGATACCGCTAAACCGGCACTTTGCCTACTGCAGGGGCCTACTGCAGGGGCCTACTGCAGGGGCCTACTGCAGGGGCCTACCGCAGGGGCCTACTGCAGGAACCCCCAGCGCTCCACCGCCGGTTCCGCTGCGGCCCACTTCCAGACCCGCGCCTGTTTGCAGATATTCGTTGTGTACCAGGACCGTTGCAGCCTATCGCCCTTGCCCTCATCGACCGAAAAGGCGATTTCCTTGCAGGCAGCCAACGGCGAGTCGATTGTCCGCACCACCTGGAGCCGCCCATGCTCGTTGCCGATCGGGATGGTGTGCTCGATCTTCCACGCGGCCTCGGTTCCGACCGGCAGACCACCGGCGATCTCGGCGATGGCGTCCTGTTCTGCGCCTTGGCGGCTGCGGCCGTAATAGCGCACGACGTAATTGGCACCTGCATCGGTCAACACCGCGACCAGGAAACCAACCGCCGGACTGCCGGTGCTGACACCGGCGATGCCACCGGTCACCGCCGCCGTGATCTGCGCCGTCGAGTTGCAACCCGCCAGCAAAACCAGCACCAGGAGCGGCAAAATCTTGGCGGCGCGAACCGTCCCGACGGTCACTGCAACGCGCCCCACCGCGCCGTCGCGGGCTCTGCCGATGCCCATTTCCACACCGTGCCGTCCCGGCATACCGTCGCGGTATAGAACGCCTTGTGCGGAACTTTCTTCTCTATCGTATCGACAGAAAAGACGATTTCCTTGCAATTGAAATCATTTGACCCGATCAGCCGGGTTACCACCAGATCGCCGTGTTCATCTTCTTCGATGGGGATCTTGTGGGCTACGTTCCAGTGCCCGACGACGCCGGGATCAAGCGGCCCCGCGGCCTCGGCGATGCGGTCCTGTTCGGCCTGGTGAACATGCCGTTCCATCAACTGGAGTCCAGCATTGGCCCCAGCCGCGATCCCCAGGCCGATACCGGCCGCCGCGGTCGGACTTTCGGTGACGGCGCTCGCCGCTCCGGCGCCGGCGATACCGGCAACTTCCGATGTGGAGGCGGTAAGAACCGATCCGCAGCCCGACAAAGCGGCGGCACAGATCAGCAGCGGGAGCAAGCGAAACAACATCGCTTGCTTGAGTATCAGGTCATCCCGCGTTCAGTCCAGCCAATATATATTGTAACGAAATTGGGACTACTTCATTCCCGTAATAGACGCGGTCACGGCACGAGGATCACGCTGCGGCCACCGGCCCGCATCCACCTGGACGATGAAGTCGCCGACCAGCCGGTTGAACTGATCCGGATCTTCCAGATTGATCGTGTGCCCGCAATTCGGCATCACCGACAGCGCGGCCGACGGGATCGTTTGCTTCATCAGCAACGCCGGTTGCAGGCACGGCCAGTCTTCGTCCCCGGTCAGGATCAGCGTCGGCACCGTCAGCGCCGCCATCTGCTCCACCAAGTCATACAGCGAAGGCCGTTCCCCCTGCACGCCCAACTGGGTATTCCGAGCCCCCACCGCCGAGTGCTCCGCCAATTGCCGCTTGAATTCGTCGAACCCGCGCGGGTCCTTGTTTTCGAACTGCACCCGGGTCGGTCCGTAAGCGTATTTCGCGGCGAATGCCTCGATCCCCTGTTCATCCAGGAACGCCGCCACGGTCGCGACCTCCGCCCGGAATTTCTCTCGTTGTCCCTTTTCGGCGCCGTATCCGCAGCCCGCGACGCACAGCGACAACGCCCTGGCGGCGTGCCGGAAGCCGAAATGCAGCGTGGCAAACCCGCCCATCGACAACCCGACCACATGCGCTTTAGCGATCTTCAAATGATCCAGCACCGCCGCGATATCGTCCGCCGCCCGCGCCTGGGAGTAGCTGCCAGCCTCCGGCGGGACATCTGACGGCGGATACCCCCGCGCCGCGTAGGTGATCGACCGGTAGCGCTGGCCGAAATGCCGCATCTGCGCCTCCCACGCGCGATGGTCACCGGCGAACTCATGCACGAATATCACCGGTGTTCCGCTACCGGTCTCTTCATAATGCAAGCGAACCCCGTCATCGGTCGTGGCAAACGGCATGGCATATCTCCTCAATGGATGATCGAGCCTACCGCCGTCCGGTCCGTCTGTCATGGGTGGCGATTCGCATCGTTCGCCGGCGCCGTTTCAGCCCCCGGCTTGCCGTCACCCCTTAGCTTTGCCAATGCTGCGCCAACACAACCAGGTTGACCCGCCCGCATGAGCGCCACGATCGCCGACTCGATAATGCCGGACAACACCGCCTTCGCGATGCGCCTGGCCCGCAACATCAAGGGCGAGGTCCTGTTCGACCGATCCAGCCGCGGCCGCTACAGCACCGACGCCTCGATCTACCAGATGGAGCCCGTCGGCGTGATCGTCCCGGAAACCATCGACGACGTCGTCGCCGCGATGGCCATCGCCCGCGACGAGGGTATCCCCGTCCTGCCCCGTGGCGGCGGCACCAGCCAATGCGGCCAGACCGTTAACCGAGCGCTGGTGATCGACTGCTCCAAGCATCTCCGCCGTATTCTGCATGTGGATGCCGATGCCCGCACCGCGCTGGTCGAACCAGGGCTGGTCCTTGGGCACCTCAACAATGCCTTGCGCGCGCACAAGCTGTTCTTTCCCGTCGACCCTTCCACCCACGCCCGCTGCACCATCGGCGGCATGGCCGGCAATAATTCCTGCGGTTCAAAATCCATCCGCTACGGGCTGATGGCGGACAACGTGCGGGCCATCGAGGCGATCCTTTCCGACGGGTCCCAGCATCGTTTCGGCCATATCCCCGACAACCTGGGTGAGCGTATTCCCGCCACCGTTGCGGATTTGATCCAGCGACTGCGCGTTTTGGGCGCCGCCGAAGCCGAGGAAATCGCCGCCCGCTTTCCCAAGCAGCTTCGTCGCGTCGGCGGCTACAACATCGACGCCTTGACGCCTGCTGCCCGTGCATCCGGCCGCGACAACCTTGCCCGCCTGCTGGTCGGGTCGGAGGGCACGCTGGCGTTCTCCTCCGCCATCGAATTGACGCTGCATCCGATCAAGCCGCGGAAAGTTCTCGGTATCTGCCAATTCCCCACCTTCCGCAAAGCCATGGAGGCCTCCCGCCATATTGTCGCGCTGGATCCAGAAGCAGTGGAACTGGTGGACCGCACCATGATCGACCTGGGTCGCGGCATCGCGATCTACCGCGCCACGATCGACAAAATGCTGATCGGCGAGCCGGATAGCCTGCTGATCGTTGAATTCCACGGCCACGAGGACGGTCCGCTCGAGGCTAAGCTAAGGGATCTGGAGGCGCTGATGGGCGATCTGGGTCATCCAGGCGTGGTCCGAGCGGTCGATCCGGCATTCCAGGCGGATATCGCCGCGGTGCGGGAGGCCGGCCTGAACATCATGATGTCGATGAAAGGCGACGGCAAACCGGTGTCCTTCATCGAGGATTGCGCGGTCGATCTCGACGACCTCGCCGACTACACCGAACGCCTGAACGACGTGTTCGAAAAGCACGATACCAAAGGCACCTGGTACGCGCACGCCTCCGTGGGCTGCCTGCATGTCCGCCCGGTCCTGAACATGAAAGACCCCGCCGATGTCGCGAAGATGCGCGCCGTCGCCGAGGAGGCTTTCGCGCTGGTTCGCGAATACAAAGGCTCGCACAGCGGCGAGCACGGCGATGGCCTGGTGCGCAGCGAATTCCACGAACAGATGTTCGGGCTGCGCATCGTCCGAGCGTTCGAGGCCGTTAAGGAGGCCTTCGACCCGATCGGCCTGCTGAATCCGAACCGCATCACGCATCCGCCGCGCATGGATGAACGCACGCTGTTCCGCTACGGCCCCGGCTACAGCCCGATCAGCGACTTCACCCCGAAACTCGACTGGTCCGACCATCCGGGCCCGATGGGCGGGATGCTGGGTGCGGTTGAGATGTGCAACAACAATGGCACCTGCCGTGCGTTCGATTCTGGCGTGATGTGCCCCAGCTATCGCGTGACCCGGGACGAAACCCATCTGACCCGCGGTCGCGCCAACACGCTGCGCCTGGCAATGACCGGCCAGTTGGGCGCCGACGCAATGACCTCGGACGCGATGGCCGACACCATGGCGCTGTGTGTCTCCTGCAAGGCCTGCAAGCGTGAGTGTCCGACCGGGGTCGACATGGCCAAAATGAAGATCGAGGTCACCGCCGCCCGCGCCGAACGCCACGGCGTGAAATGGCGCGAGACGCTGATCGCCGAATTGCCTCGCTACGCGCCTTACGTGTCGATGATTCCGACGTTGGCGAACCTGCGGAACCACCTGCCACCGCTTCGCTGGATCACCGAACGCGTCCTCGGCCTGTCCGCCGAACGACGTCTGCCGGCGTGGAGCAATGCCAGGTTCGAGGACGCGGAAGCCGCCGCGGCCGCTCCCGCCCCACGCTGCGGCGACGTATACCTGCTGGCCGATACGTTCAATCGCTACTTTGAGCCGGAAAACCTGCGCGCCGCGCTGAAAGTCCTGGCCGCCGCCGGATACCGCGCGGTGATGCCGAAGACTGATGGCCGCCCGTTGTGCTGTGGCCGCACATGGCTGGCGGTCGGCATGGTCGACAAGGCGCGCGAGGAAGCCACCCGCACGATGAAATTCTTGTCGGAAGACCTGCCGATCGTCGGTTTGGAACCGTCCTGCCTGATGACGTTGCGCGATGAGTTCAAATCGCTGCTGCCGGGTGCCGCGACCACCCGCTTCGCCGAACGATCCCTGTTGCTGAGTGAGTTCATCGCTCGGGAAAAGCCCGACCTGGCGCTGAACCCGCTGCCTGGAACCGCGCGCGTGCATGGCCATTGCCATCAGAAAGCATTCGGCGCCTTTCCGGATGCCCTGGCGATGCTGCGCCTGATTCCGAAGCTATCCGCCCAGCCGATCGCGTCTTCCTGCTGTGGCATGGCGGGCACCTTCGGCTACCAGGCGGAAACCGAGGCGACGTCCCGGGCCATGGCCGAAGCCGGCTTGTTGCCCGCCGTCCGTGCCGCCGCGGCGCATGATTACATCGTTGCCGATGGTACATCCTGCCGTCACCAGATCCGCGACTTGTCGGGACGGGAGGCGATCCATTCTGTCCGCCTGATGGAACAGGCCCTGACGTGATAGACGGCTTGGTCCAAAGCGCGATCGTCTGGGGTTGAATCGACCTCAGGCGATCACGCTCTAATTTTGCTCCCCCAACGGTGTCGCGCGTGCCTGCTGGCCTGTCATTTGTCGTCCGGGTGGGTGTCGCGGTTTCGAAGACGATGGGGCGGGACCCGACCTGCGGGAGTCGCTATAATATTTGTAATATTATGTAGAGAATTCACTAATCTATTTTTGCTTGGTTTTTAATTGCGGCCATTAACCTTTTGTGGCGACACTCCTGGCGGTTTCGCACACCAGGATAATCCACCCATCCGAGGAGCAAACCATCGCCCGATGAAGATGGGATCAGGCCGAACGCCGATCCACTTACACCAGCACTGCGTCCAAAGAAACGAATAAAGGATACCAATGCAAATGCAAGGGAAAAATCTCCCTGTCATATCCCGGCCGGCGATGGTGCCATTTGGTCCATTCCGCGGCGTGGACTTTGAGCATAGGCAGCGAGCCGCGCGCTGATCAGCCGGACATTGGCAATCGCGGGATCGGTTCGGCGAGCGGTGCACCAACCGCGCAGTTCAAATCAAGTCTAAAATAAATAACGCCCAGTCAATCATAAATCGGGCGAATCAGGGAGAAGATACGATGCGGATGCTGGAGAAGCGCCCCGGGTGGTCCGGGGGCGCGGCGGTGGTTGTTTGTTTCGCCATGACGATAACGCCGGCCCTGGCGCAGTCCAGCGATGGTGCGCGTCCGGGAGATCTGTTTTCCTTCAACCAGATCGGACAAGCAGCGGGCCAGATCCTGAAAAACAACGGCGTCTATCTGAACGCAGGCTACGTCAATGACTTTCTTGCCGACGTGAATGGAGGCAACAAGACCGGCGCTACCTCGACCGGGGATGCATTCGTCAGCGCCGACTTCGATATGGACACGATCGCCGGCATCCCGAATGCGGCGGTGCACATCATCCTGGACGATCGTACCGGAAGGAATGCCAGCACGCTGGCGGGAACACAGTTCGGTCTGTCCGCACAAAACGGTCCCTCCGACACCGTCCGGCTATCGGAATTCAGCTGGGACCAATCCCTGTTCGATGACCACGTGCGCCTGCTGGTCGGCCGCCTCAACCCAACCGCCGAGTTCGCGACGTCGGATATTTCGTGCGACTTCGTCAGCAACATCACCTGTGCGCAACCGTTCGCGTGGTATGTCAACAACAGCGCCCCAGCCTATCCGGTCTCGACCTGGGGTGGCCGGATAACCATTAAACCCACGTTGCCAACTTACCTTCGTATCGGCGTATATCAGGATGATCCCACTCAGAATGATGTGACGGAACATGGTTTCGACTGGAGCACGAATACTTCGACAGGCGTATTCATCCCGGTCGAAATTGGCGATCAAACCGACTTTTCGACTGCACGCTATCCCTTCAAATATGATATCGGTGGATACTACGATACTGGCAGCTACACGGTGCCTGGGTCTTCGGCTGGCGCCGACCTAAATCGGCGCGGCCGAACCGCGATTTATGCACAATTCCAGCAAACGGTGTGGCGCCCCGATCCATCGACCGACCACAGCCTGACACTGTTCGGCGGCGTGCTCGATGCGACCGGCGGCTATCAGGTCTACCCGCTGACGGTCTACGCCGGCGCTTACCTGCGTGCGCCCTTCTCCAGCCGGCCCAACGATGCCTTTGGGGTTGAGGCCAGCTATGTGACCATCAACAAAAGCGCTCAAGGGCAGGTGATCGATACCTATGATTCGCTCGGGCTCACCGCGCCGGACCACGGAGACCAGTGGATTTTTGAAATGAACTACAAGATTGCCATCGCGCCGGGGATCTCCCTGGAGCCGGTCGCGCAATACGTGGTTCATCCGGACGAGATCGGGTTCAACAATCCGGCTCCGAACGTCGACCATGCCTTCATTCTCGGCATCCAGCTCGCGATAAACTTCGACGAGATGCTCGGCCTGCCGCATTGGCTGCGGGCGGACTGATGATCGACCGGTCTGACGGCCGTGCTTATCTCTGGGCTACGGAACGTCCCGCCCGCGCCTGGTCCAAATGCGAGGGGAAGACGTGCGGGTCATGGGCGGGCATCCGGTTCACCGACCACGGACGAGCGGTGCTCGCATCTGAGGAGAACGGGAGGCCTTGTGCCGAAGCGGCGACGGTACCGAGAATGGTGATCGCGGTCGCGATGGCGAGGAGCCGACTGTTAGAAATCAAAACACATCTCCTGGTTGGGCTTCCGGCATGTTGCCGGCAGTCCGGGGCGGGCGGTCCGGGGCCGGCGGTCCGGGGTTCGGATGGATCGGGCCAGTGTGAAGCCAATTACGCGGTCATCCCGATCCTCCAGATCGGTACGCTGCGGTGCAATAGGATTGTGCGCCGCAGCATAGCAGATATACCAGCCCGGGGCGACAGGAATTTGTTGAATCGCAAGCCCGCGCAGGAGGTGTCGACGGATTCGGTGCCGAGGGCGCTTTTGCTCGGCTTAATTAATCAATGGGGGAACACCATGAAGATATACAGGGTAATCGCGCTGATGGCTGTCGGCTTCAGCATCGGCGTGCCTGGCGCATTCGCGCAGACCACGTCTGCCGGCACGACGCCACAAGTTCAGAAAGCCGTGACAAAGCAGGCTGGCAGCCGAGGCCAGACCGGTGGCAGCACATCCGAGTCGGCGGATACGCCGCGAAAGCAGCACACCCAGGGTTTGCCGCCCGCTTTGGGTCGCAAGAGTGATGTTCCGTGGAACAACCAGAAGCTGCCTGCCGACAGCCAACCAGCCAAGCGGCAATAGCGGATGTTCTGCTACAGGCTAGGCGATCATCGCCTGCGGCCGATCCGGCGGCCGCACCCGCGGGATACGGACACGCCGCAGCCGCAAATCGCGGAGTTGCACGTACATCATTGCTGTCATCACGGCGTCGTTGAAGGCGTCGTGCTGATCCAGCACAGGCAGATTCAGGTCCTGAAGGATCGAGGCAAATGACAGGTCAATGACCGTGCCGGGTGGCGCGTCGCCGTATTTACGTTCATAGTACAGCCTGGAAATCTCGATCAGCTTGTTAGGCAGCTCGATCCCCTTAAGACCGAGCAGGTCCTTGTCGATCATCCTGACGTCGAAATCGACATAGTATCCGACCAGCGGACGGCCACCGATGAAATGCAGGAATTCGGGGATCGCTTGCTCGATTCGGCATCCTGCCGCGACATCGATCTCCCGCAGCCGATGCACTTTGATCGCATCGATATTCATATGGGCTTCGGGTCGCACCACCGCCTCGAACCGTTCGCTTGTCAGGATACGGTTCCCGCGGATCCGCACCGCGGCGATCGTAACGATATCATCGTGCCGCACATCCAGCCCCGTCGTCTCGCAATCGAACGACACGACTTCATTCGGCGGACCCGGCTTGAACATGAAGCGGAACGACTGGTCCCCGATGGTGGCCTGATGGAACAGCCGTTTGATTGCCCGCGGGACCATATCAAAACGCGTTCAGATTGAAGTGCCTGCGCACGATGTCACGAAGTTGCTTGACCACGTGGAACGCGTCGCGCAGCACATCGCGCTGGAGGCTGGACAATTGGTCCGGATGCACCAATGCACCAGCCGCACCAGCCGCACCAGCCGCACCAGCCGCGGCGAGTTGCGCGTCCAGCCGTAATGTCATTAGCAGATACAGCGCCTGGGTGACCTCGCGTCCAAAGTCACGGTTGAACAGACCCGCCTCGACCAACCGCTGGATCCGCTGGCCGGTGCCGGTCTCCGTCAGGCCACGTTCCAGTGCCAGGCTACGGATACCGTGCACGATGGTGAAGATGCCGCCTTTCTTGAGGTCGACCGCATCGCCCTTTCCGTCTGGCGTCAGAAGATTGTTAAAAAATCCGATCGGCATCGGAAACGCGTCGGTTGCCCTGGCAAAATGTACCATGAAGGCGCTGCGCCCACGAACGGCGTCAATCAATCCCGCCTTGGCCTCGGCCAGAAGATGCGCATCGCCGGCGACCGCGACGGCATCATAAAGAATCGCCACGTCCATGTAGGCGTTGGCATCTGGCATCGCGACCCTGCGCCGGAACGCCAAGAGATAATCGGCCAGCGCAAGCGACCAATCCGGATTACGCACCATCACATTGCCGGGGCAGGGCGCGAAGCCAAACCCCTCGAGCGCGGCGCTGAAGTCGTGGCGGAATCCGTCTAGCGTCGCTGCGTCCACCGGCGCCCGTAGGATCAGCCCATTGTCCTGGTCCGTTCGGATCGTTTGCTCACCGCGCCCCTCGCTGCCCATGACCAGCAGGCAGGCACCGTCGCGAATGGCTGGCGGTGCGATCAGGTCGAACAACTTGGCGAACAGCCGCCGGTTCAGATCCGAGATGATCTCCGCGATCAACTCCACCTTGAGGCCTTGGCGCCGCAGCAGGCGGACCTGTTCACCGATTTCACCGGCGGCGACGGTCAGGTCAGGCAGGCTCGTGGCGCGATCGATCCGGCCGGCGACCAACTGCGCGTTGCCGGCCAAAAAACCGAGCAGGCGGATATCCTCCAGGATGCCGATATAGGCGGTGCCGTCGTGGACGGCGATCCGGCGCTTGTTGCTTTTGGTCATCAGGATCAGCGCCGAATAGATGAAATCGTCCGGTGCGAGCGATATCACATCGAAATGTGTGATCGCGCGTACCGCGGCGTCGATCGGCATGCGCTGCAGCACCACCGCCTTCGACAGGTTCATGCCGGTGACGATGCCAATCCGCACTCCATCGCGCACGAACAAGGCATTGCCGTCGATTTCCCGCATGCGATGGCCGGCGGTTTCGATCGTATCGTCCGCATCGATGAAGGATGCCGGCGAAAGCACCATATCGGACACCCGAGCGCGCATCAGCGTGCCGACGCGACTGTCCTCCTCCTCCCGTGCCATCGCGTCCAATTTGCGCGACAGTTCGAGGTAGAAGAATGCCGCGAAACGCGGGTTGGCGCGAATAAGATCGAGCGCGACCACCCTGGATAGCAGGTAGCATAACGTTTCTTCCCGCGCGACGAAGGCATTTTCGCTTGCGCCCTGAACCAGAGCGCGGCTGTCAAACGAATCCTTCGGTCCCAGCAGGGCGATCAGTTCATCCGCCGCGCGTTCTTCCACCGCGCCCTTTATGATAATGAGCAGCGCTTCGGCCGGCGCTCCCTTCGCGATGATCGTCTCACCCGGTCGATAATACCCGATGTCGAGCGCCCGGCGCAGCGTCTCCAATTCCTGCGGTGTCAGACGATCGAACGGCGGATTGTTCGGGTCAAAGGCGTTCGGCATTGCGATACGTCCCGAACGCGGGATCGGCCGCGTCCGGGACCTCCCTGTCAGTGGGCTGAGGCGCCGCTCGCGCCTATGCCGGTCTGGCAACGAACGAACTGCGCATCAAAGCCCCCGCGATCCACCTTCGCTCGGGCGCTTCCGTCCAGGATCGAAAAAATCCAGATCCCGACGAAGGCGATCGTCATCGAGAACAACGCGGGGTTTTCGTACGGGAAGGGCGCGCTGCCCTTGGGGTTCCCCAGCGTCTGCTCCCAAACCGCGGGCGACACGACGACCATGGCGACAGCCGACACCAGCCCCAACAGCCCGCCGATCATCGCTCCCCGCGTTGTCAGTCCCTTCCAGAACATCGACAGCAGCAGAACCGGGAAGTTGCAGGACGCCGCGATGCAGAACGCCAGGCCGACCATGAACGCAACGTTCTGATTTTCGAAGACGATACCCAGCAGAATGGCTAACACACCCAGGCAGATCGTTGCCACCTTCGATACCCGCATCTCCTGCTGTTCGTCCGCTCGCCCCCGGCGGATCACGATCGCATACAGGTCATGGCTGATCGCAGACGCGCCCGCCAGCGCCAGGCCCGAGACAACCGCAAGGATGGTTGCGAAGGCAACGGCTGAGATGAAGCCCAGGAACAGGTTGCCGCCCACGGCGTTGGCAAGATGGATCGCCGCCATGTTGGACCCGCCCTTGATCGCCGCGATCGGCCCCTTGATCGCGACCACCGCCGCATCGAGGAAGTCCGGGTTGGTTGCCACCAGTGTAATCGCGCCGAACCCGATGATGAACGTCAGGATGTAGAAATAGCCGATCAATCCCGTCGCCACGAACACCGATTTGCGCGCCGCCTTGGCGTCCGACACCGTGAAGAACCGCATCAGGATATGCGGCAGCCCGGCGGTGCCGAAGATCAAGGCCATTCCGAGCGAAATCGCCGAAATTGGGTTCGACACCAGCGTGCCAGGTTGCATGATCGCGAGGTGCTTGGGATGCACCTCGACCGCCTTGGAGAACAGGGCTTCAAGGCTGAAGCCGAATTGCCACAGCACCGCCAGCGCCATGAACGTGGCGCCGGACAGCAGCAGCACCGCCTTGATGATCTGCACCCAAGTCGTCGCCAGCATGCCGCCGAAGGTGACGTAGACGATCATCAGGACGCCGACGATGACCACGGCCATCCAGTAGTCCAGCCCGAACAGGATCTGAATCAGCTTGCCGGCGCCAACCATCTGGGCGATCAGATAGAACGCGACGGTCACCAGGGACCCGCAAGCGGCCAGGATCCGAATCTCGGTCTGCCCCAACCGGAATGACGCGACATCGGCGAATGTGTACTTGCCCAGGTTGCGCAGTGGTTCGGCGATCAGGAACGTAACGACCGGCCAGCCGACCAGAAAGCCTACGGAATAGATCAGCCCGTCATAGCCGGACATGTAGACCAGGCCGGAAATCCCCAGGAATGAGGCGGCCGACATGTAGTCGCCGGCGATCGCGATGCCGTTCTGGAAGCCGGTGATGCCGCCGCCAGCGGAATAGAATTGCGCCGCGGACTTTGTCTGCTTCGCCGCCCAGTAAGTAATACCGAGTGTCATACAGACAAACACGATAAACATCGAAATGGCGGACCAGTTGGTGGCCTGCCTGGCCCCACCCTCCATCGTACCCGCCGCGTGTGCCAGCATGGGGACGCCCACGACCGTCAAGGCCGCAAGCAAGATCCTGATCCGGTTCATGCGCGGGTCTCCTCAATGACGTCGCGGATCAAGCCGTCGTAGGTTGAATTGGCCCGATACACGTAGATGCCGACCAGAACAAAGGCCGAGACGATGACGAACAGCCCGATCGGCAGTCCGATTGTCATGACGCTGCCGCCAATCGGTATGCCGAGGACTTTCGGCGCATAACCGATCAGCAGAATAAATCCGAAGTAAATGACCAGGGTGATTGCTGACAGGGTCCAGCCGAACGACGATCGCGCCCTGACCAGTTTCTGATATTTCGCATTCCGTTGGATTGCGTCGTAGTCCTGTGCCGCCATGGTGCCATCCTCTCCCGTATTTGCCCGGCATTGTCCTTGAACGGCCCGTCGACTGCCGTCCCGACCAAGCCCGCGCGTGGTCGCTGGTTCTCGTATCTGAGCGGGAATTGCCGGCCGTTGGGTTTGGTTTTCCTTGATCTGCATCAACCGGGAGGGGTTCTCGCAATGAGTTCAAGCGAGCGACCGCGGCTAGAGCCTTTTTCGTTCGCATTGGCTCGCCGAATCGGCTCTAGCACATTGTTTTAGCGAGCATCTTCACCCGCTCAGGTATGCAATCTGAGCGGGATCTGCTCTAAGACTTACCCGCAGGCCGGACCCGCGCCTTCGCCGGCGGCCGCCACTTGCCGGATGGCGGCAAGCCGGCGAGCGTGGTCGTCAGTCGCAATATCGCCGTCGATCCGGATCAGGGCATCAGCAACTGGACCGGCGCGCTGATCAAGCAAACAATGGTGACAGGCGTCCGTCCCGATGGCACCCGCCGCGTTCGCGCCATGCCGCTCGATTGGGGCGCCAGGATGATACCGGCCGACCTCGATGCGATCGTCGCTTCCGTTCGCACGGTGCCGCCGGCGACGGCGCCGTGGTATCGCGGCCAATGACCCCTTGGATGCCGCTGTAATGGGGCTGGATCGTTCGGGCCGGAGGCCTCATCCCACCCGCTTTTCCATGTAAACCCGCTCGAATCCCTTTTCCGTTCGGCGCGCCGTTTCGACGTATCCGCGTGCTGAGTAGATGGAAATGTTCTTTGCCATCAGTGCGTTGGTATACAGCGTGACCGCACTCCAGCCGCGCCGGATCGCCTCGGCCTCGGCGAAATCCAGCAGCATCCGCCCGAAACCCATCCCCTGCCGATCCGGGCGCACCGCGATATTATCGAGCAAGAAACAATCCGGCCCGTCCTCCAGTACCAGGACGCCACCGATCCCGGCGGCGTCCTCCAGCACCCAGGCCTGCCCCACAGCGATCCGAACCGCGTAATCGTCCAGCATCGGCGCCGGCTCGCGGCCGATCACCGCCACATATCTCTGATAGGCCTCGACAACAACCTGGCGCACTTCCCCTGCTTCATCCGCGAGGGCAAGCCGGAGCACTCCGCCGCCTCTGCCAGGTCCGGTTCCGCCGCCGCCTGCAGTCCCAAAGACTGAGCCAGCCGCTCCAACCGGCGGATCACACTCTCGCCGGCAAACACCCCGCTGTTCTCCCGCAGCCGCAGCACCAGCCGCTCGCCCTCGATTCGCAGCCTTGTTCCCGCCAGAAGGTCCTTCGTTCCCGCCGACAGCGTGTAGGCCAGCCGTAGCGCGATCCCCAGTACCTCGGCTCGGTTGGCGGTCTCGATATCCAGCAGCAGCCGGGACGGCCGTAGGAACGGGGCATCCGACTCGGCCTCGTACCGCAGCGCCGAGGCCAGCGCCAAAAATGCCCGGGCGTGGTGGTCCAGTCCGACCCCCGGCTGCCGCAGCACCCGCAAGAAGGACTGCTCTGCTCGGAATTCCGGATGATCGTGGCTGCCGATGTCTGACATCCAGCACGCCGCCTCGCGCAGCCGCGCCGCCGCCGGGCTTTCCCGCGGAAACAGCGGCTCCGTCCATTCGACCAAGGCCGGTGGCAGGGACGGATCGCGCCCGTATCGCCCCGCCATCTCCCACGCCGCGCTGAGCAGCGGATCCTGCTCCCGGATCGCCCGCGGCATCCGTCGCATGAACCAGCCTTCGCGCAATCCGCTGGCACTGAACACCACGCGCCGCACGCCGGTCACCCGCAGCAGCCGCCGCAACGCCACCGCGGCCAACGGCAGGTCGTCGATCCGCCGCCGCGGCGCGCCGGGCAGCCGTTCCAGCACCTTCCGCGCCGCGGTAGAAATTAGCCCGGTCAAGTCCCGAGCCTCCTCGCGGCCGATGGTGTAGTGGTGGACCATTTGCAGCGGATAATCGGTCTGCGCCATGTGAATGCGCGCCAGCGCCCGCCACGCGCCGCCCACCAGATATAAATCGGACCCGGCCGCCTGACCGAGCCACGGTACTGTCTGAAGATCGGCCTCGGCAATCGCCCGCGCCCGCACAGGATCGCCGCCGGAGCGCTCCGCCAGCCGGATTACCCCAAGTTTCAGTGTCTGCGACGGACCGCGGGTCCCATTCACCAGCCGCACCACTTCCAGTGACCCGCCGCCGATATCCGCCAGCACGCCATCCGCCGCCGGAATTCCGCACAGCATGCCGTCGGCCGAATAGGCCGCTTCCTCGATCCCGGACAGAATATGAATCGGTACGCCCGATAGCCGGTCGCGCAGCTGTTCCACGAACGCTGCGCCGTTCTCGGCGTCGCGCACCGCCGCGGTCGCCAGCACCTCGAACGGTTTGGCACCCATTGCCAGCGCCACCGCATGATAGCGGTGCATGACGGTCAGCGCCTGGGCCATGCCCTCCTCATTCAGCCGCCCGGTGGTTTGCAACCCCCGGCCGAGCCGCAGCACCGCCTTCTCGTTGAAAATCGAGATCGGATTGCGCGTGTAGCCCTCATAAACCACCAGCCGAACGGAGTTGGATCCCAGATCGACAACACCGCAGCGGGGTCCGTGATCAGGCATCGGTTGGGCAGGCGGGATAAACAGCATCGATCAGTCCTGCGTCACCCGGTCCTGCCGACGGGCGATCGGCACAGGCGCCGCGACGGCCGGCCCGTGCAAGGCCGAACCGCGCCCGGACAAGGACGGATTGGTCATAAAATAGTCATGCGCGGAAACCGGCTTCCGTCCGGGCGCGACCCGAGTCCAGGCCCCATCGGCATTCAGTTCCCAGGATTGCAGCGAGTCCTTCAGGTTGATCACCATGATCTGATCCAGCACCTGGGCATGGACTGTGGGGTTGTGAATAGGCACCAGTGATTCAACACGCCAGTCCATGTTGCGCTCCATCCAGTCCGCGGAACTGATGAATACGCAGGCATGCCGACTGGGGAGCGGATGGCCGTTGCCGAACGCATAGATGCGCCCGTGTTCCAGAAACCGCCCCACAATCGACTTGACCCTGATATTGTCCGATAGCCCCGGCACGCCCGGCCGCAGGCAGCAGATGCCCCTGATCACCGCCATGATCTTCACCCCGGCGCCCGAGGCTTCATACAGCGCATCGATCAGTTCCACATCCGTCAGGCTGTTCATCTTCAGCCAGATCGTCGCCGGTTTCCCCTCATGTGCGAACGCTGACTCCTGACGAATCAGTGCCAGTAGTTTCGTCCGTGTCGTCAGTGGACTAAAGCCCAGTTCCTCCATCATTTCCGGCCGCGCGTAGCCGGTCATGAAGTTGAAAAGCCTGGCGGAGTCGCGGGTTAGGGCCGGATCGGTGGTAAAAAAGCTGAGGTCGGTGTAGATACGCGCCGTGATTGGATGATAATTTCCGGTGCCGAAATGGGCGTACGACCGGATCGCCCCGGCCTCTCGCCGCACCACCAGCGATAGTTTCGCATGTGTCTTCAGCCCGGTGAAGCCGTACACCACCTGTACCCCGGCCGCTTCCATCCGTCTCGAAAGCCGGATGTTCGCTTCTTCATCGAAACGGGCACGCAACTCCACCATCGCGGTGACCGACTTGCCGGCCTCCGCCGCCTCGATCAGCGCATTGACGATCGTGCTGTCGCGGCTGGTGCGATACAGTGTCTGCTTGATCGCGATCACCGCCGGGTCCCGCGCCGCCTGGCGCAGGAACTGGACCACCACGTCGAAGCTTTCATACGGATGGTGGACGATGATGTCCTTCGCTCGGATCGCAGCGAAGCAGTCGCCGCCGAAATCGCGAATGCGTTCCGGAAACCGCGGGGTATATGGCGCGAACTGCAGATCGTGGCGGTCCTCGACGATCATCTGCTTCATGTCCGCCAGGCCCAGCAGCGCCTGGTCGTCATGGATCTCGTCCGGTGCCGCCTCCATCTCGTCGATCACCAGTTCGCGCAGTTCCGACGGCATTCCGGCGGCAATCTCCAGATGGATCGCTTGGCCGCGACGCCGCCGCTTCAGCGCGGTCTCGTAGGATCGCACCAGATCCTCCGCCTCTTCCTCGAATTCCACATCGGTGTCGCGGATGACCCGGAACAGCCCGTGACCGGTCAGCCGGAATCCCGGAAACACCCGATCCAGGAACAGCACGACCAAGTCGTCCAGCAGGATGAAACGCACCGGCCCGCCCGCTTCTCCAGCCGGCAGGCGCACGAAGCGCTCGACCTGGCTGGGCAGCGGCAACAGCCCGCGCATCGCCACGCCGTCGCTCTCGCGCACCAGATGCAGCGCCAGCACCAGTCCGAAATTGGAGATGAACGGAAACGGATGCGCCGGATCGACCGCCAGCGGCGTCACCACAGGAAACACCCGCTCCATGAACCACGCATCCAGCCAGGCCTGGTCCGCCTCGCTCGGCGCATCGGTCCGGCAAAGCACCACGCCGGCGTCGCGCAGCAGCGTCAGCGACTCCCCCAGGATCCGCTGCTGATCGGCCAGCAGCGATTCGGCCCGCAGCTTGATGTCAGTCAGTTGCCGGGCCGCGGTGCGACCGTCCGCGGAGGTGAACGTCGCGCCCGCCTTCGCCTGCCCGATCAGCGCGGCGACGCGCACCGAGTAGAATTCGTCCAGATTGGATGCACTGATCGACAGGAAGCGCAGCCGTTCCAGCAGCGGATGGCGCGGATTTTCCGCTTCCTCCAGAACGCGGTGGTTGAAGTCCAGCCACGACAGCTCGCGATTGATGAACCGGTCCGGGCTGGTCAGATCGACCGCCGGTGCCGGTTTGCGCTCCAGTTTGGTGCGGCCGTTTTTCGCCGCTGCGGGCTTCACCGCACCCGTTTCCACCGGCTCCATCAGGTCCGCGGCATCGGTCTTCACCACCATTGGTGCGATTCCTTCGCGAGATGAGGCGGCATCCTACAGGAAGCGGTGCCCCTCCGACGAGGGGTCAACCCCTGACATTGAAACTTCATCCGCATCCGCAGGGGCGAAATCCTTCAGCACCCGCGCCGCCAGAGCGCGCGTGATCGCATGCCTGGACACCAGGCTTTCCCGGTCCAGCCGGGCCACGGCTTCGCGCAATGCGGCCGGCGAGCGGGGCAGGCGCAACAGAAGCCAGTCCTGCACCGCCTGGCTGACAGCCAGTTGCCGGTCCGCGATCAGCCGCATCAGCAGCGCAGCCAGCAGATCGTCGCCGGGCGGGCCGATTTCGACCGGGGTGATCGCCCGCAGGCGACTGGACAGATCCGGCAACCCGACCGGCCACCGGGACGGCGCGGCCCGTCCCGACAACAGTAGCCGCAAACCCCGGTCGCGCGCCGTGTTCAGCAAATGCAGCAGCAATGGCTCATCGCGCACGGTATCTGCGTCATCCAGTGCCAATGTTCCGGACGGAGGAATCCCCTCGAGATCAACCAGGGTCTGGCCGGCCAGCAACGTTCCCCCGGTCCGCTCCGTCCAGATATGCAGCAGATGCGACTTCCCGCAGCCCTCCGGCCCAAACAGCGCCAGTCGCCGATCCGGCCAGTCGCGCTCCCGCAGCCACGCCAACGTTTCCTGGTTGGACCTGGCCGGCATGAAATCGCGTGCATCGAAGCGTGGCTGGTGCACGAACGGCAGCGGCAGTTGAAGACGTTCGTACGGCATCAGGCCGAGGGCGGATCCAGGTAAAGCGGGCTGGCCAGATAGCGCCGCAGCCAGAATCGCGCCAGCACACCGATGGTCGCCGCCACCGGCACGGCCAGCATCACGCCCAGGAAGCCGAACGCCGCTCCGCCGGCGAACAGCGCGAAAATGACCCACACCGCCGGTAGCTCCACCCGATCGCCCAGGAATCGCGGATAGATGACATAACCTTCGAGGATCTGGCCGATGACCAGCACGCAGCCTACCACTGCCACCCCCCGCCAATGTGGAAACTGCGCCAGCGCCAGGCCGATCGCGGTCACTCCACCGGCGATCGAGCCAACATAGGGAATGAACGACAGCACGCCGGCCATCAGCCCGACGATCAGCCCCAGATCCAGCCCCGCCACGGTCAGGCTGGCGGCATAATACAACGCCAGCAGCAGGCAACACAGCGCTTGTCCGCGCACCCACGCCGACAGGATTCGGTCCACTTCCCGTGCCTGCGCCCGGATGACATCGCGGTAACGGTAAGGCAGCCACGAATCGACCATCCGCGTGACCTTCGGCCAGTCGCGCAACAGGTAGAACCCCACCACCGGCGTCACCACCGCCAGCGACAGCAGGTTGAAAATAGCGAAACTGCTCCCGATCAGGCCGGTGACGGTGGACAGCAGGATGCTCAGCATCGATCCGGCCTGGCCACTGACCAGGTCGCGCAGTTTGTCGTTAACCACCTCCGGCCCGAAATTCTCCTGCAGACCCGTGAGGACTTCCCGAGCCCAGCCTTGCAACAGCGTGGCGTATTGCGGGATTCGGTTCACCAGCAAACCGATCTGCACGATGACCAGCGGATACAGCAGCAATGCGAACAGCAGCACCCCGGCGATCACGCCGATGATCATCAGCAGCGCCGCCATCCCGCGCGGCAGGCCCAGCCGGGTCAGGTGCGTCGTCGGCGGGTCGAGCGCATAGGCCAGGACCGCCGCCGCCACGAACGGCGCCAGCACCGAGGCGAACAACTGGAGCGCCAGCCAGGATGCCACCAACAGCCCGATGATCAGCGCGAATCGCTGCGCTCGGGTTGCATGATGGAACACGGGGACGGGCACCTGTAGCGGCACGGTTTCGGTCCGCGCCTCGGTGTGGGCGATATATGGATCCTGGTCCGCGGCCGGCACCTTATTCCCCTCGGGCTGTTTTCCAGACATACGCGGCACCGGATGCCAGGGTGGTGGTCACGACGCACCAGGTCAACACCATGGCCAGGCCCGGCAATCCCAGGCCAAATCCGCCTTGCAACAGGCTGATCCCAATCAATACGATCTGCAATACGGTATTGAGTTTGGAGATATACAACGGGCGGATCTTCACCGCATGTCCTATTACCGCGAACACAACGACGCCGCCGACGATCACCAGATCGCGGAACACCACCAGGATCGCCAGCCATGCCGGGAGCACCCCCACCGCGGCGAGTGTGATGTACATCGTAACCAGCAGCGCCTTGTCCGCCACCGGGTCCATCAGCGCGCCGACCGCGTTGCTGCCGTACCGTCGCGCCAGCCATCCGTCCAAGGCGTCGGACAGCCCGGCCGCCACGAACAGCCAGAACGCGTCGCCGATCCGGTGCACCAGCACCAGCCAGAATGCCAGCGGCACGGCGCACAACCGCAAGAAGGTGATGATGTTGGCTGGGTTCACTAAGCCCGCGGTCGCCCCGGGTTCACCTGACGGGCGATCAGGCATGCGGTAGCATCCCGATCCAGTGGATTGCAATCGATGGCCTGCCCATGGTTTCTGTGCCCCCCACCACTGACCGCCGTACGACAATGAGGGTGCCATGACCACCGCGGATCACCAAGGCAGGCCTCCGGCCAGCAACACCGGCGGACTGGATTATCGCGCCGCCGGCGTGGATATCGAGGCTGGCGACGCGCTGGTCGATGCGATCAAGCCGCTCGCCCGGGCCACCACGCGGCCTGGCGTGATGGGCGGACTGGGCGGTTTCGGCGCGCTGTTCGACCTGAAAGCCGCCGGCTTCGCCGATCCGGTGCTGGTTTCCACCACCGACGGCGTGGGCACCAAGCTCAAAATCGCCATCGAGACCGGCCTTCACGATACCGTCGGCGTCGACCTGGTGGCGATGTGCGTCAACGATCTGGTGGTGCAGGGCGCGGACCCGTTGTTCTTCCTGGACTATTTCGCCACCGGCAAGCTGTCGGTGGAGCAGGCGAGGGCGGTCATCGCCGGCATCGCCAGCGGCTGCAAGCAGGCTGGCTGCGCCCTGGTCGGCGGCGAGACCGCCGAAATGCCCGGCATGTATGCCGACGGCGACTACGACCTTGCCGGCTTTGCGGTGGGCGCCGCGGAGCGCGGAAATCTCTTGCCGCGCTCTATCGCCGCCGGCGACACGCTACTGGGTCTTGCCAGTTCGGGTGTCCATTCCAACGGGTTTTCCCTGGTTCGCCGCGTCGTCGAGGCCAGCCGGCTGGCCTGGACCGACCCCGCCCCGTTCGCGCCGGACCAGACCCTCGGCCAGGCCCTGATGACGCCGACCCGGATCTATGTCCAGGCGATGCTTGCGCTGCACCGTGCCGGACTGCTGAAAGCCGCGGCCCACATCACCGGTGGCGGCCTGCCCGGCAACCTGCCCCGTGTGCTCCCCGACAACACCGTCGCGGCGCTGACCCCAACCTGGCCGGTGCCCCCGGTGTTTGCCTGGCTCGCGCGTACCGGGCAGGTGGACGCCAGCGAGATGCTGAGGGTGTTCAACTGCGGCATCGGCATGGTCCTGGTCGTCGCCGATCCCGACGCCGCCACCGCGATCCTGCAAGCCGAAGGCGAAACCGTGACCCGCATCGGGCTGATCGAGGCGGGCAGCGGCCCCGCCACGATCCGGATCGACCTCCCAGCCGGCTGGCTGGCGTGAAACGCCGTACTGCCATCCTGATCAGCGGCCGCGGCTCGAACATGGAAGCGCTGATTTCGGCCGCCCGCGATCCCACTTACCCGGCGGAGATCGTGCTGGTGCTTTCCAACCGCCCGGATGCACCCGGCCTGGACATCGCCCGCGCGGCCGGCATCCGCGCCGAAGCCATCGATCACCGGACATTCGGCCGCGACCGACCCGCGCACGAAGCCGCGATCGACGCCATGCTGCACGCCGCCGGCGTCGAGATCCTCTGCCTCGCCGGCTATATGCGCCTGCTGACCCCGTTCCTGGTCGATGCCTGGGCCGGCAGCATGCTGAACGTCCACCCCAGCCTGTTGCCCGCCTTCCCCGGCCTGAACACCCACGCCCGGGCGCTGGCGGCCGGTGTGAAACTGCACGGCTGCACCGTCCATCTTGTC
>DATARX010000143.1:0-25910 GCA_036263955.1 Rhodopila sp.
TAGACCACGATCGCTCTTTGCCGAATCCGCATAGACCATGCGGCTGTCCTGGCTTGATCTGGATCAATGCCGACCGGTCGATGCTGATCATAGTCTTCCGGGCGGTCATTCATCCCCATGAAGCGGAACTGTCGTAACCAAATAGTGTTCCGAAAACGCATCAACGGCATTGGACTGTTGCGGGTTCCGGCAAGGTCTCCAAACAGCAGTTCGCGTCGCTAATGCTCTGTTGTCGAAACAAGCACGTGCAGGAGGTTTCGCATGCTAAATTGGCCGGATGCTCGCGCCGTTCAGGAATATTGGCTGGACGCGTGGCAACGCTCGGTGCTGTTTCTCGATATCCTGCGCCAGCGCGGAAACATATACCTGGAGCACAGCGCCAAGGAGGTTCCGCACGTGCTCACCTTCGGGGCCGAGCTGGTGCGGGATGGACGCACGCTCGCGCGACCCGTGAACTACGCACTGGCACGAATCATTCCGCCCCCGGGCGTCAGGATTGACCCCACAAGGGCACCGATCATCGTTGTTGACCCTCGTGCGGGACACGGTCCTGGCATCGGCGGAATGAAGCACGACAGCCAGATCGGCGTGGCGATGGCGGCCGGTCACGCCTGCTACTTCATCGGCTTCCTGCCAAACCCAGTGCCGGGCCAGACGATCGAAGACGTCTGTCGCGCGGAAGCGGCGTTCGTTGCGGACGTGGCAGAACGTCATCCGGAGGCAACGGGAAAGCCCATGGTGATCGCCAACTGCCAGGCGGGTTGGCAGATTATGATGATGGCGGCGATGGACCCAGGCCAGACCGGTCCGATCATGCTGGCCGGTTCGCCGTTGTCATACTGGGCCGGCGTGCATGGGAAGAACCCGTTGCGCTACCTGGGGGGGCTGCTGGGGGGCACCTGGCTGACCGCGCTATCCGGCGACCTGGGCTGCGGGATCTTTGACGGCGCCCATCTGGTGGCCAACTTCGAATCGCTCAATCCTGCCAACACGTACTGGAGCAAGGCTCATAACGTCTATGCTAATGTCGATACCGAACGTCAGCGCTTCCTGGACTTCGAGACCTGGTGGGGAAGTCCCGTCCTGCTGAACGCCGAGGAGATGCAGTGGATCGCCGACAACCTGTTCGTCGGCAATCGCCTGTCGACCGGCCAGATCCGCACCTCGGACGGCGTTCGCATCGATCTTCGCAATATCACCGCGCCGATCATCGTGTTCTGCTCATGGGGCGATAATATTACGCCACCCCAGCAGGCATTGGACTGGATTCTCGACCTCTATGACGACGAGCGGGAAATCGTCATGAACGGCCAGACCATCGTCTACACGATGCACCATAGCATAGGGCACCTGGGGATCTTCGTGTCGGGCAAGGTCGCCACCAGGGAGCATGGCGAGTTCGTCTCGTGCATGGAACTGATCGACGTCCTGCCGCCCGGCCTGTACGAAGCAGTCATAACCGACATTGACGAAAATACCGTCAATCCCGAACTTCTGGACGGCAAGTACCTGTTCCGTCTCGAGACCCGCACGCTGGATAACATCCGCGCGCTGGGCGGCAATGACGCCGACGACGACAAGCGGTTTGCCACGGCGGCCCGGGTCTCGCAAATCAACCTGGGGCTTTATCGGACCCTTGCCGCCCCAGCCGTGCGCATGGCGGTGACCCAATCCGCGGCCGAAACGTTGCGCGCGACACATCCCAACCGGCTGCGCTTCGCGATGTTCTCCGATCGGAACCCTGCGATGCAGCCTGTTCAGGCACTTGCGGAGTCTGTCCGCGCGACGCGCCAACCGGTGAGCGAGGACAATCCCTTGCGAGCAATCGAGAATGCAATGTCGTCCTGGGTCACCGCCTACCTGCAGGCCATCGGCGAATACCGGGATGCCATGACGGAGGCGGTGTTCCTGAACACCTATGGCTCGCCGTTGCTGCAGGCCCTGGTCGGACTCGGTGAGCCGCAGCATAAGATCGAGCGCGATCTCGTCCGGGAAGCCGAAGCAACCCGCCTACGGTCGGATTTGGAGCACCGCTTCGACGCCGGGGGCCTAACCGAGGCCACGCTGCGCGCCCTGGTCTACATTCGCCTGCCGGAAGGCAGCATCGATGAGCGTGGCTTCAGCGTGCTCAAGCTGATCCGTGCATCGCGTCCCGCCCACCAGCGAATAAGCGACAGCCAGTTCAAGGCGATGATGCGGGAACAATACCTGCTCGTCTGTCTTGATGCGGAGCGAGCCTTGACCGCTCTGCCAAAACTTCTGGGCACGGACGTGACCGAGCGCAAGGCGGCACTGGATGCGCTGCATCGAATCCTCGCCGCACGCGGCGATTTGTCCGACGAGGCCAGGCGCCGCCTGGCTCGGGTCGAGGCGGCCTTCGATGTCAAGCCGGAAAAAGTCAGCAAAGCGGAGAGCGCGCATGCCTGATACGCCGGAACCACGCACACCGATCGTGCATGACAAATACGAGCGCCTGATCAAGCGAGCGCAGGCGAACCCCACCATCAAGGTGGCCGTCGCGCACCCCTGCGACGATGTTTCGCTCCAGGGCAGCATCGAAGCCGCTCGGTTGCGGCTGATCGAGCCGATCCTTGTCGGTCCGGAGCAGCGCATCCGTCTTGCCGCCGAGAGTGCCGGCCTGGATATTGGCGGAATGGAGATCGTGAACGCGGAACATAGCCATGCGTCCGCGGCGAAGGCGGTCGAACTCGTGACGGCCGGGCGCGCCGAGGCACTGATGAAGGGCAGTCTCCATACCGATGAACTGATGGCCGCCGTGGTGTCACGCCACGCCGGCATTCGCACCGCCCGGCGGATTAGCCACTGCTTCATCATGGACGTGCCCAATCACGCCGATGCGCTGATCATTACGGATGCCGCAATCAACATCGCACCGACCTTGGATGAAAAGGTCGATATTGTTCAAAACGCGATCGATCTGGCTCATGCCATGGGTGTACCGCAGGTGCGGGTGGCGATTCTCAGTGCGATGGAAACCGTCAGCGCCAAAGTGCCCTCCACAATCGAAGCCGCGGCGTTGTGCAAGATGGCGGAGCGTGGGCAAATCACCGGCGCCCTGCTGGATGGGCCGTTTGCACTCGACAATGCGATCAGCCCGCAAGCGGCCGCCATCAAGAAGATTGTTTCGCCGGTGGCCGGGCACGCGAACATCCTCGTGGTGCCCGACCTGGAGGCAGGCAACATGCTCGCCAAAAGCCTATCGTTTCTCGCCCAGGCCGATGCCGCGGGCATCGTGCTCGGTGCACGCGTACCGATCATTCTGACCAGCCGGGCCGATTCTCTGCTCACGCGGCTCGCGTCGTGCGCCGTTGCGGTTCTGATCGTGGCGGCGCGGCGCAAATCGGTATCCGAATCCATTCGTTGAAGGTGATTTCATGGACGACGGACAGATCAGGCAGGTGCTTGCCGGCCGCAAAGCCCTGGTTGTCGGCGTGGCCAACGACCAGTCGATCGCGTACGGATGCGCGAATGCCTTTCGGACCGTGGGCGCGGACCTGGCGATCACCTGGCTGAATGAGCGGGCGCGACCGTATGTCGAGCCACTGGCGCAACAACTCGGGGCGTCGATAACCGGTGCGCTGGACGTGTCCGTACCTGGGCAATTGGAAGCCATATTCGATCGCATCCGTTCGGAGTGGGGCAGGGTGGACATCCTTGTGCACTCCATCGCCTTCGCGCCCAGGGACGACCTGCAGGGCGGCCTGCTGAACTGTTCAGCCGACGGGTTCGCGAAGGCGATGGACGTTTCGTGTCACTCCTTCATTCGGATGGCCAAACTAGCGGCGCCGCTGATGACCGATGGCGGCACGATGTTCGCGATGAGCTACTACGGCGCCAACCGTGTCGTTGCAAATTACAACGTGATGGGGCCGGTCAAGGCAGCGTTGGAAGCGGCCTGCCGTTACCTGGCCTACGAACTGGGACCCCGAGGAATACGGGTTCATGCCATCTCCCCCGGTCCGCTGAAAACGCGGGCCGCATCGGGCTTGAAGGACTTCGAAATTCTGCTGAACGAGGCCGCGCAGAAGGCGCCGCTTGGTGAACTCGTGGATGTCATGGATGTCGGCTTCGCCTGTGCCTACCTCGCCACTTCGCTTGCCCGGCGCATCACCGGGGGCACGGTCTATGTCGATGGGGGAGCCAACATCGTCGCGTGATGCGACGACAAGGGGGAGAATTGACCATGACCGGCAGTATTGCTGTCATCAACGCTGGATCTTCCAGCGTCAAGTTCGCCATTTGCCAGGCGTCACGCGACGCCGACATTCTGTTCCGTGGGCAGATCGAGGGGATCGGCGTCGCGCCGCGCCTCAAGGTTAGAAACGCCCAAGGCGCAACGGTGGCCGAACAGACGTGGCCGGCCGATGGTTTCGATCATGATGCCGCGACCCGTGAGATACTGACCACGGGCGCGAGACTTGTTTCCGGAACACCGGTCATGGGTATAGGGCACCGCATCGTGCACGGTGGCGTGAAATTCAATACGCCGATCCGATTGACCGCCGACCTGCTGGATGAACTATCGAAGCTTGTGCCGCTGGCCCCGTTGCACCAGCCGCACAATCTGGCGCCGATCCGGACCATTTTCCACGCGGCGCCGCATATTCCCCAGGTTGCATGCTTTGACACGGCTTTCCATCGCACCCAGAGTCACATTGCCCAGTCTTTTGCGCTGCCGCGCCGCTTCAGCGAAACGGGCGTTCGGCGATACGGCTTCCATGGCCTGTCTTACGAGTATCTCGTATCGCGGCTGCGCGAATTGTGCCCCGAGGTTGCGTCAGGGCGCATTGTCATGGCGCATCTCGGCAATGGCGCAAGCCTGTGCGCCATCCATGAAGGCCGCAGCGTCACGAGCACAATGGGCTTCACCGCGGTCGACGGGTTGATGATGGGAACGCGCTGCGGCGCGCTCGATGCGGGCGTTATTCTCTATCTGATGCAGGCGCATCAGATGGACGCCGCCGCTATCGAGGACCTGATCTACCGGCAATCCGGCCTGCTCGGTGTCTCCGGTATTTCATCGGACATGCGTACGTTACGCGCCTCATCCGATGCATCGGCGCGGGAGGCGATCGAACTGTTTGTGTACCGTATCGTCCGTGAGACCGGATCCTTGATCGCGGCCCTGGGCGGAATAGACGCTTTGGTATTTTCCGGTGGCATCGGCGAAAACGATCGCGCGACCCGCGCCGAGGTTGTCGAAGGGTGCCGGTGGACGGGAATGATACTGGACCCGGAGCGAAACGCGCGTGGCGAGGGGCGTATCAGTGCCGACATCTCCAGCGTTCCCGTGTGGGTCATCCCGACCGACGAGGAGCGGTTGATCGCTTATCGTACAATGAACGTGCTGGATCTGGGCGTGGCTTGACCCCCCAGCGCCCGCCGTGTCCCTCCTATGATGCACGCGTGTGGGCGTGCAACGGAGCCGCTCAGGCGCCGCGGGAGCGTAGAAGTGGTTCAGCGCCCTGTAGTTCATCACGTGGTCGTTGTACTCGGCCCACGGATAACAATAAATTAAGTTGGCCCTTGCTTTCGTGGCGTTTTGTGGTTTCCATTCATCCCTGCGCTTCGCATTTCAATGAGCAGATTTGCAGGCAACCGTCACGGACACTGCGGCGACCGAGCTTTAGACGGCTCCAATATGATCCGGGGGAAAGCAATGCAAACAGGTCTCGGGGTCTGCCTTTTGTCGGCAATTTTGGTCGTTCCGGCGTTCGCGGACACCGCGCCGAAGAAAGGGAGCGATGCGGACGAGGCATTCATGACCGGTATCCGCAAGATTGGCGTGATGACCGGCGAGGCGTTTGTCTGCTCCCCCGAACCGGACCAGCCGAAAGTCGGCCAGGCCGCGATCGACCTCGCAACGCAAGTAAGCCTGCATTTTGGATTGCAGGCCGCGTTCGTTTTCAGCGGCTCGTTTGGCTACGGCATGGGGCATGACTTCGACCATAAGACTTGTCCTCAGGCCCTTGAGGACTTCAAGGCGCTTCAAGCCAAGTATTTGGCCCACTGACATGTGTAGAACAATCATGCTGGCGTTGGCGGCTGCTATGGTTTTGGCGGGGGGCGCCATGGCGGCGCCGGTGACCCCAATCGGGCCCAAGCACGTCCGGGGCTCGGTCGACAGCGCGGCTCGCCCCGATGATGGCGCAGTGATCCTTATACAGAACCGGACGCGTGGCGGCGGCGGTCAGCGTGGCGGCGGTGCGCAGCGTGCGGGCGGCGGGCGGGGCGGGGCCAACAGCGGCGGATTCAATAGCGGTGACTTCCATCGGAATGTATCGAATACGCAAACCCGCAACGCCAGTGCGAACCGAAATGTCAACGTGAACGCAAATCGGAATGTGAACGTCAGCGGGGGCGGCGGCTGCTGCTACGGCGACTACAACAGCGGGCCAAGCTGGGGCGGCGTTGCCGCGGGGGTCGCGGTTGGTGCCGTGGTGGGCGCGGCGGCGACATCAGCGGCCAGTTCCCCTACCTATGTGGCTCCTCCACCGACCTATCCGCCTGGCTACGTCTCGCCACCCCCCTATTAGGTGCCGGGGCGGGCTTGCCAGGTACGGCATTCGCACGACTAGCTACCCGTGCCGCCACGCAGTTGCCGAGGTCTTGCTAGTTTAACGACGATTAACGAGGCTCTCCATTCATCCAAGAAACTGTCCATAAGGAGAACGGTCATGAGATCGACAAGGCGAGGCGTAATAAAGGCGGTTGTCGCCGTGGCACCGGTCGTGCTGTCCGGTGCCAAAGTGGCCTTCGCTGAATCCGAGGCGGCCGAGATACAGCGGAATGCGAATGAGGCGCTCCATCAACTTTATGCCGATTACCCGCGTGGAGCGGAACTCGGACGCAAGGCCGTTGGCGTTCTTGTCTTTCCGAAGATCGTGAAAGCAGGTTTCATCTTCGGGGGGCAAGGCGGCAAAGGCGTGCTGACGGTAAGGGACAAGACTCGCCAGTATTATTCAATCGCCGCGGCGTCGTTTGGCCTGCAGGCCGGTGTGCAATGGTTTAGTTATGCTCTGTTCTTCATGGACGAAAAAGCTCTGAAATTTCTCGACAATAGTGATGGCTGGTCGGTGGGCACCGATCCAAATGTGGCGATAATCGATAAAGGCGCGGGCGCACAGGTGGACAGTTCCACATTATCGCACGACGTCATCGCCATACCTTTCGGACAAAAAGGTCTTATGGCTGGCCTGACACTGCAGGGATCAAAGATCACCACGTACAAGCCAGGTTAGAAATTTCAGCCCCTCGGTCATGGCACGACCTGTTCTGTGCCTGGACCGGTGTCGAATTTCGGCTCTGACGCCAAATGGCAGAGCACTGAACAGTGGCTTTCGGGAGCAGGGCAGGGAGGAGATCCGAAGCGATGGTTTGGAAATCCTGGTTCTCGAGTCAAAGATTCACGGGCGCGGGGCCGCTTCGACAAACTTACTTTATCAGGCGCGGCGAACCGTCCAGGAACTTGATGCCCGGCGTCATTCCAATCCTGTTGATCAGAAAAAAGTCGGGACCGAGATAGGACCGGCGGGTTCCTGATACTGGCGTCCGAGGAAAACGAGCACAGGCCACATGGGCTGGAACCGTTCGTATGTAATTAAGAGTTATCTGCGATCATCGCTTTGGATCGTGCCGCTGCTTGCCATCGTGGTCGAACAAATTGGCATTCGATTTACGTCGATCATCGACAACTCGCTCCAATGGGCTCCCAGGTTTTCGATCACCGCCGCCGAAGCAAGCGGTGCGATGGATACGATCGAGACCCTGACGGCTTCGTTCCTGGTGTTTACGTTCGGCTCGATGCTGGTGGCGATTCAAGTTGCCAGTGCGCAGCTTACTCCGCGGATCATCGCGACAATGCTGCTGCGCGACAACATGATCCGGTGGACCGTCGGCTTGTTCGTCTTCACTTTGCTGCTCGCGGTCGGAACGAAGTCGCGACTCGACGGCGCGCTACCGGCGGCGGTGGTTACGCTCGCGATCCTTGCCGGACTTGCATCGATAACGGCCTTCCTGTTCTTGATCGACTACACCGCTCGGCTGCTGCGACCCACGGCGATCTGCCAACGCGTGGCGGATCGAGGGGTTGCCGTGATTGAGACGGTCTACAAAGATGCGATCGGACACCCGTATTCGCCACGGCAGCGGCAGCAAAGGCCTGACCTGCCGGCAAGGACTGTGGTCCACGACGGGCGTTCGGCGGTGGTTCTGGCGATCAATCTGGACGCCCTCGTCAGGTTGGGCCAAAAGGCGGACGGCGTGATCGAGTTCCTGCCCCGGGTTGGCGATTTCGTTGCGTCGTCGGTACCTCTGTTTCGCTTGTTCGGTAGTGCAACGACCCTCCGCGACCATGTCTTGCAAGCGCAGGTCGCGCTGGGGCCGGAGCGCACCATTGAGCAGGACTCCACATTTGCATTCCGGGTCATCGTCGACATCGCGATCAAGGCGCTGTCACAGGCGATCAACGACCCCACCACGGCGGTTCTCGCACTCGACCAGGTCCATCGCCTGCTCCGCGTCGTCGGCCGCCGCCACCTGCACGATGACGCGGTGTACGATGATCAGGGCGCCCTTCGCGTGATCCTGCCAACGCCGAACTGGGACGACTTCGTCGAACTGGCGTTCAGCGAAATTCGCCTGTACGGGGCATCGAATTTCCAGATTGCCCGACGCCTTTACGCGATGATTGACGATCTGACCACCACCTTGCCAGAGACCCGGCGACCGGCGTTGCAAAGGCAATTGCACGTGCTGAACCAAACGCTCGATCGGATGCATATGCTGCCGGAAGACCTGGCGCTCGCCCGGCATCCCGACAGGCAGGGCTTGGGGGGATCATCAACGCCATACGAGGCACAGCAATCAGCGACCCCGTCGCGTACAGCGCCATTCGGCTCAACCGATTAGAGCAGATCCCGCTCAGATTGCATACCTGAGCGGGTGAAGATGCTCGCTAAAACAATGTGCTAGAGCCGATTCGGCGAGCCAATGCGAACGGAAAAGGCTCTAGTATCCGATCGCCGAGAAGCGTGAGCCGCACCGCGACCACGAACCGTCGCGTTCATCGGATACTTCAAGCTTAACACGACGTATCGCGCTTCACTGATGCGCGATACCAGGCACCCAGGGCAGAGCAGGCGGCCGATAGGCGCGCCGGGTTGGCAGGGGCGGAACGCGGAACGCGACTCTGATACCGGTCGGCGCGAGCGCCAGCCGGTATCACACCATGTGGCAGGCGACGAAGTGTCCAGGCGATATCTCGCGAACAGGGACGGCTTCGGTGCAGACGGACGCCGCCATTGGACACCGGCCCAGCAGCCGGCAACCTCGCACCGTGATCGCGGCATCAGGCACCTCTCCGCGCAAAACAAAACGATTCGGCCGTATGTCCGGATCAGGGATGGGGACCGCCGACATCAGGGCGCGCGTGTACGGATGGCGTGGATTGCCGATGATTTCCCTGGCGCTCCCCTGCTCGACGATCACCCCAAGATACATCACCGCGATTCGTTCGGAGAGATACTTCACCGTCGCGATGTCGTGGGAGATAAACAAGTAGGCCAGATCGAGCTCTTCCCGCAGCCGCTCCAGCAACAAAACGATCCGGGACCGCAGCGACACGTCGAGTGCGGAGGTGGGCTCATCCAGCACCACCAGGCGCGGACGGGCAACGATCGCGCGTGCGATGTTGGCACGCTGCTTCTGGCCGCCGGAGAGTTCATGGGGGTAGCGATCCGCGAGGTCGGTCCCCAATCCGACCTGCTCCAGAACGTGCTCGATCCGATCTCGCCGTTCCGCCCGATCGAACGTCGAATGCAGCAGCAACGGCTCTTCGACCATGCGGCGCACCGTCATCCGGGGATTGAGTGCCGCCGTGGAATCCTGAAACACCATCTGCACCTGTCGGCGCATCGCCCGCAGGTTGGCCGGGCTTAGCGCGGCGAGGTCCACGCCTTCCACCCGGACGGCCCCGCGGCTCGGTTCGATGACGCGCATGATGCAACGGCCGAGCGTGGACTTGCCGCATCCTGATTCGCCGATCAATCCGAACGTCTTGCCGGCGCCGATCGTCAGACTGACGCCGTCGACCGCTCGCACGATCCGGCCGGCGCCACCCAACCGTTTCATCGGAAAGTACTTGGCGAGGTCCTCGACCTCCAGCAGCGCGGACATCAGGGCGCACCCGTGGCAAAGCAGGCAGCCATGTGTCCGGCTCCGATGGTCACCAGCGGCGGCCGGGCGATCCGACACCGGCCCATAACAAGATCACACCGGCCGGCGTACCGGCATCCCGGCGGCGGGCGAAGCAGCGATGGCACCGCACCCGGTATCGGCATCAATTCGATATCCGCGTCGATACGCGGGATCGACGCTACCAACGCACGCGTGTACGGATGGGACGGATGGCGGAACAGATCGCGCACTGCCGCCGCTTCCACCAGTTGCCCGCCATGCATCACCGCGACCCGGTCACAGGTTTCCGCGACAACGCCAAGGTCATGGGTGATCAGGATGATGCTGCTGCCGGTTCGGACGCAAACGTCGCGCAGCAGGTCCAGGATGCGCGCGGCAATCGACACGTCCAGGCCGGTTGTCGGTTCATCGGCGATCAGGAGGCGCGGCTCGCTCGTCAGGGCCATGGCGACCATGATTCGCTGGCAGGTGCCGCCGGAAAGCTGGTGCGGGTATTGCCTGGCCTTGGCGCCCGCATCCGGGATACCGACCTGCTCCATAAGTGAAATCGCCCGCTTCATGGCATCGCCGCGGGAGGCGCCGCCGTGCAACCGACTCAATCGGGCGATCTGCTCGCCGACTGTAATGACGGGGTTCAGGGACGTGCGCGGGCTTTGCGGCACCAAGGCGATCCGGCGCCCGCGATAGCCGCGCCGCTGCGCCTCGGTCATGCCGACAATATCGTTGCCCTCGAAACGGACGGCGCCGCGCACGATTCGGCCCGGCGGACGGATCAGGCCCAGGATGGCAAGGCCGGTCACCGACTTGCCGGAACCCGACTCGCCCACCAGGCCGATGATCTCGCCCGCCTCGACGTTCAGCCCGACCCCATCCACCGCCTGCACTGGACCGGCATCGGTATCGAAATGCACGACGAGGTCCTCGATCTCCAGCAGGCTCATCGCACCCCCCGCATCCTTGGGTCCAGGATGTCACGCACCGCATCGCCGATCAGGTTGAACGACAGCACCGCCACCATGATCGCCAGCCCCGGGAACACGAAAAGCCACCATTCCCCGGTGACCATCTGGCCGGCGCCTTCGGCGGTCATCTCACCCCATTCGCTCGCCGGCGGTTGGATGCCCAAGCCCAGAAACGACAGCGTCGCCATGGTCAGTAGCGCGAAACCGGTGGCGAGTGTCGCCTGCACGATCAGCGGCGGAATGCAGTTCGGCAGCAGATGCAGCAGCAGGATGCGGCGCACCGGATTGCCGATCGTCACCGCTGCCTCGGCATATTCCATCTCCCGCGCGCGCAGGATTTCGGCCCGCATCAGGCGCAGATAGGTCGGCACCTGGGTGATTGCAATCACGACGATCAGGCTTCCCAGGCCGTTGCCCAATGCCGCCGCCAGGCCCATGGCCAGCACCAGGGCCGGGAACGCCAGCACCGCGTCCACTGCCCGCATGACCAGCATATCCAGCCAGCCGCCCCGATACCCTGCCAGCATGCCGATCGCGCAACCAATCAGCAGGGCGATCGCGGTCGATGCCAGCGGCACCGCCAGATCGACGCGCGCCGCATAGAGGATACGCGACAACTCGTCTCGGCCATATATGTCGGTGCCGAACAGATGCGGCCAGCAAGGTCCAGCCAAGGCAGTTGTCGGGTCCGTGTCGTCCGGCCCGAACGGCACGATCCACGGCGCCAGCACGGCGATCACCACCAGCAGCAGCAACACGACCGCTGCAACGAACGAAACGGGGTTCCGCCGCGCCAATCGCAGCGCGGGAAACGCCATGCGGCGGGCCAACGAACCATCAGGCGACCCCATGTCTGCCATCAGCTCAGCCGGATGCGCGGGTCGGCCAGCCCGTAAGCGACGTCCACGGCAAAATTCACCACCACGTACATAACGGCAACGAACAAAACAAACGACTGGATCGGGGCGGAATCCTTGGTCATCAGCGCGGTGACTGCATAGTTGCCGATGCCGGGCCAGGCGAACACGCTTTCGACCACGGCATTACCGGCCATCAGGAAGCCGAACAGCACGCCCAGCGTCGTGACGACCGGAATCAATGCATTGCGCAGCGCGTCACCATAGATGATCCGGCGTGCCGGCAGCCCGGCGGCCCACGCCGCCTTCACGTAATCGGACACCAGTGTCTCCAGCATCGTCGACCTCACCATGCGGGCCAATGGCGCCATGATGCTGATCGCCAAGGTGAACGCAGGCAGCGCCAGATGCGCCAGGCTGGACCACAGCGCTGGTCCGTTGCCGGTCAGGATCGAATCCACGACATAGAGTCCGGTCAGGTGGGTTGGCGGCGGGATGTCGGATGCAAGCCGGCCAAGCGGCGGCGGTGCAATGCCCAGGAGGTAGAAAAACACATAGATCAGCAGCAGCCCGGTCCAGAAGCTCGGTAACGCGACACCGGCGACGGCGATCACGCGGCCGAAATGATCGATCAGCTTCTCCCGGTGCAGCGCCGAAACGACGCCCAGCGGAACGCCGAAAATAATCGCCAGAAGCAGGCTGGCGAGCGTCAGTTCAAGCGTCGCCGGCAAACGTTGCATAAAATCCTGCAGCACCGGGCGGCCGGTCGCGGCGCTCTCCCCCAGGTCGCCATGCGCCAGCCCCAGCATATAACGCTCGTATTGCACCGGCACCGGGCGGTCCAGCCCCATCTGATGCTCGACTTCCTTGACATAAGCCGGCGTCGCGAACGGGCCTGCCTTCACCAGCGCGGGATTGCCCGGCAACAGCACGGTCAGCAGAAAACTGATCAGCGTCACGCCGAACAATGTCGGGATGACCAGAGCCAAGCGTTTCAGAACATACCAGCCAAATGACATCGCGCGCCGCGTCCGGACCGTCTCAGGCCAGTTTCATCGCGCGGAAGCGTTCGAACGTGTCCCAACGCTTCTCGATCCCGACAAGGTCGGCGCGCATCACCCGGGTCCAGTTGTCGTACCACAGGAAACCCCAGACCCCGTCGTCGATCAGAATCTTCTGCGCCTGTTTGGCGGCGGCAAGGCGCTTCGGCTGGTCTTCCTCGAACATATTCGCATCGATGATCTGATCCAGCGCCGGATTGGCATAGAACGAGGTGTTCGTCGTCTTGGCCTTGCTGTGGAAATTGAAATACAGATGGTAGAACGGATCGTTGATCCATGACTGCCAGGTCTCGATCGACAGGTGGTGGCTGCCCTGGCTGGCCATCTGCCGGAACGTCGCGTCGGTCTCCTTCACGATGCTCACCGCGAAGCCGATACGCTGCAGTTCCCGCTGGATCCAGACCGCCGCCTCCTCATGCGGCTGCCAGCCGACACGCACCGCGAACTCGATCGGGATCGGCGTTCCGCCCAGGCCCGCCTGCTGCATCAGCGCCTGGGCCTTGGCGATGTCGTACTTGTACGGCGACAATGTCGCGTCATAGCCGGGCGTCAGGCTGGGCAACGGACTTTTCATCTGCGCGCCATAGCCGAACAGGACACTGGGGATGATCGCCTGGATCGGAATGACGTAGTTCACCGCCTGTCGCACCGCCGGCTTATCGAACGGCGCCTTGCTGGTGTTCATGCTGAGCCAGTGGCACGTCGTGTCCGGAACCGTGACGATCTTCAGCGCCGGATCGCCCTCCAGGCTTTTGATGCTGCGCGGCGACAGCCCGGTACGGCCGGCGACGAAGTCGATCGCCTTGCGCTTCAACAGCAGCAGCCGGTCGGATTCATTCGGAACGAACTTGAAATCGATCCGGTCAAAGAATGGCGCCGGTTGCCAGCCGTTCTTCGTCGCCTCCAGAACCACTTCGACACCCGGCTCGTTCTTCACCAACTGATACGGGCCCAGCCCCGCGGTATTGCGCTTCAGCCACGCCGTCGCCCAGGGATCGTCCACCGTCGCGTGCGGCATCACCTCGCCGGGGTCCAGCAGCGCGTCGTTCGCCAGCGCCAGCGCATCCAGCGCCAGCGGACTCGCGGCCGGCATGTGGATCGCCACCGTCGAGTCATCGCGCAGTTCGAACTGCTCCGGCTTGGTCACCCGCAGCAACAACGGCAGAACAAGCCGCATGTACCCCGGGGCCTGCAGGCCGCGATCAAGCATGTATTTCACCGCCGCCGCGGTGACCGGCCGGCCGCTGGGAAAGGTCAGGCCTTCGCGGATCTTCAGCACCAGCGTCGCGCCGTTATCCTCGAACGACCAGGCACTGGCGACGCTGCCCTCAAACGCGCCGGGCCGTGAGCGGAACAGGCCCGGTGAACCGCTGACCGGATCGACTTTCCACATCAACGGGCTGTCATAGATGTTCGCCTGCACCGTGTAGGCGCCGATCGATTTGAACGACGCCGGGTCAAGCGTGTCGATGTCGGTGTCCCAGGCGACCGTCAGCGTGCGTTGGCCGTCCGCCCGTGCCGGTCGTGCACCGGCCGTGATGGCCAGGCCGGTGGCCAGCGCCGTTGCCCCCGAAGCCGCGAGTTTCAACACGTCCCGCCGCGCCACACCGCCGTTCATGCCCAATCCCCACTGCACCGATTGCCGCTTGTCTTACCAGGGCTGTTCCATTATCGTCAACCACGGTTCGAATAAATGGAACAGGTCGCCGCCCAAAATGTCCACCCTGGAAAACGCTGCGTCGGTGCTGCGGCTGTTCACCGCCGACCGGTTGGAGCTGACCGTAACGGACGTCGCGCGGGCATTGGGGCTGCCGAAGAGTTCCGTCTCCCGGTTACTGAAGGCGATGCGGGACTCCGGGCTTCTAACCAACGTCGCCGGCACGCCGCGCTATCGTGTTGGTACGTTGCTGTTCGAAATTGCCCAGTTGCACCAACAGAACTCCCCGCTGATGGACCTCGCCGAGGCGGAACTGCGTGCGATCTGCCAGGACACCCGCCACACCGGCTATATCTCGATACTTGATGGCACCGATGTCCTGGTGCTGCGGATGCATCCGGGCCGGGAAGCGCTGCGCGTCGTCACGCCGCTTGGCAGCCGGGCGGCCGCCTTTGCGACGGCGAACGGCCGTGCCCTGCTGGCCCGCCTCGGCAACGACAAGGTGCGTTCCCTGCATCCGAATCCGTTGCGGCCGCCCTCCGCCAATGCGCCCGCCGACATGACTTCGTTGCTCGACCGATTGGCGCAGGCCCGCCGCGTCGGATGGTGCGAGGCGATCAATGAGGCGATTCCCGACGTTCATTCGATCGCCGTGGCGGTGGAGGATGCGGCGAATGCGGAAACCTTCGCCTTCTGCCTGTCTTTTCCCGACTCCAAGATCTCCCAGGTCGAATCGCGCTCGATCGTTCGCGCGTTGACCGATGCGGCGCGCCGGATCGCCGAAAAGGTCGGCGATCGATACTGGCAATCACTACCAGCGGAGCTTGCGGCATGAGGCAGTTGTCGGCCGACGATATCGAGGCCCTTTCGGTCGGAGCGTGGATCCTGGGCGCTGGCGGCGGCGGCAGCCCGTACCATGGGCTGCTGAACATGCGCCGGTTGTACCGGGAGGGTGCGCGGATTTCGCTGATGCAGCCGGACGATCTTGAAGACGATGACGACGTCGCCGTGGTCTCGGTGATGGGCGCTCCCCTGGTCATCATGGAGCGGCTGGTGGATGCGCGTCTGATCGCGCGGGCGGTGGAGGCGATGCAGGAGCACATCGGCCGCCGTTTCCGCGCCGTCATGGCGATCGAGATCGGCGGCGGCAACGGCATGCAGCCGCTGATGGTGGCCGCGCATCTCGGCATCCCGGTGGTCGATGCCGATGCCATGGGCCGAGCCTACCCCGAGGCACAGATGACGTCGTTCGCCGTCGCCGGCCTGGCGCCGGCACCGCTGACCTCGGTCGACCCGCGCGGCACCGAGGCGGTGATCAGCCGGGCGCCAACCTGGAAGTGGATGGAGCGCGCCAGCCGCAAACTCTGCACCGAGTTCGGCTCCATCGCCGCGACCTGCAAGGCGCCGCGGACCGGTGCCGAGGTGAAGCGCTGGGGCATCAGCGGCACCACGTCGCAGGCGATCCGCCTGGGCGAGGCCGTGCACAGCGCCTATCGCCGCCACGAAGATCCCATCGAGGCAATCCTGCTGCAGGAGCGCGGCAAGCGATTGTTCGAGGGCAAGGTGACGGCGGTGGAACGCCGTACGACCGAAGGCTTCCTGCGCGGCCGGACCGGCATCCAGGGGCTGGGCGCGGATCGGGACGCCGCGATCGAGATCGAGTTCCAGAACGAGTGGCTCGTTGTCTGGCGCGACGGCGCGCCCATGGCGTCCACCCCCGAGTTGATCTGCGTTATCGACAACGACACTGGCGAGGCGATCGGTACAGAAATGATTCGATATGGCCAGCGGGTGACGGTGATTGCCTTGCCGTCGCCGCCAATTTTCCTGACCCCGGCCGGTCTCGGCTATGTCGGGCCCCGGGCTTTTGGTTACGATTTCGACTTCCGTTCGGTGTTCGGCGCATGAACCGGCTGGGAATCGATGTCGGCGGCACCAACACCGACGCCACGCTGGTCGCCGATGGGCGAATCCTCAGTGCCATCAAGGTGCCCACCACCGAGGACGTCACCAGCGGCATCGTCGCGGCAATGCGTGCGGTCATCGCCAAGGCCGGCGTGCGCGTCGACGCGGTGATGATCGGCACGACGCATTTCGTCAATGCCGTGGTGCAGCGGCGGCACCTCGCGCCGGTGGCGGCCATTCGCATCGGTCTGCCCGCCACGACCGGATTGCCGCCGTTCACCGATTGGCCGGATGATCTCGCCCTGCCGGTGGCCGGCGGATCCTGGATGGTGGAGGGCGGGCACGACTACGACGGCCGCCGCTTCATGCCGCTGGATAGTGCCGCCGTCCGTGCCGCGGCGCGGGACATTCGCGCCCGAGGCATCACGCAGGCCGCCGTCACGGCAATGTTCTCGCCGCTGACCCAGGAAGATGAAGCCGCCGTCGCGGACATTTTGCGCGAAGAAATCCCCGGCATCTCCGTCACCTGTTCACACATGCTCGGCGGCATCGGTCTGCTGGAGCGGGAAAACGCGGCCGTGCTGAACGCCGCGATCATTCCCTTGGCGCAAGAGACGATCAGCGGCTTCGAACGGGCGATGCGGGAAACCGGAATCGCCGCGCCGCTGTACATCACCCAGAACGACGGGACCGTGGCGGCGGCAAGCCAGGCGGCGATGTTCCCTGTGTTCAGCTTCGCCTCCGGCCCGACCAATTCGATGCGCGGGGCTGCCTATCTGTCGCGTGTGCAGAACGCCGTCGTGGTCGACGTCGGCGGCACGACGGCCGATTTCGGGCATCTGCACACGGGCTTTCCGCGCCAGGCCAACGCCTCGGTCCGGGTCGGGGGCGTCCGTACCTTGTTCCGGATGCCGGATGTCCTGTCGATCGGTCTCGGCGGTGGCAGTTTGATCGATCCCGATAACGCCGGCATCGGGCCACGCAGCGTCGGCTATCGCCTCACCCAGGAAGCGCTGGCGTTCGGCGGCGACAAGCTGACCATGACGGACATCGCGGTGGCAGCCGGCCTGGTGGATATCGGCGACCGCTCCCGCGTGCGGCATCTGGCGCGCGGTCTGGTGGATGCCGTGCTGGCGCGTGCCGCATCGATGCTGGAAGAGCATGTGGACCGCATGAAGACCGAGGCCGGCGACGTCGTTCTGATCGCCGTCGGCGGGGGCGCGTTCCTGGTCCCCGACCGGCTCGCCGGGGTGCGCGAGGTTGTGCGGCTGGAACATGGCGGCTGCGCCAATGCGGTCGGGGCGGCGATCGCCCAGGTCAGCGGCGAGGTCGACCAGGTGTTCCAGGGCCTGGCACGCGACGCGGCCCTGGCGCAGGCCCGCGACATCGCGGAACGCCGAGCGGTGGGCGCCGGGGCGGCGGCGGACAGCCTGTCGCTGGTGGAGGCGGAAGACATTCCGATCGCGTATCTGCCCGGCAACGCCATCCGGGTGCGCGTCAAGGTCGTCGGCGATATTGCCTGAAGGAGAAAAGCCACGATGCCGGTTCGGTTCCTTATCAGCACATTGAAGCCCGGCGTGGACCCGGACGACTACGAGCGCTGGGTCCGTGAGCGCGACTACGCCCTGGTGCGCAGCCTGCCGAACTATCTCAGCTACACGGTCCACCGCATCCGCGGCCCCGTCACCGACGTACCCGGCGCCGGCTGGCAATACATCGAACGGATCGAAGTGCGCAGCCTGGAACAGCATGATCGCGATCTCGCCTCGCCGGCCGGCGTGGCACTGCGCGAGGAGCTCTATGGCCGGTTTCTGGACCGCTCAAAGAACATTTATTTCGTAACGGATGCAATCGAATAGCGCCATCAGGGGAGAAGGAAACCGCCATGGGCCTGGAACTACTCTTGCTGGGTGACACCCCGGTCGCACAACTGGCCGAACAGGCCCGGTTCGCCGAAACCTGCGGCTTCGACACCGTCTGGCTCGCAGACGAGCGATTCTACCGCGAGGTCTATTCGACCCTCGCCAGCATCGCCCACGCCACCGTCCACATGCTGCTCGGTCCTTGCGTAACCGACCCATTCGCGCGGCATCCGGCACTGACCGCGATGGCGATCGCCACGCTGGACGAAATCTCCGGCGGGCGGGCTTTGCTGGGCCTGGGCGCCGGCGTGTCGGGCTTCGCCGAACTCGGTATCCAGCCGAAGAAGCCTCCACGCGCCATCCGTGAATCCATCGCGCTGATCGGCGCCCTGCTGCGCGGGGAGCAGGTGGATGTGCAGGGCGAAGTGATCTCGTTCCGCGATGGTCATCTCAGCTTCAAGCCGATCCGCCCCAGCATCCCGGTCGCGGTCGCCAGCAACGGCCCGCTGGGCCAGCGGACCGCCGGCGCGGTGGCCGACGGCGCCATCATGGAAGCCTGCGGTTCGGTCGCCGAAGTGCGTGCCTTCCGGGCCGAAGTCGAGCGCGGCGCCGCCTCCGCCGGACGCGATCCACGTTCGGTGCGGCTGTCGGCGCGCCTCAACGCCTGCATCACCGAAGACGGCAAGCGTGCGCGCGACATCGTCCGTCCCACCGTGGCCCGGCTGCTCGGGCGCGGCTCGCTGAAACTCGCCACCGCCGAGGCCGAGGGACTCACCTTGCCGCCGGAAGCCACCGCATCGATGGCGAATGCGCCCTATGCTCAGGGCGTGAAACCCTATCTGCCGCTGCTGCCGCTGATCACCGACCGCCATGTCGATGCGTTCACCCTGGCCGGCACCAGGGAGGAGGTCACGGCGCACATCATCGCACTGCGCCAGGCCGGCATCGATTCCATCATCATCCGGCCGCTGGTGGCCGAGGACGCGCCGGGCGATCAGACCATCAGGGCGATGGGCGAAATCTGGCCCGAAGTCCTCGCCGCCGCTGCCTGACACAGGATCGCGCATGGCATTCCAGGTTCATCATCCGGAGAGCGTTGAGCGAGCAATAGGCCTGGCCGGCGAACTTGCCCCGGATGCAAGCTTTCTGGCCGGCGGCACCGATCTGATCATCCAGATCAACCGCAAGCGTCGCGCACCGCGCCATCTCATCGCGCTGGGTGGCATCGGGGGTCTTGCCGGAATCGAATGGCGTGACGGGGAATGCGTTCTGGGTGCCCTGACGACGCACAAGACGATCGAGCGCTGCGCCGATTTCCAGGGCCAACTCGCCGCGTTGGCCGAAGCGGCGCGCGTCGTCGGCGGCCACCAGGTGCGTAACATCGCAACGATTGGCGGCAACATCGTCAATGCCTCCCCGGCCGCCGACCTGTTGCCACCCTTGCTGGCGTTGGATGCCGCGGTGGAACTGGCCGGTCCTCAGGGCACCCGCCGTGTGCCGATCGCCCAGTTCCTGCGCGGGCCCGGCAGCACCGACCGCGCCGACAATGAAATCCTGCTGCGCATTGCTTTCCCCGGCCTTTCCGATAGCGGAGCGACCGCCTTCCTCAAGGCCGGGCGTCGCCGCGCGATGGAAATTTCCGTCGTCTCCGTCGCCGCCGTGCTGGATCTGGATGCGAACCGCCGCTGCCGCACCGCCCGCATCGCCCTCGGCGCGGTCGGCCCCGTCGCCATGCGCGCCCCGGCGGCAGAACGCGTGTTGCAAGGGCGCGAACCGGCCGAGGCAGCCTTCGCCGAAGCCGGCCGCCTCGCCGCCGAAGCCTGCGCGCCGATCAGCGACGTGCGCGCGTCCGCGGAGTATAGACGGATGCTGATACAGGCACTGGTCCCGCGCGCGTTGCGGCACTGCCTGCAACGAATTGAGGCGAGGTCCTGATGAGCAAAATTCCGCTCCCGCTCCAGGTCAACGGTGACACCCACGACGTCCTGATCGAGCCGCACTGGACCCTGCTCCACGTCCTGCGCGGCCCGCTCGGGCTGACCGGCACGAAGGAAAACTGCCTGGAAGCCGAATGCGGTGTCTGCACCGTGCTGCTCGACGGCAAGGCGGTCAATTCCTGTGTGCTGTTGGCGGTGCTTTGCCGTGGGCGGGACATCCGCACGATCGAGGGCCTCGGCCGGCCGGACCAACTCCACCCATTGCAGCAGGCCTTCATCGAATTCGGCGCTGCCCAGTGCGGCTATTGCACGCCGGGCATGCTGCTGGCCGCCAAATCCTATCTGGACGAGCACCCGAACCAGGTGCCGGAACCCGACGCGGTGCGCGAAGCGATCGCCGGCACCCTGTGCCGTTGCACCGGTTACCAGAAGATTGTTGACGCGATCCGGGTCGCGGCGGCGCGCATGCAGGAGTCCGTGTGAGATGGCGCTGTCGAACCGATTCGCCGTCGTCGGGCATCGCCTGCCGCGCCTGGACTCGCCGGCGAAGGTGACCGGTTTGCAAACCTACGGCACCGACGTGGTGCTGCCGGGGATGCTGTATGGGAAGTTGTTTCGCAGTCCGGTGCCGCACGCATCGATCCGCCGGGTGGACGTGCGGGCCGCGCTGGCGATCAGCGGCGTGCGTGCGGTCATCACCGCGGCGGACATTCCCCGTGCGTGGTACGGCCCGGCGGTGAAGGACATGACGGCGCTGGCCGCCGGCCGTGTGCGCTATATCAACGAGCCGATCGCCGCGGTCGCCGCAACCAGCCTGGAGATTGCCGAACAGGCCGTCGCCGCGATCGAAGCTGAGTTCGATCCGCTTCCGGCGGTGTTCGATCCCGAGGCCGCGTTGGCGCCGGGCGCACCGCTGATCCATCCGGATTGGGCCGAATACACGGCGCTGCCCGTGCTGTCGCGCGGCGGCAACGTCGCCAGCCATTCGCGCATCCATCACGGCGATGTCGAGGCGGCTTTTTCGGCGTGCTTCCGCGTCTATGAACACCACTTCACCACGCCGTCAGTGCACGCCGGTTACACCGAACCGCGCGCCGCGACCGCGCGATGGGAAGGGGACGGCTCGCTTACCGTCTGGAGCAACGGCCAGCTTCCCTACGAAGTACAGGCCACGCTCGCCGACATCCTGCAACTGCCGGTTTCCCGAATCCGCGTGCTGGTACCGGGCATCGGCGGCGGGTTCGGCGGCAAGTTGCGGATCTCATTGGAACACCACGCAGCCTTGCTGGCGCGCGCCGCCGGGCGGCCCGTGAAAATCATTTCGACCTGCGAGGAGGAGTTCACCGCCGCGCATCCGCGCCAGGCCTCGATCGTTACGCTGCGTACGGGTGTCGCCCGCGATGGCACGCTGCTCGCGAAACAGGCGCGGGTCATAATGGATTGCGGCGCTTACGCCGGATCGGGTCCCGGCACCGCCGCGGTGGCGTTGCAGATCGTGGCGGGCCCGTACCGGACGCCCAACCTGCAACTTGAAGGTCTGGCGGTTTACACCAACAAGGTGCCAAGCGGGTCCTTCCGTGCCACCGCCGGCCCGATGGGCAACTTCGCGGTCGAATCGCAGATGGACATCATCGCCGACGATCTCGGGATCGATCCGCTGGAGTTGCGGTTACGCAACGTGGTGCGCGACGGCGATACCGGGCCGTCCGGCGAACCGCTCAGCGCCGTCAGTGTCGAGGAGTGCCTGCGCAAGGCCGCACAGGCGATCGGCTGGCATGAACGGCGGCCTGCCCCCGGGCGCGGCAAGGGCATCGCCTGCGGCTGGTGGATGACCACCGGCGGTTCCTCCGGCGTCTATGTGAAGCTCAACGCCGATGGCACCGCCACGCTAGGCAGCGGGGCGGTCGAACTGGGCACCGGTGCGCTGACAGGGGCATGCCAGGTGCTCGCCGAGACACTGGGCTTGCCGCTCGATGCCATACGCGTTTCTGCCGTCGATACCGAGGCCGTGCCATACGACTACGGCGCGCAGGGCAGCCGCACCGCGTTTTCCGTCGGCAACGCCGCGCGGGCGGCCGCGGCGACACTGCGTGATCGGATCGCCGCTTTCGTGGCGGACAGGTTCGGGGTCGCGCCGGAGCAGGTTACGATCGCGGATGGATATGCGATCGCGGGCACGGACAGAATGCGTATCGGCGAAGTGGCGCGGCTGGTGCAACTGGCGGGCGGGGGGCTGATCGGGCATGGCACCTTCATCGCGCCGCCGCCGCCCCACGATTCGTCGCGAATAAGCAACCACCCGTTGCCCGCCTGGAATACGCCGAGTTTCCATGCGCATGCGGCCGAGGTATCGGTAGATAGCGAAACGGGCGAGGTTTCGGTCGAGCGCTACGTTGTGGCGCAGGACGTCGGCTTCGCCATCAACCCCGCCGGCATCGAGGGGCAGATCGAAGGCGGGGTGGCGCAAGGGCTGGGACAGGCGCTGTCCGAGGAACTCGTGTTCCACGAGGGGCGGGTCCTGAACGCCAACCTGACCGACTACAAGATGCCCACCGCCATGGATGTTCCGAGGATCGACTCGATCCTGGTCGAACGCGCCAGCGAGGCAGGCCCGTTCGGCGCGAAGGGCGTGGGTGAGCCACCCTGCATCGAGCCGCTTGCGACCGTGGCCAACGCGGTGGCCGCCGCGTCGGGCGTGCGTATCACCCGGGCGCCGATAACCGCTGAAAAGGTTCTCCGGCATATAAGCGGGCAAACAAGCCGGTGTGATTCAGCCTGAAAAAACACCTCTGACGCAAAGTAGGTGCGTTGATCTGGCAGGATTACGGCGCCCCGATCAGACGTGCCGAAATGGATCCGGATCCAGCCGATCGCCTGATCGGTGTCGACATCCCATCCGGTGCGTTGTGCACCTCGCGTCGCCCTCCAGGGGCGGGCGGCCGAGCGCTTTACGTGATTTTGCAACCGATCCGTAAGCGATGTCGGTCGTCGACACGTCCGTTGGAAATGCCGAAAAAGCAATTGGTCACGGTCGATCATCCCGCGTAATACGGGAAGGAAAGTGTTGCCTGCCCGGATCACGCGCTGGCGTCCGGTCGTTGTGAGGTGTCGTTCTGCCATCTCGGAGGCTGCGACCGTGGTCGCTGTCGGCGAAGATGTTATCCCGATTCACCATGCTGGCGAACCGGCCAGCCGGATCGAAAGCAGATCAAGGAGCGGCGGGATCCCGGCTCGTTCTGTATGGGGCGCGATCGGGGGACGGGCCTGTGCCCATTCGTTGTCGATGGAGCCGCTATGCGTCTGACAGTACCACCCCGGATTCTGGCCGACCAGAAGTCGCCGATCCTCGCCGTGGGCCTGAGAACGCCGCGCGCCGCTGCCTGCGCCGGTATGGTTTTTTCGATCTTGCTGATCACCAGTTTTTGGCTGTTGCGGACTTCGGTTCCGTCGGATCCCGGAGAAATCGGCCTATGGTTGCGCACCAGTTCCAAGCGCGTGCTCTTCGCGCTGAATTTGCTGCCCTTCGCCGGCATTGCCTTCCTCTGGTTTCTCGGCGTGTTGCGCGATCGCCTTGGGGCGAAGGAGGACAAGTTCTTCGCGACCGTATTCCTCGGCAGCGGGCTCCTGTTTCTCGGGATGTTGTTTGTCTCCGCAGCCGCAATGGGGGCTATCATTTTGGCCCATAACGCTCTGCCGGGGGCCGCGTTCGATGCGGACAAGTTCGCGTTCGCACGGGCATTCACCTACAACCTCATGCACATTTACGCCTTCAAGATGGTGGCGGTGTTCATGATCACCACGTCTACGCTCGCGCTGAACACCCACGTCACGGCTCGTTGGATCGCATTGCTTGGATATGCGTCGGCAGCTGTTATTCTCATTGGCAGCGGCTTCCTCGACTGGGTGTTGTTCGTCTTTCCGTGCTGGGTGTTGCTTGTCAGTATTTATATTCTACTCGACAACCTGAAGAAGCCGCCGTCGACCGCGGTCGACGGCCGGTAGTCGTGGACGACGTCGCGGCGCCACATCATGCGTTTTGCAATATTTCGCGGTCGATCAGAACGCGCTTGCGTTCGACACCCCGGGCGTATCTTGCATGTCGCCATGCGGATCATCCCATGCCATGGCAAGAAGGTGCAGTAACGAATTGATCAGGCTGGCTTCCGGGGCAAACCGAGCAGGGTGTGGAGAACGTGGTCTGTGTGGGCACCGACGGCGGGGCCGGTCCAGCGCACGACCTCCTCGGGGCGCTCACCGTCCAGGCGGATGGTCGGGCCGGGATGCAGGGTGCGCCCGATCAGCGGGTCATCCACCTCCTGCACCGACTGGCGCGCCCGGAAATGCGGATCGGCGGCGCAATCGGCGATGTCGAACAGGCGGGAACAGGGGACCTCGGCGGTTTCCAGGATCGCCTCGGCGTCTTTCGCCGGCAGCGTGCGGGTCCAGGCGGCAATCGCGGCGTCCAGTGCATGTCGGTTCCGGCAGCGCAGGCCGTTGGTGGCATAGATCGGGTCCGCGGCCAGCTCCGGCCGGCCGATCGCGGTCATTAAACGCGCGAAGATCAGGTCGGAGTTGCCGGCGATGCAAAGCCAGCGGCCATCGGCGCACGGATAGGTATTGGTGGGGGAGGCCGTCTCGATCGCCGCGCCTGTGGGCTGGCGGACCCGCCTGTCGAGGGCGTATTCCGGCAGCATGCCTTCCATCAGGCTGAACACGCTGTCGACCAGGTTGACGTCGACGACCCGGCCCTTGCCGGTCCCCATCGCATCGCGCTGCCACACCGCCGACAGCAGGCCGATTGCCGCATACAGGCCGGCAAGGTCGTCGCTGATGGAAATCCCGCAACGGGGCGGCGGCAGGTCCGTGGTGCCGCCGGGATGCGCGGTCAGATGGCGCAGGCCGCCGATCGCCTCGCCGATCGCGCCGAACGCCGGCTTGTCCTTATAGGGTCCGTCCTGGCCGTAGCCGGAGATGCGGGCGATCACCAGCCGCGGGTTGACCGCGTGCAGTTCCGCGGGACCGAGTTTCAGCCGCTCCAACTGGCCGGCGCGCAGGTTTTCGACCAGTACATCCGCTCGGGCGGCAAGTCTCAGGACGATGTCGCGGTCCTTCTTCAGATCCAGCTCGATTGAGAGCTTATTGCGTCCGTGGATACTGAACCAGACCGGATGGCCATCCTTCATCGCGCCCCACCCACGGACCGGATCGCCACCGGGCGGCTCCAATTTGATCACCTCCGCGCCGAGATCGGCGAGGATGCGCGTGCAGAACGGGGCGGCGATATAGTGGCCGATTTCGAGGACTTTCAGCCCGACGAGTGGCGAGGTGGTCATAACCCGCTACCTCCGGTTGAAAATAATTCGGGATAGTGTAAAAATTTCGCTATAAACACGTACTTGTTAACCTTTCGTCAATATTTCGCCTCTACATACAGATGCGGCGCCGCTGCGG
>DATARX010000144.1:0-14470 GCA_036263955.1 Rhodopila sp.
CTGCGCTCCGGCGGCGGCCAGGACGATAACGCCCAAGGCGGGGGGACCCAAGCGGACGGAACCCAAGACGGGGGGACCCAAGACGGGGGGAGCCAACAGGACGCTGTCATCACCCCGGCGCAACATGCCGCGATCGACGCCGCGCGGCAGGATATGCTGGAAACACGGCAGAAATTGCGCGCGGTGCAGTTGGCCCTGAACCGCGACATCTCCACGCTGGCTGATGAGATGCGGGTCTTTACCATCGTGCTGGTGCCGGCGCTGCTGACAATACTGGCGATCAGCATGGGCGTGGTGCAGCGGCGGCGGCGCGCGAGGGTGCGGCGATGAGGGGTCATACGGTCGGATTGCTGGCTGGGCTGGGTGTCCTCGCCCTGGCGGGCGGCTGGTATTTTGGTACTGCGACCACACCAAGCGAACGGACGTCGGTCGCCACGGGGCAATTGATGTTTCCCGATCTGACGCCGAAGCTGAAAGACGCGACAAAGCTGGAAATCACCCATCAGGGTCAGCAAACGGTCATCGAAAGGCGTCCGGACGGCGCCTGGGGCATCGCATCCATGCACGACTACCCGGTGCAGGAAACGAAGCTGCGCGGCGTCCTGACCGGATTGACGGAATTGCGGCTGGCGGAGCCACGGACCAGCGATCCAGCGCAGTTCGGCCGGCTCGGCGTAGAGGATCCCAAGGGCAAGACCGCATCGGGCGATCTGGTGCGGCTGATCGATGCCTCCGGCAAGCCGATCCTGGCGATGATCGTCGGTCATCAGCGGATGCGCAGCCAGGGCAACGTACCCGATGAGGTCTATGTCCGACGGCCGGATGAGAACCAATCCTGGCTGGCCGAAGGCAGTCTGCATGTCGACGCCGATCCGGCATCCTGGCTTGATCGGGACATTATGAACGTCACGGGCGACCGCATCGCGTCGGTCGTGGTGGGCGACCATGCCCTGGTATTCGGGCGGGCGGACGGAAAATTCACGCTCACCCAGCCGGCCGATCATCCCAAGCTGGAAGACTACAAGGTGGACGACGTCGACCGCGCGCTGGAACTGCTGACATTGCAGGCAGTGAAGGCGGATGCCGATGTGCCGGGCGCCGAGGTGGGGCATGCGGTCTTCACCACCGATGACGGTCTTGCGGTAACCGTCCGGGTGTTCCACGCTGAGAAGGATGTCTGGGCTCGATTCTCGGCCGCCGCGACGTCCGACCAGGCATCCGCCAAGGCAAAGGCGGAGGCTGGCAAGCTGAACGCAAAGCTGGCGGGCTGGACCTATGAGATCGGCTCCTGGAAGGAGAAATCGCTGGTGCCCACGATGGACGACCTGAAGGCCGAGGCGCCGGCGACGCCTGAGGTACCGGCAAAGCCTGAGGTACCGGCGAAGCCTGCGGTACCGGCGAAGCCCGCGGCGTCGGCGAAGCCTGAGGTGCCGGCGATGCCCGCGGCGCCGGATCCGGACAAGAAATGAGCAGCCGCGAGTATCCCGCCCGGCCCATCGTCGGGATCGGGATCGTGGTGATCAAGAACGATCGGGTGCTGTTGTGCCAGCGCGGCAAGCCCCCGAACCTCGGAAGCTGGACCCTGCCCGGCGGCGCCCAGAAGGTCGGTGAAACCTGCGAGCAGGCCGCTCGGCGCGAGTTGATGGAAGAATGCGGGTTGGAGGTCGGCTCGCTGCATTTCTGCGCCCACGTGGATACCATCAGGCGCGATGACGATGGCCGGGTGCGGTTCCATTACACCATCCTGGATTTCGCCGCGCGCTGGGTGGCCGGCGAGCCGGTCGCGGCGTCGGATGTCACCGCCGCGGTATGGGCACCGATGGATGACCTGGAACCCTTCGAACTGTGGTCGGAGGCCCATCGCATCATCGGGATCGCCCGGACCGTGGTTGGATAGTGGACGCACAAATCCCCCAGAAGGCCCACCTTCAGGGTGAGGCCCACCTCCAGGGTGAGGCCCCCGTTCAGGTTGAGGAAAGGAATCTCGGCCTGGACGGCCTGCGCGGCATCGCGGCGCTTTCCGTCGCCCTCGGCCATTGCCTTCTGCACGTCACCGGATTGCCACTCTGGGACACCAGCCTGCGCGATTTTCCGTCGATGCCCTGGTCGGATATCGGCATACGCGTGGTTTCCTCGCTGCTTCCCAGCGATGCCGCCGTCATGGTTTTCTTCGTTCTCAGCGGGCATGTGCTCTGGGGTTCATTCCAGCGCAAGCGGCTCCGATTCTTCGCCGATCTTCCCGATTATGCCAGCGCGCGGATCTACCGGCTGTTTCCCGTGGCGATCGCCAGCGCCCTTCCCCTGGGGCTGTTGAAGCCGGTATCCGCCGCCGAACTCGTCAGGAACATGCTGCTTCTGAGCAACAGCGTGAACGGTGTGCTGTGGTCCCTGCAGGTCGAAGTCGTCGCCAGCTTCGCGCTGTTCGCTGTATGGGGGCTGACACGGGGCGTTGCCTGGAAACTGCTGCTGGCTTTGGCCCTCGCCCTAGTGGCCGCGCGGTTCGCCCACGGCCAGTTCCCCGTATTGTTCTTTCCAGCGTTCATCCTCGGCGCGTTGATATCGTCTGTTCCCCAGCGCGTATGGCGCAACCATTGGCTGCTTGCCGGCGCGACCACGGCCCTTGTCTTCGCAAGTTTGTTTCTCGGACACAATGGAACCAGTCGGCTGTTGCAGATGGCCGCCGCAACCGTGCTTGTCGGCTGCGTCGCCCGCGGCAGCCTGCGGTTCCTGCGGGGCCGCATCCCGGTGTTCCTGGGGGCGGTCAGCTATCCGTTCTATCTGACCCATCTGGTCGGCCTGACGCTCGCTGAACCGATGCTCGCCGCGCTGTCGCCGATGCCTCGATTGGCGATAACCGCGGCTTATGCCGTCGCTTCGATCGCCGTGACGCTCCCGCTGGCGTGGTTGCTGCACGTTCTGGTGGAGAACCCTTGTCTGCGGGCCCGCCCGCGCATCGGCCCGACCGCGCGTCGGATGGTGGGTTCCGCGGGCGCCGGCATTTCGGGCCCGGATCGCGATCCGGGCTGACTGCCACCGCTACGTCGCGAGCGTCGCCTGCAGGTCATGCAGAATTGCTATATGCATCTGGATCGTTGTGCGTGCCATCATAGCGATGTGCCTGTAGTCGTCGTCAGACGGGCGGTTGTTCAAAAATGACTGCTGCGCGCTCAGCAATTCGGCATGCGCGGTCAACTGCTCCTGCACGTACGCCATGTCGAAACCCTTGTCCTGCTCGCCCTGCAAGCGCGTCAGGATCGCGGCGTGTTCAGGATCCAATGCGGCTGGCTGCGGATTGTTCTCGTCCTCGATCACCTGCGCCATGGTGTTTTGCTCGGCAATCTCGAAACTAGCGAATTGCTTGACTTTTGGATTGCGTGAACGCTCGGCCGCCAGCATGCTGGTCTGTTTCGATAGAGTTCCGATCATCAACGTCTGGGTCTTGTATTGCGAACGATCGAGCGTGGGGAGTTTCGTCGTCTCGGCCACCGCCAGACGCGGCAGGGCGACCAGCAGGGGCGTAGCCATCGCGCCCGACAAAGTCATGAGAGCATAGCGTCGATTCATGTCGTTCCCTCGAACCTTCGTGAATGATGTAACCGCTGTTAAACGGTCGGAAGTAGACTGGGTTTTTCGCTATCGCGGAAATGTCGCAAACGGTCGCTCATGCCTTATGCGCGGAACGAAACATCCGACGCCGGCGAATGATGAGTTCACACGATGATGAGTTCACCCAAGGAGTCGCGCGGCTGCCTCACCACGTTGCAAACATGATCCCGACCGCGATCGCCATTACGGCCGTGCACAACCACCCCATGACACACAGAGCCGGTGGAAGGATAAATTGCCCCATTACTTTCGGCGCCATTGCCATGATCATCATCACCACCATCAGCGGCACCGCGACCACCCCGTTGATCACCGCCGCCCAGAACAGCGCTTTCACCGGGTCAAGCCCAATGAAATTGATCATTACGCCGATCAAGGTCGAGACGACGATCGTGCCGTAGAACGCCCGAGCGTCCAGCGGCAGGCGGTCAAGGCCGGTCGGCCAGGCCAGCGCCTCACCCAGCGCATAAGCGCAGGAACCGGCCAGCACCGGGATCGCCAGTAGCCCGATCCCGATGATCCCGGCGGCAAACAGCGCGAAGGTGAAGGCGCCCGCGATCGGCCGAAGCGCCTCGGCTGCCTGGGATGAGGTTTGGATATCCGTGATCCCGTGCGCGTTCAGCGTGGCGGCCGTCGTGATGATGATGAACAGGCTGATCAGGTTGGAGTATCCCATGCCGACATAGGTATCCAGTCGGATACGTCCGATCTGTGCCCGCGCCTGCTCCGGTGCGTCGAGCAGTGCGTGTGCGAGCGGATCGATCCGCTCATCCTCGGCTTCCTGCGAGGATTGCCAGAAGAAGCAATATGGCGTGATCGTCGTGCCCAGAACCGCGACGATCGCAACGACATAATCGGTATTCATCCGGAACGTCGGGAGGAAGGTATCCCGCGCTACCAGTGCCCATGGGGTATCGACCACCAGCGCGGTGGCGACATAGGCCAGCAGGAACACCGAACTCCATTTCAAAAGCACCACGTAACGCTCGTAACGGGAAAACGTCTCAAGCGCCGCGCAGCCGATGGCGAAAAGAACGACATAAAGCTTTGCTGGACCACCGATCAAAAGCGTTACGGCGTCGCCCATCGCACCGAGGTCCGCCCCCAGGTTGATGATATTGGCGATCAGCAGCAGGCCGACGATCGCCCGCAACAGCAGCGGCGAATAATGGGCCCGGATGTTCCCCGCGATCCCCTGCCCGGTCACCCGGCCGATGCGTGCGCTGATCTCCTGGATCGCCGCCATCAGGGGGAACGTGAACAGCATGACCCAGCACATCGACAGACCGAATTGGGCCCCGGCCTGCGAATACGTAGCGATTCCGGACGGGTCGTCATCGGACGCGCCGGTGACCAGTCCCGGTCCAAGCGCCGCCCAGAGTCCCTTCCCCGGCGGTTTGCGGGGCGCCCGCTGAACGGCGATTCTTGCGGCGAGGAGATGCCGAGAGGGATGGCGAGAATGAGCGCGGCGCATAGGTCGTGTCTTCCGCCCGAGGATTCGATCCGAGGATCGGACTATCACAACGGCGGGCGGTTCGGCACAAGGTCTGCCACCACCAACGGAAAGGACCGTCATGAAGCCAGCCAGCAGCAGCGGCGCGATGCGCATCCAGGCGATCCTTGGCGACCGGTTCCAGGTGCTGGAATTCGAGGAAAGCACCCACTCATCGGCCGAAGCCGCGACGGCCATCGGTTGCGATGTCGCGCAGATCGCCAAGTCGATGCTGTTCAAGGCTGCCGATGGTCAGCCCGTTCTGGTGGTGGCATCCGGCGCGAATCGCGTGGACGAGAAAAAGGTCTCTGCCCTGATCGGCCAGAGGATCAAGCGCGCCGACCCGGACTTCGTCCTCGCCAACACCGGCAGCGCGGTTGGTGGCGTATCGCCGGTGGGGCACACGACTCGACCGATCACACTCCTGGACCAGGATCTGCAGCGCTTCGAGACGATTTGGGCTGCCGCCGGGTCGCCCAACGCAGTGTTCGGGTTGACCCCGCACGATTTGAGCCAGCTGACAGACGCGGATTTTGCCGATATCGCGAAATAACCGGCTCCGAACGGAGCGACGCGGTTGTGTCCGGCGGATGGTGCGGGTGGTCGGACTCGAACCGACATGAAATTGCTTTCGGCGGATTTTGAGTCCGCTGCGTCTACCGTTCCGCCACACCCGCGGCGAGAGCAAGCGCCTTCTACCCCACATGCGATCAGCCCTGCAATCGTCCTGAAGCCGTGGCGGCACCCGTCGGTCGGGATATCGCCGCGCGCTGGGTCACCCTCCCGATTGGATTTCGGGGCACGCCATCGAGCGGTTTCGTGTCGCGTTCAGATCCATTGACGATATGGCGCCGAAACAGCATTGTCCGCCGCAACGGTCGAATCAGGCCGATTCCGGGGGAAAATGTTCATGACGACGATTCGGCGCCGGCAACTGGGCGGATTGGCACTGGCTGGAGGCGTCGCCGCGCTCTCGGCCCCATTCGTGGCGCGGCAGGCGCGGGGTGACGCGCCGGCGCACCACCTGAAAATGACCATGGCCGACGTATCCAGCCATCCGATCTATGGCATGCTGACCAACTTTTCGGCCGACGTGCTGAAACGCACCGATGGCGCGGTCGACATCAAGGTCTACGGCGCCGGACAACTCGGCAGCCAGGGCAACGCGTTGACCGGCATGCAGACCGGCACCATCGACCTCGTCTGCCACACCACCGGCTTCATCGAAACGGTCTACCCGACCGTGGCGGTGCTCGACCTGCCCTATATCTTCAAGACGAGCGAGGAGGCTGAAAAGGTCCTGGATGGCCCGGTCGGGCAGCAGCTGTTCGACCTGTTTCCCGCCAAGGGCATCTACGGCCTGTGCTGGGGCCATTGGGGGTGGCGCCCGGTCACCCACCGGGATCGCCCGGTCCCGACGCCGAAGGAGATCGCCGGCAGCAAGGTCCGCATCCAGCCCGGCGCGATTTATGCCGCCACTTACAAGACGCTGGACGCCTCGCCCCAGGTCGTCGACATCTCGGAGGTCTATCTGGCGATGTCGCAGCACGCCGTGGACGCCGTGGAAGTGCCGCTGCTCTCCTTGGTCGCAAGCAAGGTGTACGAGGTCGCCAAGCACATCACCCTGACCAATTTCGTCTACAATCCCGGCGCGATCATGATCAGCAAGCGGACCATGGACAAGCTGGAGCCTAAGCAACAGGCGGCGATTCGCGACGCCGCCCATGCCGCCGCGCAACCGTGGCGGAACATGATGGCGCAGAAGACGATCGAAGCGACCGATTTCCTCAAAACCCAGGGCTGCACGGTCACCGAGGCCGACAAGGCCGCCTACGGCGCGGCGCTCAAACCGGTTTATGATCAGTATCGCCCGGTCGTCGGCGCCGAACTGGTGGACAGCATTCTGAGGCAGACCGGCAGCGCCTGAGGCCGTCGGTATGACCTCTGCCACCGTCACCGCGCCGTCGGTCATACCGAACGGCGCGGCGCGCCTGGTGTCGCGCACCGTGCGCGGCATTGCGCTCCTCGCCACGACGATTGCCGCAACCGCCCTGCTGATCGAACTGGTCGTTGTCCTCGTCAGCATCATCGGCCGCAGCACCATCGGCCACGGCCCGCTATGGAGCGACGAAGCCTCCAGGCTGGCGTTGTCGATCATCGCCTTCATCGGCGGCGCCGCTGCCTACCGTGGCGCGCATCATACCGCGATCCGGCTGGTCACCGACCGGCTGAGCGAAACAATGCGCCTGGCCGTTGGCGCGGGGATCGAATGGCTGGTGCTGATCGTCACCGCCGCCACGGCCTGGCAATCTGTCGGGTTGCTGACGGCAAGCTGGGATAACGTCACGCCGATCCTGCAGATCAGCACGGGCTGGACCACCCTGCCGGTGACTTTTGGCCTGCTGCTGATCGCGCTGTTCGCGCTGGAGCGGCTGCTGGTCGGCTATACCTGGCGCATGGTGGCGGTCACCGGAATCGTGATGGCCAGCGCGACCGTGCTGGCGGCGATCGAGGCGGGTGCATCGACGTTCGCGGACAATCCCGGCGCATCGCTGACCGGCATGATCCTGCTGTTCTTCGGCGCCATTCTCCTCGGCATGCCCGTCAGCTTCGGCATGCTGTTCGCGACGATCAGCTACCTGGACCTGACCGATACCGCCCCGCTGGTCGCCGTGCCGCAGGCCATGGTGGACGGCACCGGCAACTTCATTCTGCTAGCCTTGCCGTTCTTCATCTTCGCCGGACTGATCATGGAGCGCGGCGGCATCAGCCTACGCCTGGTCCGGTTCGCCATGGCGATCATCGGCAATGTGCGCGGCGGCCTGCTGCAGGTCGTGGTGGTGACGATCTTCCTGGTCAGCGGCGTCTCCGGCTCCAAGGTCGCGGACGTGGCCGCGGTCGGCCCGGTGGTGCGGCGCGAGCTCAAGCGCCAGGGCTACCGCGAATCGGAGGGCGCTGCGGTGCTCGCCGCCTCGGCCGCCATGGGTGAAACCATCCCGCCCAGCATCGCCATGCTGGTGCTGGGATCAGTTACCCCAATCTCCATCGGCACCCTGTTCATCGCCGGGATCTTGCCGGCCGTGGTCATGGCGCTGTGCCTGATGACACTGATCTATGTCCTCGCCCGCCGCACACCGCGCCGCGACGACATCCGAATCGAGGGCGGCCGCCTCCGCGCCATCCCCGGCGCGATCCTGCCGCTGATCATGCCGGTGGCGATGGTGCTGGGCATCAAGTTCGGCTTCGCCACACCGACCGAGGCGTCCTCGCTCGCCGTCGTCTACGGCCTCACCCTCTCCGCCCTGGTCTACCGAGCCCTGCCTGTCCGCACCGCACTCGGTCTTGCGGGTGAGTGCGCCAATTCGGCGGGAATGGTGCTGTTCGTGCTGTCCTCGGCCTCCGCCTTCGCCTGGGTGCTGACCGCGGCAAACCTGCCACAGGCATTGGTCGTGCTGCTCGGCGCGATGGGCGGTGGCCAATGGGCGTTCATGGCCGGATCGGTGGTGCTGCTGATCGTGATCGGATCCCTGCTGGAGGGGCTGCCCGCGCTGATCATCCTGGCCCCGCTGCTGCTACCGATCGCCGTCCATATGGGGGTGGACGCTGTCCAGTACGGGATCGTCCTGATCCTGGCGATGGGCGTCGGCGCTTTTATTCCGCCGATCGGAGTCGGCTTCTACGTATCGGCCGCTGTCGCCGGCGCGGACATCGAAAGCGCGGCGCGAACCATGATCCCTTACGCCGTCGTGCTGGTCCTGGCCGTCCTGCTGATCGCCTTCGTCCCCGATATCACCCTGGTACTGCCACGCCTGCTGGAAGGGCACGGCTGAACCAATCCGCGCCGGGTCAAGGCGGGCGATGGCGGCGCGTCTACCGTTGACGACCGCCATCTCTTCATCGATCCCACCTGCCGCCGTTCCACCGACGGCAGGTGGACGGTGTCCTACTTGGACTGACTATCGGCCCCGGTCACGCGCCAGACCGTATTGCCAAGATCATCGGCAATCAGCAGGGCGCCGGTTTGATCGACCGCCAGACCGACCGGTCGCCCGCGCGCGTTGTCGTTCGCATCAAGGAATCCGGTAACCACATCCTTCGGCATCCCGCTGGGATGACCGTCGGTGAACGGCACCCAGATGACCTTATAGCCATTGAGCGGCGTGCGATCCCAACTGCCGTGTTCGCCGACGAAGGCGCCGCCCTTGTAGGAAGCGGGCAGGTTGGAGCCGTTGTAGAAGACCAGGCCCAGCGGGGCGACGTGGGAACTCAGCGCGTAGTCGGGCTTGATGGCCTTGGCCACCATGTCCGGACGCTGCGGCTTGACCCGCGGGTCGACGTGCTGGCCGTAGTAGCTGTACGGCCAGCCGTAGAAGGCGCCGTCCTGAACCGAGGTCATGTAGTCCGGAACCAGGTCGGGACCGAGCTCGTCGCGCTCATTGACCACCGTCCACATTTTACCGCTCTGCGGATTCCACTGCATGCTGTTGGGGTTGCGCAGGCCGCTGGCGAAGACGCGGAACGCACCGGTGGCGCGATCCACTTCCAGGATGTCCGCCCGGTCGAGTTCGGCGCCCATGCCGTTCTCGGTGATGTTGCTGTTGGAGCCGACGCTGGCATAGAGCTTGGTGCCGTCGGGGCTGGCCAGCAGGCTCTTGGTCCAGTGGTGGTCGATCGGACCGCCGGGAAGCGGCGCCAGCACGGTGCCGGGGGCGGTGATCTTGGTCTCGCCGTCCACGTACGGGTAGCGGATGATGGCGTCGGTGTCGGCGACGTAGAAGTCATGGCCGACCAGGGCCACGCCGAACGGCGAGTTCAGGTGGTCCAGGAAGATGGTGCGGAGCATGGGCTGGCCCGGCGTCTTCGAGGGGCGCAGCAAGGTGATCCGGTTGCCGCCCGGGGCGCCGCCGCCGCCGACCAGCTCGACCCATTTCATGATCAGGTCTTTCGGGCGATTGACCGGCGCTTTCGGGCCGTTGGACTCCACCACGAGGATGTCGCCGTTCGGCAGCGGGTAAATCGTGCGCGGATGAATGAAACCGGTGGCCAGCGCCTCCACCTTCAGGCCCGGCGCCACGGTGGGCACGTTGTCGCCCCACTGGACGACCGGCGCGATCCGCATGGGCGGCAGCAGGTACTGGTTGGGTTCAGGCAGGACCGGATTGGCACCGATTTCCTTGCTGGGGTCACCGCCCTTCCGATCGCACCCGGCAAGGGCCAGGGCGGAGGCGAGCGTACAGAAGACGGCGAGGCGTGAAACGGACATGATGAAACCTCAGACTTGCGATAGCGCTTCAATCGATGGACTTGGCGATGGCGCCCTATTCGGCGGCCTCGCGGCGGGTGCTGAGATTCCAGCCGTTCCAGCCCAGGTACAGGACGATCACCGTCACGATGGCAGAAATCGTCAGGCCGGAAGGCACCACGGCGGTATAGCCGTCGCGGCTATGGATGAAGGCGTTGATCAGGGACAACAGCGCGCCGACCACGCAGGCAAACACTCGGAACCATACCGGGCGGAACGAACGGCGCCGGAACACCAGGTCGACCAGGAGAGCGATCCCGGCGAGTGCGGCAACGATCATGGCGGCGGTCAGCAGCCAGATCGAGAATGTTTCCCACATTCCCATGTACGTCTCGACGTAGAGCACGTCGGTGACGAACGCACCCAGCATGAAGGCGGCGGCGACAGGGACGAAGATCGGGTGGACAGGGCGCGCGCCCGCCTCAACCAGAGAGGTAGGGTGATTGTTCAACATCAAGTTATCCCAACGTATTCTGCGGAAACCGGGTTCGGCACCTGGACATGATATCGCCACTTTCAACCATGCCCGGGTGCGAAAACCGCCAATGCTTAATCGATCGCCTCGCGCTCGCTGGAGGCGTTCTACGCCGCCCCTGGGCGTGTCGCGGCGGCGCAACTCGGCAGTAGTCCTAGGTTCGGAACCCAAATAAACCCTGTCCCGGCTCGATCAACGGTCGTGCCGCGCCGAGTCAATGGCGACGACAGGTTGCGAGCCCTGCTCGCAACGCGGGACACATGGGGTCATCCTGCATCCGCTGGGCCTTGAATATGGTCCGCGCCTGAAGCGGGACGGCTGGAAACACCTGCCGATCAACTGTGGTTGAAGGCAGCCGATAGCCTGCAGCGTTCGTTACCGTGGGTTCATTACGCGACGAATGTAGTCCGACCTGCTTTTACGCTGTTGACCCGCACCGCCGAGGCCACTAGATAGGCGCCCTCCCGGCCACCGCTGCCGAGGGGCTTGTTCGGGCGTAGCTCAGCGGTAGAGCAATCGGCTGTTAACCGATTGGTCGTAGGTTCGAATCCTACCGCCCGAGCCATCATCTCAGTGACTCCCGGATTTTGCTGACCGATCCGGAGCTTTTCGAATCTCGGGCCGACATCCGACAGAGTTTTGGACCCGCGGGTTTTGGTAAGGCGTCTCCGTGGACCGTTCATGGATGGTGGCGACGCTCACTCACTCCGTCTGACTGGCTGCACCATGCCGCTCATGCCAAATCGTCAAGCAGCGCCTTTGCCGCTTTGAGATCGGCGGCCGCGAAGCCTTCGGTAAACCGGTCATACACGGGCTGGAGAAGCGCGATTGCATCGACCGAACGGTTCTGGTCGCGCCACAGTTGGGCAAGACTCGTGGCGGCACGCAGTTCCCAGGACAGCGCGCCTTGCCGGCGTGCCCAGTCGAGCGCCTGCTGGAAGTGATCCTCGGCCGCCACCGCGGCTTTTGGCCTGCTCCGCAACAAGAAGCGCTCACCCTTGACGCGCAGCAACTCAGCATTCAGCCAGCGTTCTTCGGTAAGCTCGCAGCGGACGATTACCTCGTCGATCGCGGGGAGCGCCTGGGCGATCATCCCGGCATGACCCGAGGCTGCTGAAATTAGGAACGCAATCAACCGCGCGGCCGACCCGGCCGCGGCAGGTTCGCCGAAGATGGCGCGCAATATCCCTAGTCCGGCCTCGACATCGCCGCGCTGGATGACGAGCAATCCCTGATAGCAACGGCCAAAGACCCGCCAGCGCGGCAGCGCATGCCTTATCGAATGGTCGAGCAGCATTTCCACGTAGTGGCCCGCGGCGGCCAGATCGCCGATCCACAGCGCGATCGGGCATGCCGCCACTGCCAGGGCTTGACCCAGGCAGACTGCATGATTGGTTGCGCGAGCGTCCGCAATGCTGCGTTCGGCGGTCCGCATCGCCTGATCCGGCAACCCCTGCAGCCACAGGATCCGGGCAAGGAAGGACCGCGCCGCCGTCCACTCGTCGACCTGAAAGCGAACGATTTGAGACCTCTCGCTAGAAGCGATAGAATTGACGAATACGCGCTCAAGATGGCGCCGGGCCTCGCGCAATTCGCCGAGGTAATGTTGCGATGTACCGATCATTCGCTCGCCGATGAGCCGATCGATTGGGTCGGGTCGCGTTGCCGCCACGGAATGGAACTTTTCGGCCAAGCCGAGAGCGAGGCAGTGATGACCGCTATTGAAACGAAAATTCCATAAGCCCCAGAGTGCGCGCAACTGGTACTCGGCGTTGCCGAGGCTCTCCGCGATCTCAAGTGCCTTTGTCCTGGCCGCACCGATCTCGGAACCGGCAGCACCCCTGATGTACATCAGGGATTGTGCAAGCAAGGTGTAGAGCTGCATCTCGCTGTGCTTGTCCTGGCCCGCCCCGGCCGCTATCGCGGCGAGAGCCCGCTCAGCCCGGCCCCGGCTCTCCTCCATAAGTGACGAATGCATCCACAAGGGCACTGCGGCGGCCGTCAGCGCCACACCGGTCGCGGTGTCGCCCCCCGGCGAAAATGCCCAGTCCAGCGCCACACGGACATTGTCGATCCGCGGACCGTATTCTGCCAGAAATTCGGCGATTGGCCGCGTCCTCGCGGCCGCCTCGGCGCCCACAAAAAGATCGAGATAATATTCGGCATGGCATCGCGCCGCGGTGTCGAAACCACCAGTTCGAACGAGGTTTTCAAGCATATAGGCGCGGGTCGTTTCGAGCAGCCGATAGCGCACCCGCGCGCCGCCAGCGTCCATGGCCAGAAGCGATTTCGCGGCCAGGCTCGCAACGCAATCGACAACCTCGGACGCTGCGATCTCACCATTCGCCGCGACCGCACTGGCGGCCGGCAATGTGAAGCCGCCCGGGAAAATCGCCAGGCGACACAGAACCGTGCGCTCGGTGTCGGTTAGCAGTTCGTAGCTCCAGTCAAGTGTGGCTCGCAGTGTCTGATGACGCGGCATCGCCGTGCGACGGCCACTCGTGAGGAGCTGGAAACGATCGTCGAGCCGGATAGCGATGCCCTCGATCCCGAGGGCCGCGGCGCGCGCGGCGGCAAGCTCGATCGCCAGCGGCATGCCGTCGAGGCGGTGGCAAATCCCAGCGATCGCGATCCCAGCGCGAGCGTCAGGGGAAAACGACGCATCAGCCGCGCGCACCCGTTCCACGAACAGTCGGACAGAGCCGTAGCGCAGCGGGTCCTCGCTGTCCGGGTTCCCTTCGGTGGGGACCGCGAGCGGCGGTACCGGGTAAATCCATTCGCCCTCCGCCCGGAGTGGCTCGCGGCTGGTGGCGATCACGCGCGCCGCGGGATTAACGCGCAACAATGCCTCGGCCATCCGCGCCGCCGCGTCGATCACATGCTCGCAATTGTCGAGCAACAGCACGAGGTGCTTCGCGCGCAGCGCGTTGGCGACGGAGAGCGGCGATGCCATGCCCCCGGGGAGTTCGAGCCCGAGCGCGGTGGCGACGGCGACCGGGACGAGTTCTGGGTCGGACAGCGGCGCAAGCTCGATCGCCCAAACCCCATCCGGATTGTCCGGCAGCAGACGCCGCGCGACGTCCAGGCTGAGGCGCGTCTTGCCGATGCCCCCGGCCCCCGTCAGGGTCACGATGCGGTGGGAGGCGGTGAGCGCCAGGATCTCCTCGAATTCGCGGTCGCGGCCGATCAGATCGGAAACCGGTTCGGGCAGGTTCGTTGCTCGATGGGTGGCTGCGGGCGCCGGTATCGGGGGCTCGGTAACCGCTTGTGCAGGGGGACCTGGCGTCACCGTGCGGACGACGCCGGTGAACTGATAGCCTCGTCCGGCGATCGTGCGGATCAGGTCCCGATCCGCCGCAAAGGCGCTGCGCAGGGCGGAGACCTGGGCCTGGAGGCTGTTCTCGTCAACGAACCGGCCCGGCCAGACGCGCTCCATCAGCACATCTTTGCTGACAGCCTCCCCTGACGCTTCGATCAGCACCATCAGCACATCGAACGCGCGCCCCCCAAGATGGATCGGCCGACCGTCGACGAGAAGTTCGCGCCGGCGTGGCAAAACCCGGAAGCGGCCGAATTCGACTTCGGTCGAGGTTTC
>DATARX010000178.1:0-21586 GCA_036263955.1 Rhodopila sp.
GGCGGGCTGAACGACCAAGGCGGCCAGAACCAACAAGGCGGGCTGAACGACCAAGGCGGCCAGAACCAACAAGGCGGGCTGAACGACCAAGGCGGCCAGAACCAACAAGGCGGGCGGAACGACCAAGGCGGCCAGAACCAACAAGGGGGCCGGAACGACCAAGGTGGCCAAAACCAACAAGGGGGGCGGAACGACCAGGGTTGGCAGAACCACCAGGGCGGCCAGGACGACCGAGGCGGCCAGAACCGCCAAGGCGGACAGAACGACCAGGGTAGGCAGAACGACCAGGGTGGAGGGAGCCACCAAGGTGGGCAGAATTACCAAGGCGGGCAAAGCTACCAAGGCGGGCAGAACGATCAACGCGACCAGAACCAGCAGGCTGGCCAGGGTTACCAGGGCGGTCAAAGTGGTCAGGGCTATCAACGCCAGCCGAATGATCAATAGGCGCAAGGTGCTTCGGGCGTGACGTCGGAGAGAACGCAAGCCGGAACGGTCTGTAGCCGTTTCGATGAGATGCCCGTCACGCAGATCGGCAAATAGGATCTGGCGCAGAACCCGCGCCTGCGCAGGGCGGAACCGGCCTGCTGATGAACAGGGTGACGGGAGGATGGTGGAGGGGGTTGGATTCGAACCAACGTAGGCGCACGCCAGCGGATTTACAGTCCGCCCCCTTTAGCCACTCGGGCACCCCTCCGCGCTGGGAAGCGGGGACTAAAGCCAAACCCCTATCGGTGTCAACGCGCACGTTCGATCCAGGCTGAATGTCGTGATCGACGGCTCGACGCGTGGGGTCGCGCCGGAAAGACACCCCCCTGCCCCGCCCGGCCGGAGAGCCATGCCGACCCCGATATGGCGGAGGGTCACGATGATCATGGGGCGGCGCCCCCCATTTGCGCCCCTTGACCCCGTCACCACTTTCCCCGCACCTGTTTCGTCAACAAGAATCCGATTTCACCAACAAGAATCCGACCGGGACAACGCCCATCCACCCCAACCCGCAAGATGTCCCACGGATGCGCATCGACGCCCCCTCCAAATATCCTACCTGGCTCCCGAGCCTGCTCGGCTTGTTCATCGCGGTGGGGCCGGCGGCGACGGATATGTATCTGCCGGCCTTCCCGGCGGTGGAGGCCAGCTTCGGCACCGCGCCGGGTACCGCGCAGATCACGTTGGCGACGTGGTTCGCCGGGCTCGCGGTCGGGCAACTGACCCAGGGCACGCTGTCGGACCGGTTCGGTCGGCGCATTCCGCTGCTGGTTGGGTTCGTGGTATTCATGATCAGCACCCTCGGCTGCGCCCTGGCGCCCAGCCTGGCCGTGCTGGCGATCCTGCGCTTCGTCGCCGCGTTCGGCGCCTCGGCCGGCATGGTGATCGCACGCGCGGTGGTGCGGGACCTGGCAGAGGGCCAGGCGGCGGCGATCATGATGTCGCGGCTGATCCTGGTGATGGGTGTGGCGCCGGTGCTCGCGCCCACCATCGGCGGCGCCATCCTGGCCTTCGCGCACTGGCGGGTCATTTTCTGGTTGCTGACGGTCTATAGTTTCGCCTGCATCATCCTGGCCTGGAAGGCGTTGCCGGAAACCTTGCCGGAGGACCAGCGCACCCGGCTGTCGCTGGCGGGCCAGGCGTCGCGCTACATGATGATCCTGCGGGAGAAGACCTTCCTCACCCACGCGACGATGGGCGGGTGCAGTTCGTTCTGTATGTTCGCGTATCTGTCGGGCTGCTCGCCGGTGTTCGAGGACGGTTTTGGGCTCAACCCGTCGCAGTTCGCGCTGATCTTCGGGTTGTGCGCGGTCAGCCTGGTGGGTTGCTCGCAATTGAATGCGCGTTTGCTGCCGCGGTTCGGGCTGCACCGGATGCTGACCGCCGTGGCGTGGGTGTCGTTCACCGGCACGATCGTGCTGGTGGTGCTGGCGTTCAGCGGGGTCCACGTGCTGTGGGCGATCGTGGCGCCGCTGGTGCTGGTGATTGGCTGCCAGGGATTCAACAATGCGAACGCGACCGCCGGGGCGCTGACCCGCCACGCGGGGCATGCCGGCAGTGCGTCGGCGCTGATGGGCACGTTCCAGTTCGGGCTGGGCGCCAGTTCCGGCGTTCTGGTCGGATTTTTGACCGACGGCACGCCGCGGGGCATGGCGGCGATGATGGCGTGTGGCATGCTGGGCGCGGTCATCGCCGACCGATTCCGCCCCCGCACCGAGGCCCCACGTTCCAAGAGCAAACACTGATGATTGTTGGCATCCCTGCCTGCGCCAAGACTCTGTCCGACCTGCCGTTCCACCAGACACCCGCCCGGTATGCGCAGGCGGTGCTGGGCGGGGTCGGCGCCCTGCCCGTGCTGATCCCGCCGTTGGGCGATACGATGCTCGGACTGCTCGATACGCTGTCGGGGTTACTGGTGCCGGGCAGCCCCAGCAACGTGCATCCCAGCCATTATGAGGGCGGAGAGAGCGAGACGCCCGACTTCCACGATTTGGAGCGCGATTATACGACGCTGCCGCTGATCCGCGCGGCGATCCTGATGGGGATGCCGGTGCTGGCGATCTGCCGCGGCATTCAGGAACTGAACGTGGCGCTGGGCGGGTCGCTGATCCAGCGCGTCCATGTCCGGCCGGGTTTCAGCGACCATCGCGGCGGCCCCGGCCCGCACGAGACGCGCTATGGGCCGAAGCATCCGATCACCGTCTCCGGCAGCCTCGCGCGCATCGTCGGGGCGGAGACGATCCAGGTGAATTCGTTGCATGGCCAGGCGATCGACCGGCTCGGCCAGGGGCTGGTGGTGGAAGGCCGAGCGCCGGACGGGACGATCGAGGCGGTGGCGATGCCGTCCGCCCTGGGGTGGGTGCTGGGTGTGCAGTGGCATCCCGAGTGGGCGTTCGCGACCAACCCGCACAGTGTTGCTATTTTCAAGGCTTTCGGCGATGCCTGCCGGTTGTGGGAGCATGATCGCCCATGGCGGCCTCGTGCGGGCCACGCACCCCGGTAAGCAACGTCCAGTATAAAAGGCGGTATATACCCATGGATCTTCAACTCGCGGGCAAGACAGTCCTGATCACCGGTGGCTCCAAGGGCATCGGCAAGGCGGCGGCCGAGGTGTTGGCCGAGGAAGGCTGCAACCTGATCCTGGTGGCGCGCGATGCGGCGACGCTGAATGAAACCGCGGCGGAGATTCGTGCCAAGCGGCAGGTGAACGTGCGGACGATCGCGGCGGATCTGTCCAGCGACGCATCCATTCGCAAGGTCGCGCTGGAGGCCGGGGAACTGGATGTGCTGGTGAACAACGCCGGCGCGATCCCGCCGGGCGACGTGCTGTCGGTCGACGACGCGAAATGGCGCCAGGCGTGGGACCTGAAAGTATTCGGCTACATCTGCTTCAGCCGCATCATCTACGCGCAGATGAAGGCTCGGCGGGCGGGTGTGATCGTCAACGTGATCGGCGCGGCGGGCGAGAAATTCCCGCCCAATTACATTGCCGGTGCGGCGGGGAATGCGGCGCTGATGGCGTTCACGCGAGCGCTGGGCAAGGGCGCGCCGGCGGATGGGCTGCGGGTGGTGGCGATCAACCCGGGGCCGGTGGAAACCGACCGGCTGGTGATGCTGCGCAAGGCGGAAGCCAAGGAGAAGTGGGGCGACGAGAACCGCTGGCGGGAACTGAGTGCCAGCATGGCGTTCGGCCGTCCGGCCAGCCCGCGGGAGATCGGCAACGCGGTGGCGTTCCTGGCGAGTCCGGTCTCCGGCTACACCACCGGCACGGTGCTGACGATCGACGGTGGCGCGTAGACCGTTGATCGCGCGGGGCGGCGCACCGGAGGCCAACAGGTCGTCCAAGCGGCAGGCGGCCAGCCAGCCGACGTTGAAGGATCTGCTGCTGTCGGATGCCGCGCGTGGGGACCTCGACATCCCGGCGCGCGGACACCGTCGCCGCCGGGTGCCGGACGCGTTCGATTAACCGGACGCGTTCGATTAAGCGGTGTATCTGCTCGATACCAACGTCATCTCGGAACTGCGCAAGCGCCGCCCGCATCCCGCGCGGCCAGCAGGACCATTTGATCGAGGACGGGATGATCGCCGCCGTCGCGGTGGTGCATCGCCTGACCGTGGTGACCCGCAACGTGTGAGACTTTAAGCCGTTCGGCGTGGCGATCCTGAATCCATTTCCCTGAGCAATGGTCTCGCCGATACCTGTGTCGCGTTTGCAGGCGGCATTGCGAGCCGGGTGGGATGTTCAACAAACCGTGGCATTTGTCGAACCATCTCACGACGCCATCCGGCGCGTAACGGCCCGGCGTCAGGCGGTCAGCAGGATTGGCGGACGGCGGCCGCCGCCGGGCTGGTAACGGCTGAGATAAGACGGCACCACCAGTTCCACCGGCGTCGGGGTAATGCCTAGCTCAGCCAGGCCCAGGGCGCCTTCGGACATGATGTTGTCTTTCTCCAGCATCAGCAGCTGATCAGGCGTCAGCGGCTTGCCGGGCATGCACTGCATGATGCTGGCCTGCAACCGGGCGACGCCCATCGGGATGTCCACCAGACGCTTGTGGCGGCGCGTCTCCTTCAGGATGAAGGCCAGGATCTCCCGGAACGTCCAGACCCGTGGGCCACCGAGTTCGAAGGTCTTGCCCATCGTGGTGTCGGAGACCAGCGCGGCCATCACCGCGTCGGCGACGTCGCAGACGAAAACGGGCTGCATCTTCGTCGCGCCGGCGATCACCGGCATGAACGGGGCAATCCGAGCGATCTCGGCGAAGCGGTTGAAGAATTTGTCCTCCATGCCGAAGACCAGGGAGGGGCGCAGGATGGTGGCCGCCGGGAAGGCCGCGAGCACCGCCTGCTCCGCCTTCCCCTTGGTCGACGCATAGCGGCTCGGGCTGTTGGGATCGGCACCGATCGCGGAAATCTGGATCAGCCGGCGGATGCCGTTGGCGGCGGCAAGGCGGGCGATCCGCTCCGCCCCTTCAGTGTGGACGGCCTGGAACGAGGCTGCCCGGCTTTCGGTCAGCGCGCCGACCAGGTTGATGACGATTTCGGCGCCGGCGACGGCGCGGTGCACGGTGCCTTCGTTCATCACCGAGGCGTAGAGCGGCACGACCTGGCCGACCGCGCCCATCGGCTTGAGGAACAGGGCGGCTTCCGGGTCGCGCACCGCCACCCGCACGATGTAGCCCTGCTGGGCCAACCGCTTGACCACGTAGCGACCGATGAAGCCGGAACCGCCGAACACTGTTGCCACGCGCCGCGTTGTCATCGCCCTGGTCTCCTGTCCCGGCGGTCTGATACGCCGCGAAAGCGCGGCTCTCAAGACGGGGGGAAGATTTATCATCAGAACCGGTTGACGCGGGCGCGGCCGGCGGCTACATCGCCCGCCCTACCGCATGTCCACACCGCTTGTGGACGAACGGTTGCCCAGATGGCGGAATTGGTAGACGCGCAGGTTTCAGGTACCTGTGGCCGCAAGGTCGTGGAAGTTCGAGTCTTCTTCTGGGCACCAATCTTTTTATGAGCATCACGCAGTTCATGCCGAACGGCACCATCCACCTCCACCGGGACGACCTGCCGGAAGGCCTCTCGCTGGGTTCGGTCGTCGCCGTTGATACCGAGACGATGGGGCTGAACCCGCATCGCGACCGGTTATGCCTGGTGCAGATGTCGGGCGGCGACGGGCATGTGCACATGGTCCAGCTTATCCCTGTGGAACGCGGCGGACGCGGGTTCGATTGCCCCAACCTGAAGCGGCTGATGAGCGATCCGGACGTCGTGAAGCTGATGCATTTCGGCCGGTTCGATGTGGCGGTGCTGCAACATTATCTCGGTATCACCGTCGCGCCGGTGAAATGCACCAAGATCGCGGCCAAGCTGGTTCGCACGTTCACCGACCGGCACGGGTTGAAGGATTTGTGCAAGGAACTGCTGGGCGTGGAGTTGTCCAAGCAGCAGCAATCGTCGGATTGGGGGGCGATGGAGCTGACGTCGGAGCAGCTGGCCTATGCCGCCTCCGACGTGCTGTACCTGCATGCGCTGTGGGCGAAACTGGAGGCGATCCTGATCCGCGAGGGCCGGCTGGCGCTGGCGGAGGCGTGTTTCGGGTTCCTGCCGACGCGTGGGACGCTCGATCTGCTGGGGTATGAGCAGCCGGACGTGTTCGCGCATTAGGTTGCGGTCTCGTCCGGAGTTCCGGCGGATTTTCTGGAATCCGCCGCGTTTTATGCATTGCCGGCTGTTATTGCATTGCCGCTTGGCGCACGGGCCCCAACTACACCTGTCGTAGTTGATGAAAGTTAACGCGGGCATGCAGACGAGACGCGGACGCCTGGGGACGGCCGGCATGGTCGCGTTCCCGTTGACTGCGCTCCTGTTGACGGGGCCCCTGCTGTCGGGGTGCACGGTCGAGCAGGTTCAGCTTGGGGAATGGTATACCCTCTACACCCCCCCAATGGGGGCTTGTCCGCAGCTTGCGTGGCATTTTGTCGCGGACGCCCAACGGCAGATCGGCGGATATCTGACGCGCGACTGGCAACGAATCGCCAATCTGAACGGCACGCTTGCCGCGGACGACAGCTTTCGGATCACGGCGACCGAGGTGGCGGGACCGCGGACGGCGGAGGTGACGGGACAGTTCACCTCGGACGTGAGCACGATTGCCATCCACGGCAGTGCCGCCGGCCCGGCCTGTGATGGTCAGGTCTTCAAGATGCGCCTGCGCGGTTTCTTCTGGTCCCAGGGCGGCGGGGGTGGTGGCGGAGGTTAGCGCATGACCGCTTCAGGCTGAAGCGATCATACGCTCGTTCTCATTGCTCTAGTACCGGCGCAGAAAGAATGCCGTCGTCACGGTGGCGCTGAGGGCCACCACGAACCAGCGCAGCACCGGCGCCGGCAGATGGCGGGCGAACCGGGCGCCGTAATAGCCGCCGGCGATGGCGGACCCCAGCATCGCCAGCATTTCCGGCCAGCGCACCGCGCCGGCGACGATGAAACAGACCACGGCGGCCCCGTTGGTGGCGGCGACCACGGCGCTGCGGGTCGCGCCCATCGCCTTCAACTCGGTGGTGTCGATCAGGGTCCAGACCGCCATCATCATCAGCCCGACGGCGCCGCCGAAGTAGCCGCCATACATTGACAGGACGAACTGGATCACCAGGAACGGGCGGCGTCCGATGCGGATATAGCGGCGCAACCAGTCGCCCAGGTGGCGGCCGCCGGCGAAGGTCAGCGTGGCCAGCAGCAGCAGCCACGGGATCACCAGGTCGAAGGCGGCGCCGGGGGTGACCAGCAGCAGGACGGCGCCGATCGAGCCGCCGGCCAGGCCGATCGCCAGCAGCCGCCTCAGGCTGATGCCGGCCATGCCGCGCAGATCGTCCCGGTACGCCCAGGTGCTGGCGATCGATGCCGGAAACAGTGCAACCGTGCTGCTGGCGTTGGCGGCGATCGGCGGAAGCCCGAGGAATACCATTGTTGGGAACGAAACGAACGAGCCGCCGCCGGCGACTGCGTTCATCGTTCCGGCCATCAAACCGGCAAGGACAAGGAAAAGATAATGCTGCACGTCTGATCCTGACCCACTGAAAGAGCGCCGGCGTGCGCTGAAAAACGACGATCGGACTCGCGGCGATGATCAGAACGAGCGTGCTTTATTCGGCAGGAACGTTCCGCTCCAGTTCCGCCAGCCAGGCGGCGGCGTTGCCGTCGGACGGGGCGCGCCAGTCGCCGCGGGGCGACAGGGAACCGCCGGCGGAGACTTTCGGGCCGTTCGGCATGGCGCTGCGCTTGAACTGGCTGAATGCGAAGAACCGGGTGAGGAAGACCTCCATCCAGTGGCGGATCTGCTTGAGGTCGTATGCCACCCGCCGGTCGGCATGAAAATGCGGCGGCCACTCGCCGCGTGCCGCATCTTCCCAGGCGTGCAGCGCCATGAACGCGATTTTCGACGGCGTGAAGCCATAGCGCAGGATATGGAACAGGGTAAAATCCTGCAGCGCGTACGGGCCGATCTTCGCCTCGGTGCTTTGCGGGATCTCGCCTTCCGCGACCGGCACGAGTTCGGGGGAAATCTCCGTCGCGAGAATCGCATCGAGAATTTGCAGCACGTCGTCGGCGAAGCGTTTCGTCCCGATGATCCAGCGGATCAGATGCTGGATCAGGGTTTTCGGCACGCCTGAATTGACGTTGTAATGCGCCATCTGGTCGCCGACGCCATAGGTGCACCAACCCAGCGCGAGTTCGGACAGGTCGCCGGTGCCGATCACGATGCCGCCCAGGTGGTTCGCCAGCCGGAACAGGTAGTCGGTGCGCAGGCCGGCCTGCACGTTCTCGAACGTGATGTCATAGACCGATTTGCCGGTGGAATACGGGTGACCGATATCGGCCAGCATCTGCTTCGCGGCGGGTTTGATGTCCAGTTCGGCGGCGGTGACGCCGAGCGATTGCATCAGCGCCCAGGCATTGGATTTGGTATGATCCGACGTTGCAAACCCCGGAAGCGTGTAGGCCAGGATGCCGTCGCGCGGCAGGCCCAGCAGATCGAACGCCTGGGCGCAGACGAGCAGCGCCTGGGTGGAATCGAGGCCGCCCGAAATCCCGATCACCACCTTCTTCAGCCCAGTGGCGCGCATCCGCTGCGCCAGGCCGGAGACCTGGATGTTGTATGCTTCGTAACAATCCTGCTCCAGCCTGGTGACGTCAGCCGGCACGAAGGGAAAGCGTTCGACGCGGCGGCGGAATCCAACATCGCCGGCCGGCGGGGAGAGGGTGAATCCGACGCGGCGAAAGGCGCGCGCGTGGCGGCGGCGATTGGTATCGAACGATCCCATCTGCAAGCGTTCCTGAGCCAGCATGTCGAGATCGATATCCGCGATCGCCGCCTGGTCCGCCACCGGAAACCGTTCGGTCTCGGCCAAAGTGTTGCCGTTTTCGAACACCGATGCCTGGCCGTCCCAGGCGAGGTCGGTGGTCGATTCGCCGGCGCCGGCGGCGGCGTATAGATAAGCCGCCAGACAGCGGGCGGACTGCGAGCGGCACAGCAGCCGGCGGGTTTCCGCCTTGCCGATGGTGATGTTGCTGGCCGACAGATTCGCCAACACCGTCGCCCCCGCCACCGCGGCCTCCCCGCTCGGTGGATTGGGAACCCAGACGTCTTCACAGATTTCCGCGTGGACGATCAGGCCGCGAATGTCTTCAGCCGCGAACAGCAGGTCGGTGCCGAACGGGGCGACGTGCGAACCGACGGTGATCGACCCGCCGTCGCTGCCGTCACCGCTGACAAAGTGGCGGGGCTCATAGAACTCCCGGTAGTTCGGCAAGTGAATTTTCGGCACGACGCCCAACAGGGTGCCGCGGTGGATGGCCAGCGCACAGTTATAGAGTGCACCGAGATGCCGCAGCGGCGCACCGACCAGCAACAGCGGCAGCAGATCGGCGGACCCGGCGACGATGGTATCGATCGCTGTCTCCACCGCATCCAGCATTGCGGTTTGCTGCAATAGATCGCTGATCGCGTAACCGGAGACGCCAAGCTCCGGGAACACCGCGACCGCCACCGCTTGCCGGTCGCAATCCTGTGCCATGCGCAGGATCGATTGCGCGTTGGCCGCCGGATCCGCCAACGCGGTACGGGTGGTGCAAGCGGCGACACGGGCGAAGCCGTGGCGATAAAGGGAACGGAAACTCATGATGATCCCGGGCGATTCCGCCAATAATATGGCCCGGCTTGACCGCGAGCGCCATCCCGGGCGGCCGAGCCGGCGGTTTATAGACATTTGTCATAACGGCAGTCCGTACAAAATGACAAAAAAATTAGTATATTGTCATTGAACCGCCACCGACTTCATCCGGACCTTCAACTAGGTTGCGCCGGCCGTTACGGCATGTGTCTATCCGGGTCGAGGGATCGATGAATAAACTTAGGTATTTCAACTACTCACTGCTGTGTGCGGCGGCGATTGGCGCACTCATGGTGGGCCAACCGGCGATGGCACAGTCCGCCTCCCAAATCGAGTCGATCGAGCAACAGATCAAGGCGCTGCAGAGCCAGCTGGGCGCGATGAAGTCGGATTTGGCGACGCGCGATCGCGCCGTTCGCGCCGCGCAGGCGCAGGCCAAGGCCGCGCAGGACCAGGCCGCGGCCGCAACGGTCCGGGCCACGCAAGCCGAGCAGGCTGCCGCCGCCGCACCAACGGTTTCGCAAGTGGCCTCGGCGCCCGCGCAACCGCCCGGACCGCCGCTGCCGCAGGGCGCGTTCCGCGTCGGCGGGCTGACGGTCACGCTGGGTGGGTTCGCCGCGGTTGAAGGGATCGATCGCTCGCGTAACATGGGATCCAGCATCGACACAGCTTTCGGCAGCATTCCGTTCGGCAACAGCGCCAGCAACCACATCGGCGAATTCCGCGAGACGGCGCAGCAGAGCCGGTTCTCGCTGCTGACGGAAGGCAACCTGAGCGACACCGAGAAGCTGACCGGCTATTTGGAGACGGACTTCCTCAGCGCCGGCTCCTCTTCCAACAACAACCAGAGCAACAGCTACACGCTGCGCGTGCGCCAGTTCTGGGGCAACTATGACAACACCGACCTTGGGCTGCATGTCCTCGGCGGCCAGGCCTGGAGCTTGGCGACGATGTACCGCAACGGGCTGATCCCGCGGCAGGAAAACGTGCCGTTGACCATCGACGCGCAATACGTCGTCGGCTTCAACTGGGAACGTCAGGCGCAGTTGCGCATCGTCAAGGACTTCGACGACCATAAGATCTGGGCTGGTCTGTCGTTGGAAGAGCCGGCGACGATCTTTAGCAGTGCCACCAGCTGCCCGGCCGGCACGCAGCCCGCGACCGCGACCGGCGGCGGCACGCTTGAAAACACCCAGTGCGGTGGCGCCAACGTCAACTCCTCCGCGGCGTACAGCGACAACCTCGCCCCGGACATCATCCTGAAGCTCGCGGCTGATCCGGGCTGGGGTCACTACGAAGTGTATGGACTGCTGCGTTTCCTGGACGGCCGCACCTCCTTCGCTGCCACCGGCACCGGCACCAACTCCGAGACGACGGGCGAGGGCATCGGTGGCGGCATGATCCTGCCGTTGATTCCGAAGAAGCTGGACTTCCAGCTCAGCGGCCTGATCGGTCAGGGTGTTGGCCGCTACGGCACGTCGCAGCTCGCCGATGCCGCGTTCTCCCCGACTGGCAAGATCGAGCCGCTGTCGGAATACTCGATCATGGGCGGGTTCGTTGGCCACCCGGTTCCGGCCGTCGATCTGTATGCCTATGGCGGCGCCGAGGGCGTGCAGAACAAGTCCTATGCGGGTTTCCCGACGGCAGGCTACGGCAGCTCCGCCCTGAACCTGTCCGGATGTTCGATGGAACTTGGCGCGTGCAGTGCCGTCACCTCCTCTGTCGTCGAAGGAACGATCGGCGGCTGGTGGCGGGTGATCAAGTCCGCTTACGGCACCGCCCAGATCGGTGCGCAGTATGAGTTCGTGCAGCGCAACGCGTTCGCGGGCGTGGGCGCCACCAAGGGCAGCGTCGTTTCGCCGTCCGCGAACGAAAACATGTTCCTGTTCAGCGTTCGCTATCTGCCGTTCCAATAAGGATCGGATGAAACCCCAGGGGCCTTCGGGTCTCCTGGGTACCTGAGATCGGGCCGGCGTGGCGTTCCTGACGGACGCCACGCCGGTTTGCGTTTGTGGATTGCGGATTGCGGATCGCGGATCGCGGATCGCGGATCGCGGATCGCGGATCGCGGATGCCAGCCGGTGTTCCCGATGACAGGTCATGACGGGGGCGCGCCGGCGGTCTATCAACCGCATCGTGACCGATCCCACCCTTCCCGTCTCCGACGCCATCCCTGCCCTGCACGCCGTCCTGAATGCCGGCCGCAACGCCGTGCTGGTCGCGCCGCCTGGGGCGGGCAAAACCACTTTGGTGCCGCTGGCGCTGCTGGATGCGCCCTGGCGTGGGGACGGCCGCATCCTAATGCTGGAACCGCGCCGCCTCGCCACAAGGGCGGCGGCGACCCGCATGGCGTTCCTGCTGGATCAGCCGGTCGGGCGGACTGTGGGCTACCGCACCCGGCTGGACGGCGCCGGATCGGCGGAAACCCGTGTCGAAGTCATCACCGAGGGGCTGTTGCTCCGCCGCCTGCAATCCGACCCAGGGCTGGATGGAGTGGCCGCGGTGATTTTGGACGAAATCCACGAACGTTCGCTGGAATCCGACCTTGGCCTGGCGCTGTGCCTCGATCTGCAGCGCATGCTGCGGCCGGATCTGCGGCTGCTGGCGATGTCCGCCACCGCCGACGGCGCGCGCCTGTCCGGGCTGATGGACGCGACGATCGTTGAGAGCGCCGGCCGCATGTTCCCGGTGACGGTCGAGCACCAGCCGCGCGACATCGCCCATATCCGCGATCTGTCGGATGCGGTGGCCAGGGCGATCCGCGCCGCGTTGGCCAAGCATGAAGGCGATATCCTGGCGTTCCTGCCAGGCATGGCGGAAATCCGTCGCACCCAGTCGGCGCTCGAGGGGTGCGGTGCGCTGGTGCTGCCGCTGCACGGCGACCTGCCGCCTGCGGACCAGGACCGGGCGCTGCGTCCGGCCGAGGGACGGCGGGTGGTTCTGGCCACGTCCATCGCGGAGACGTCGCTGACCGTTCCCGGCGTCCGCATCGTGGTGGATGGCGGCTGGCGGCGCACCCCGCGGCTCGATACCGCGACCGGACTGACGCGGCTGACCACCGCCCGCATTTCCCGCGCCGCGGCGGATCAGCGGGCCGGTCGGGCGGGGCGCGAGGCGCCGGGTGTCGCGATCCGGGTCTGGTCGCCGGCGTTGCACCGGGGCCTGCCCGCCTTCGACCGACCGGAAATCCTGGAGGCGGACCTGTCCGGACTGGTGCTGGAATGTGCTGCCTGGGGGACGGCGCCGGCGGCGCTGGCGTTTCAGGATCGGCCGCCGGCGGGCACCCTCGCCGCCGCCGCCGCGCTGCTGAAAGACCTGGGGGCACTCGATCCCCAGGACCGCATCACCGAAATCGGCCGCGAAATGGCTCGGATCGGATCGCATCCGCGGCTGGCGGCGATGATGCTGGCGGCGGACGGTGCCGGACAGGCCGCGCTCGCCGCGGACCTGGCCGCTCTGCTGGAGGAGCGCGACCCGTTGCGCGGGCAGGAGGCTCCGGCCGATATTTCCACGCGCCTCGCCGCGATCGCGTTCGGTGCGCCGGACGCGGACCGGGGGGCGCTGCACCGCATCCGACAGACGGCCGACCAATATCGCCGGCGCATGCGGATTCCGCGCAACACGGAAGCGGCCGGCGAGCCTGGCCCGCTGCTGGCGGCCGCGTTTCCGGACCGCATCGCGCAACGGCGGGGCGAGCCCGGTTCGTTTCGGCTTTCCGGTGGCGGCAGCGCCCGGTTGCCGCTGACGGATCCCCTGTCGAAAGCGGGGTTGCTGGTCGCCGCGGCGCTGGAACTGAAGGCCGCGTCGCGCATTCGCCTGGCGGCGCCGCTGGACCCCGATGCACTGCCGCCATCGCTGGCGGCGCGGGTGACCGAACAGGTCGAGGCCGGATTCGATTCCGTCGCGGGGACGGTGCTGGCGCGGCGGCGACGGCGCCTGGGCGCGCTGATCCTGTCGGACCGCACCGAACCGGGCGACCCGGCGCAGGTGACCGAGGCGCTGGCGAATGCCGTGGCCGCGCAGGACCTGCGGCCATTGCCATGGACCGACGCGACGCGGCAACTCCAGGCGCGGGTGGCGCTGATGCGCGAGATCGAGCCGGATGCCGGCTGGCCGGATATGGCCGACGCGCGACTGAAAGCGTCGGTGCAGGACTGGCTGGCGCCGTATCTCCTCGGTGTGACCCGTCTGGCCGAGTTGGACAGGCTGGATCTGCACGCGATCCTGCGCGGGCTGATGCCGTGGGACCTCGCCTCCCGGCTGGATCGTGAGCTGCCATCACATTTGGACATGCCCACGGGGCGGGCTGCGATCGATTATACGGAGGCGCCGCCGCTGGCCTCCGCCCGGGCACAGGCGTTCTACGGGATGGCGGCGACGCCGCTGCTGGCGGGCGGCCGCATCAAGCTGCGGCTGGCGCTGTTGTCGCCTGCGGGGCGGCCGATCGCGGTGACCGCGGACCTTGGCGGCTTCTGGAAAGGCGCCTGGGCGGACGCCCGCCGCGACATGCGGGGACGCTATCCGAAGCACCGTTGGCCGGAGGATGGCGCGAATCCCTCAGAAAACTGATCCACGGAATTCTTGTTACTGCATGACCGCCGTGCCATTTGAGATTTGATCCGAGCCGACTCGTTGGAGAATCGATCCTTATCATGCCAGCCGTCCCCTCGCCGATCCGGTCGATTCCTCTGTCCTGGCAGCGGTTCTCCCACAGTCTGGTGCTCAGTCTGGCGCTGCTGGCATCCTCCTGCTCACCGCAGCCAGCCAGCGCCCGGGCGCCGCCGGACAGTCTGTCGCCGCTGGTCAAGAAAGTGTTGCCGGCGGTGGTGAACATCGCGGTGACCGAGACGGTTTCGGGCGGCGACATGCTGAGCGAACTGCCGCCGGAGCTGCGTGATACGCCGTTGGGGCGAGAGTTCCGGCGCCGCTTCGGCAACCGGCGTGAGCAAGTGGCGGGCGCGGGGTCGGGCTTCATCATCGATCCCAGCGGGATCATCGTCACCAACAATCATGTGGTGAATCACGCCGACAAGATCGTGGTGTCGCTGACGGATGGCCGCCAACTGCCGGCCAGGGTGGTCGGCCGCGACGAACTGACGGATGTCGCGGTGATCAAGGTGGAGAGCAAGGAAGCGCTGCCCAGCGTGCCCTGGGGCGACTCGCGAAAGGCCGAGGTCGGGGACTGGATTCTGGCGGCGGGCAACCCGTTCGGCCTGGGCGGTTCGGTTTCCGTGGGCATCGTCTCGGCGGAAGGGCGCGACCTGGGGTCCGGTCCGTTCGACAATTTCCTGCAGTTGGATGCGCCGATCAATCCGGGTAATTCCGGCGGGCCGGTGTTCAATATGGATGGTCAGGTGATCGGGGTCAGTTCGGTGATCGTGTCGCCGACCGGCGCCTCGGTCGGCATCGGCTTCGCCATTCCGAGCGAGGCGGTCAGCCGCATCGTGGCGCAGTTGATCAGCAAGGGCTCGATCGAACGGGGCTGGCTGGGCGTGGCGGTCGAGGATCGGGATGCCGGCGTCACCATCGCCAGCCTGGACCGCAACGGGCCGGCGGCGAAGTCGGGGGTCCGGGTCGGGGACGTGGTCGTGGCGGTCAACGGCGATCACATCGACAGTTCGCGCGGCCTGATCCGAACCGTGGCCGTGGTGCCGCCGGGCAATACGGTGCATGTCACGGTCCGCCGCCAGGGTCGGGAGATTGAGATCCCGATCAATGTCGGCCGGCGGCCGGCGGAGCAGTCGGCGGGCTGACACCTGGTCGCGCGCCGCTGCCGGGTGCGAAGGGCAAAATCGATGGCCGTATCCATGCACTGGCGTCCGATCGCGGAGCGCCGACAGGTGTAAAGCGGGAATTCGACACCACAAAATAGGAAATAGCGTGCGATCGCGCGGCGCCGTCAGGTGCGAAACGCGAAACGGATGCCTACACTATATAGCCTGGCTTCCGGTCGCGTGACGCCGACAGGTGTAAAGCGGCAATCGGACGCGACAGGTAAAGAGGAGTGCGAGATGCGTATCCTGGTGGTCGAGGACGACAGAGACGTCGCCGGGTTCGTCGTGCGGGGCTTGCGCGAAGCCGGCCATGTGGTGGAGCACGCGGATAACGGCCGCGACGGGCTGTTCATGGCGGCCAGCGAGACGTTCGACGCGGTGATCCTCGACCGGATGCTGCCGGGCGGGATCGATGGGCTGAAAATCCTGGAAACCCTGCGCGGGCAGAAGAACACCGTGCCGGTGCTGATTTTGTCCGCGATGGCCGAGGTGGACGATCGGGTGAAGGGCCTGAAGGCTGGCAGCGACGATTACCTGACCAAGCCGTTCGCGTTCGCCGAGTTGCTCGCCCGCGTGGAAGCGCTGAACCGCCGCGGCAAGGGCGAGGGACCGGTGACCAAGCTGGTTGTCGAGGATCTGGAACTGGATCTGCTGTCGCGCCAGGTGAAGCGCGCCGGGCAGAAGGTCGACCTGCAGCCGCGCGAGTTTCGCCTGCTGGAATACCTGATGCGCCATGCCGGCCAGGTGGTGACCCGCACCATGTTGCTGGAGGGCGTGTGGGACTACCACTTCGATCCGCAGACCAACGTGATCGACGTGCATGTCTCGCGCCTGCGCCAGAAGGTGGACAAGCCATTCCCGACCGGGCTGATCCATACCGTGCGGAATGCCGGCTACATGTTGCGTGCAGAGCAGCCGTAGCATCGTGGCCGCCGGTGGGGGTGGCCCGTGGGCTCCGGTCCCGGTTCGCAAGCCGCGATCCGGATGACACCGTATGCTTGCAGTGATGGGTTGTTACGCCGATCCGATACGGCAACGGCTGCCCCGAAGCTGGGGCTGGTGCTGGAACTGGGGCTGGAGTTGGGGCCCGTGACATGATCGGTCGGGGCCTGTTCCAGTCCGCCGGGTTCCGTTTCGGTGTGGTGTACGCCCTGCTGCTCGCGGTCAGTGGCACGGCGCTGGCGGTGTTCCTGTGGTGGGCGACCGCCGGCCTGCTGGACCGGCAGACGGAAGCCGCGATCAATGCCGATGCCCAGGGTCTGTCCGAACGCTGGGCGGATGGCGGTTTGCCGGCGCTGGTGGTCACCATCGAGGACCGGCTGGCGCAGAACGTCGACGACGACGCGATCTATCTGCTGGCTGACCACAACATGAAACGCATCGCCGGCAACCTGGCGGCCTGGCCGCCCACGGTGACCGAGACCGGCCCGTTGTATGAGCTGCCGGTGACGCGGGCCGGCATGAATTCGCTCGCGAACGTTCAGCGCTACGAATTGCCGGGCGGCTTCTCGCTGCTGATCGGCCGGGATGTGCAGGTGCGGGCGCAGCTCCGCAAGATGCTGACCGATGCGCTGGTCTGGGCCGGCTTTGTGGTGATCCTGATGGCGACCGCGGGGGCCTTGGTGATCCGCAGCCTGTTCCGCCGCACGCTGGCCAATATCTCCGCCACCTCGGTCGCGATTGCCGGCGGCGATTTCGCGCAGCGCGTCCGGCTGACCGGCCGCGGCGACGAATTCGACCAGATCGCCGAGGTCACCAACGACATGCTGGACCGTATCGGCCGCCTGATGGACGGTGTGCGGCAGGTGTCGAACGCCATCGCGCATGACCTGCGCACCCCGATCACCCGCGCTCGGACGCGACTGGAAGACGCAGCCCTGCATGCCGAAAGCGCGGACGACCTGCGGGCCGCGATCGAACGGGCCACGCTGGACCTGGACGGCATCGTCGCGGTGTTCCAGGCGCTGCTGCGGATCGCCGAGATCGAGGCCGGATCGCGTCGGTCGTCATTCGCCCGTCTCGATCTTGTCCCACTGCTGGATGAGGTCGTCGATCTGTATGGCGCGGTGGCGGAAGATCGCGGCATTGTCCTGCAGTTGAAGGCGCCCAAGGCGGTGCCGGCCTATGGCGACCGGGCGATGCTGCAGCAGGCGATCGCCAACCTGGTAGACAATGCGGTCAAGTTCTCCCCCGATGGCGGGACCGTTCGCCTGATCGCCTCGGTTTCCGCGATGATTCTGGTGGCGATCGAGGATCAAGGGCCCGGCATCGCGATGGCGGACCGGGAAAAGGCGACCGACCGGTTCTATCGCGGCGAAACGGCGCGCAGCACGCCGGGATCCGGGTTGGGCCTGTCGCTGGTGCTGGCGGTGGCGCAGTTGCATGGCGGCAACCTGCGATTGGAAGACAACCGGCCGGGCTTGCGGGCGATCCTGGCGCTGCCGCTGCCGGACGTGGCCGACACGCGGCCGAGTATAGCCCGGCTTTCACTCTGATACTAACGACATTGTCACGTTTGCAACAGGACAGTGAGAGCTGCCATGTGGCAAACATAGGACCATGTCACGGATGCGTGCCCTCGGTCTCGCTGGTCTGTTGTCGCCATTGGGGGCCTGGCTCCTGATTTCGGGCGCTCCCGTCGCCGCTCAGGTCCAGTTGGTGCAGTCGAGCCCGATGGAGATCACCACCGATACGCCGGAATATTGCCAGAAGCTGTTGAGCCGGATCGGTGAACTGGTTCGGCTGGCAACCGCTCCGGTGCCGCACGAGGCGAGCGACCTGACCGCCGAAGGCCAGCGGATGTGCAACCACGGCCAGACCCGCGGCGGCATCATGCGGTTGCGCAGCGCGCTGATCCTGATGGAGAAGCGCGAAGGGCCGGCTTATCGATAGAAATTATCTATCGATAGACGGCTCGGCTTTCTTGCATTTCCCCACGAATTGGCCTGTACCGACCGGAAGTTGTTCATTCTACTCGGTTCGGGAGGACCAAATGGCCGATTACGAGCCATGGAACGCGGATCGCGCGGGACAGATCATTACCGCCCACGCCGGTGCTGAAGGCGCCGCTTTGCCGGTGCTCCATGCGCTGCAGGCGGTGTTCGGCTGCGTCCCGCTGGAGGCGGAGCCGCTGGTCGCCGCCGCGCTGAACGTCAGCCGCGCCGAAGTGCATGGGATCGTGACCTTCTATCATGAGTTCCGGCGGACGCCGCCGGGTCGCCACGTCCTGCATGTCTGCCGGGCAGAGGCCTGCCAGTCGGTCGGCGCCGACGCCACGGGGGCGCATTTTCGGCGGGCACTCGGGGTCGATTGGCACGAAACCACGGCGGATGGCGCGGTGACATTGCAGCCGGTGTTCTGCCTGGGTCTTTGCGCGACGGGACCGGCGGCGCTGGTGGACGGACATCCGGTCGGACGGCTCAATCCCGATCGGATCGACCGGATGCTGGAGAAGCTGGCATGACTGGGGACAGGACTGGGGGCATGACCCGGGTTTTTGTCCCGTGCGACGCGGCCGCGCTGGCGGTCGGCGCCGATGAGGTGGCGGCGGCGCTGGCGGACCATGCGACCGTGGTGCGCACCGGGTCCCGCGGGATGTTCTGGCTGGAGCCGATGATCGAGGTCGAAACCGGTCAGGGCCGCATCGCCTATGGTCCGGTGGAGGCGTCCGACATTCCCGGGCTGCTGGCGGATGGGTTGCTGACGGGTGCCGCACAACACCTGCGGCTTGGGGTTCCTGAAAACATTCCATTCCTGGCGCGGCAGACGCGATTGACCTTTGCCCGCTGCGGCGTGGTCGATCCGCTGTCGCTGGAGGACTATCGGGCGCATGGCGGCATGGCGGGGCTGGAGAAAGCCCGCGCGATGGGGCCCGCCGCGATCATCGACGTCGTCACGAAATCCGGCCTGCGCGGCCGGGGTGGCGCGGGTTTTCCAACGGGCGTCAAGTGGAAGACGACGGCCGAGGCGAACGGCGCCCGCAAATACATCGTCTGCAATGCCGATGAGGGCGATTCCGGCACCTATGCCGACCGGATGCTGCTGGAAGGTGATCCGTTCTGTCTGATCGAAGGGATGGTGATCGCCGGCCTCGCGATCGGCGCCAGCAAGGGCTACGTTTACACGCGGTCCGAATACCCGCACGGCGTCGCCACCTTCGACAAGGCGCTGGCGATCGCTCGGGCCGCCGGGATCCTGGGTGGCGATTTCGACATCGAGCAGCGCGTCGGTGCCGGCGCCTATGTCTGCGGCGAGGAGACATCCTTGCTGGAAAGCCTGGAAGGGCGGCGCGGGCAGGTGCGGGCGAAACCGCCGCTGCCGGCGCATGAAGGCCTGTTCGGCATGCCGACGGCGATCAACAACCTGATCACCCTGGCGACCGTGCCGGTTATTCTGCGTGACGGGGCCGAGGCGTATCAGGCGCTGGGCATGGGCCGCTCGCGCGGGACGATGCCGATCCAACTGGCCGGCAACATCCGCCATGGCGGATTGTTCGAGGCCGGTTTCGGCGTCACGTTGGGCGAACTGGTGAACGACATCGGCGGCGGCACGCTGTCGGGCCGTCCAGTACGAGCGGTGCAGGTCGGCGGGCCGCTGGGAGCGTATTTCCCGCCCGCGCTTTTCGACACGCCGTTCGACTATGAAGCGTTCGCCGCCAAGGACGGTCTGATCGGCCATGGCGGCGTCGTGGTGTTCGACGATACCGTCGACATGGCGCAACAGGCGCGCTTCGCGATGGAATTCTGCGTCGCGGAATCCTGCGGCAAGTGCACCCCGTGCCGCATCGGTTCGGTGCGTGGCGTGGAAACCGTGGACAAGATCCTGGCCGGCCGCAATGTCGACGCCAACCTCGAATTGCTGCGCGACCTTTGCCACACAATGAAGTTTGGATCGTTATGTGCCTTGGGTGGGTTCATCCCCTACCCCGTGCTGAGCGCGATGAACTTCTATCCGGAAGATTTCCGGCAAGGCCCCGGACGTTCAGCCAATAAACGTCCAGCTTCCGACCATCGCCTGGCCGCAGAATAAAAGGGAGAATTCCGCCTATGTCCATGATCCAGGAGATCGACTACGGCACGCAAGCCGTCGCCGCCGAACAACTGGTGACGCTGACGATCGACGGACGCGATGTGACGGTGCCGGAAGGTACCTCGATCATGCGCGCCTCGATGGAAGCCGGAATCAAGGTCCCGAAACTCTGCGCCACCGATACGCTGAACAGTTTCGGCAGTTGCCGCCTGTGCCTGGTGGAGATCGAGGGCCGCAGGGGCACCCCGGCCTCCTGCACCACGCCGGTCGCGCCGGGGATGAAGGTGCATACCGTCAGCGACGATCTGCGCAAGCTGCGGCGCGGCGTGATGGAGCTTTACATCTCCGACCATCCGCTGGACTGCCTGACCTGCTCCGCCAACGGCAATTGCGAGCTTCAAACAGCGGCCGGCGAGGTTGGGCTGCGGGATGTGCGGTATGGGTATGAGGGCGAAAACCACTTGTCGGCGCCGGTCGATGGGTCGAACCCGTATTTCAACTTCGATCCGTCAAAGTGCATCGTGTGCTCGCGCTGCGTGCGGGCTTGCGAGGAAGTCCAGGGCACGTTCGCGCTGACGATCCAGGGCCGCGGGTTCGAGTCCAAGGTTGCGGCGGGGATGGACGAGCCGTTCCTGACGAGCGAATGCGTGTCCTGCGGCGCCTGCGTGCAGGCCTGCCCGACGGCGACCTTGATGGAAAAGTCGGTGGTCGAACTGGGGCAGCCGGAACACTCGGTGGTGACGACCTGCGCGTATTGCGGCGTGGGCTGCAGCTTCAAGGCGGAGATGCGCGGCGACCAGGTGGTGCGCATGGTGCCCTGGAAAGACGGAAAGGCCAATCACGGGCATTCCTGCGTCAAGGGGCGGTTTGCCTGGGGCTACGCCCAGCACCAGGATCGCATTTTGAAGCCGATGATCCGCGAGAAGATCTCCGATCCCTGGCGGGAAGTGAGCTGGGAGGTGGCGATCGAACGGGTGGCTTCCGAGTTCAAGCGGATCCAGGCGAAGGCGGGCAAGGATTCGGTCGGGGTTATTACGTCTTCGCGCTGCACGGCCGAGGAAGCTTATCTGGTGCAGAAGCTGACCCGGACCGCGTTCGGAAACAATAATACCGATACCTGTGCGCGTG
>DATARX010000270.1:0-5575 GCA_036263955.1 Rhodopila sp.
GACCGATGCTGAATGGACGTTGAATGGGCGACAGCGCGAACACCGACCGACGCCCCTCGCCTGACGCGCTGCTGCGGCAGGCGGAGAACTCCCAACGCGGCCGGCTGAAGATCTTCCTGGGGGCCGCGCCGGGCGTCGGCAAGACGTATGAGATGCTATCGGCCGCGCAGGTGCGGCGGCGGGAAAAGGTCGATGTGGTGGTCGGGGTGGTGGAAACCCACGGCAGGGCGGAAACCGAGGCCCTGACGGCGGGCCTGGAAACCGTCCCGCGCCAGACCATCGAATACCGCGGCAAGACGCTGACGGAAATGGACCTGGACGGGATCCTGGCGCGCCGTCCAAGCCTGGTCCTGGTGGACGAACTGGCACACACCAACGCCCCCGGCAGCCGGCATCCCAAACGCTACCTCGATGTCGAGGAACTGCTGGCGGCGGGGATCGACGTCTACACCACGCTGAACATCCAGCATGTCGAAAGCCTGAACGACGTGGTGGCGCAGATCACCCGGATTCGGGTGCGGGAGACCGTGCCGGACTCGGTGATCGAGCGGGCGAACGACATCGAGTTGATCGACCTGACCCCGGAAGACCTGATCCAGCGGCTGAAGGAGGGCAAGGTCTACGTGCCGGCGCAGGCCGAACGGGCGGTGCGGCACTACTTCCTGCCGGGGAACCTGACGGCGCTGCGGGAACTGGCGTTGCGGCGGACCGCGCAGCGCGTGGACAACCAGATGGTCGACTACATGCGCAGCCACGCCATCGACGGCCCCTGGCCGGCGGGCGAGCGGGTGCTGGTTTGCGTGCAGGGCGGCCCCAAGGCGTCGGCCACGGTGCGGCATGCCAAGCGACTGGCGGACCAGTTGCGCGCGCCGTGGACGGCGATCCATGTCGAGACCACGGGATCGCGGCGTCCGAGCGTGGCGGAACAGGACAGCGTGGTGGAGGCGCTGCGGCTGGCGCAGCGGCTGGGGGCGGAGCCGGTGCTGATCCCCGGCCAGGACGTGGCCGACTCGGTGATCGACTACGCCCGCGCCAACAATGTGACGCATCTGATCGTCGGCAAGTCGGAGCGGTCGCCCTGGCAGGAAATGCTGCTGGGCTCGATCACCCAGCGCCTGATCAAACGCGCGGGCGGAATCAATATCCACGTGATCGAGGTGCCGGCGGAACGCGTCGACGGCGCCCCTGCCCCGGCTGTCGTGGAACCCAAGCCGAACCTTGACCCGCGGGCCTATGGTATCGCCGCCCTGCTGGTGGCGCTGGCGATCCCCGTCGCCATGGGGCTACGCGAATTCCTGGGCGTTACCAACGAGGCGCTGGTGTTCCTGACGGCGATCCTGATCGCCGCGGTGCTGCATGGGCTGGGCCCCTCGCTGTTCGCCTGTTTCGTGGCGATGGTGGCGTACAACTTTTTCTTCCTGCCGCCGCTGTACACGCTGACCATCGCCGACCCCGAGAACGTGGTGGCGCTGTTCTTCTTCGCGGTGGTCGCGGTGATCGCCAGCAACCTGGCGGCGCGGGTGCGCGGCCAGGCGCTGTCGGCGCGATTGCGCGCCCGCCAGACCGATGAGCTGTATCAGTTCAGTCGCAAGCTGTCCGTCGCGGTGACGCTGGACGACCTGCTGTGGGCGACGGCGCACCAGATCGCGATGATGGTGAAAGTCCGCGTCGTGCTGCTGCTGCCGGAGAACGGCAGCATCGCGGTGCGCGCCGGTTTCCCGCCGGAGGACATGCTGGACGACGCCGACCTCGCCGCTGCCAAATGGTCCTGGGAGAAGAACCATATCGCCGGCCGCGGATCCGACACACTGCCCGGCGCCAAATGGCTGTTCCTGCCGCTGCGCACCGGGCGCGGTCCGCTCGGGGTTGTCGGCATCATTCGCGACGAACCGGGACCGCTGCTGACTCCCGACCAGCAGCGCCTGCTGGACGCTTTGGCGGACCAGGCGGCGCTGGCGATCGAACGGGTCAACCTGGCCCGCGACCTGCACCTCGCTCGGTTGCAGGTGGAGACGGACCGGTTGCGCTCCGCCCTGCTGACGTCGATCTCGCACGACCTGCGGACGCCGCTGGCGTCGATCCTGGGGTCGGCGACCAGCCTGCGGTCGCAGGATGCGATCCTGGATCGGCCGACCAAGGAAGCGCTGCTGGGCACGATCATCGAGGAATCGGACCGGCTGAACCGCTTCATCGGCAATCTGCTGGACATGACCCGGCTGGAGTCCGGGGCGCTGAAGCCGCGCACCGGGCTGAACTAACTGTCCGAGGTGGTCGGCTCCACGCTGCGGCGCGCGTCGAAGATTCTTTCCGCCCATCGCGTGGAGGTCCATCTGCAGCCGAACCTGCCGATGCTGGCGTTGGACATGGTGCTGTTCGAGCAGGTGCTGTTCAACCTGCTGGACAACGCCGCCAAGCACGCCGCGGCCGGCAGCCTGATCACGATCGAGGCCAACCAGGACGGCGAGACCGTGGTGCTGCGCATCATGGATGAAGGCGAAGGCATTCCGGCCGGCGACGTGGACCGGATCTTCGAAAAATTCTACCGATCCGGCGGCGGCGATCGCCGGCGCGCCGGCACCGGATTGGGTCTTGCGATTTGCCGCGGATTCGTGGAAGCCATGGATGGCACCATCACGGCGGCGAACCGCACCGACCGGCGCGGCGCCCTGTTCGTCATCACCCTGCCGGTCCCTGTCAACGCGCTTTTGCCCGAAGAGGAATCCACGTCATGAGCACGGGAGCCGGACCCTTGCGGGTTCTGGTGGTGGACGACGAGCCGGCGATCCGCCGTTTCCTGCGTGCCGGGCTATCCAGCCAGGGCTATGTGGTCAGCGAACTGGAAGAGGGCCTGCCGGCGGTCGACGTCGTTCGGCGCAAGGGCACCGACCTGATCGTGCTGGATCTGGGCCTGCCCGACATCGACGGCACCGAGGTGATCGGGCGCATCCGCACGGGCGGGTCCTCGGTGCCGATCATCGTCTTGTCGAGCCGCAATGACGAGGCGGCGAAGGTCGATGCGCTCGACCTGGGCGCGGACGACTTCGTCACCAAGCCGTTCGGCATCGACGAGTTGCTGGCGCGAATCCGAGCGGCGCAGCGGCACCGGCTGCAGCGGGAGGGCGAGACGCCGATTTTCCGCAGCGGTGACCTGACCGTGGACCTGGTGCGGCGGATCGTGACGGTGCGCGGCGACGAGGTGAAGTTCTCGCCTCGCGAATATGGGGTCTTGCGCCTGCTGGTGCAGCACGCAGGTAAGGTGCTGACCCACAAGATGATCTTGCGGGAAGTCTGGGGAACCGATACCGACGTGCAATACCTGCGTATCTATGTGCGCGCGCTGCGGCAGAAGATCGAGGCCGACCCGGAGCGGCCGGTCCACATCCTGACGGAAACGGGCGTGGGATATCGGTTGCGGATCAACGATCAGGATTCCTGAACTGGATGGAAATCAGCGACTTTCTCACCTCTGACCGGGTCGTGCTGGACCTGCGGTCGCGGGACAAGGGGCAATTGATCAGCGAACTCGCCCGTGGTTTCGCCCGTTCCGTGCCGGCGTTGCGGGCGGAAACGGTGGAAGCGGCGCTGCTGGCGCGGGAGCAACTCGGCTCCACCGGTCTGGGCGGCGGATTCGCGCTGCCGCACGCGCGGATCGAGGGGCTGAGCGGATATCTCGGGCTGTTCATGCGGCTGGCGAAGCCGGTGGATTTCGCGGCGATCGACGACAAGCCGGTTACGTTGGTGTTCGTGCTGCTGATCCCGTTCGAGAGCGCGGTGCCGCACGTGGCGGCGCTGGCCGCGATTTCGCGCCGGTTTCGTGATGCGGCGTTGGTTGCGAACTTGCGCGCCGCGAAGACGCCGGCCGAAGCTTATCGTTTCCTTACAAGCCAGTAACGCGGCGCCGCACCGCCTTTATGAGGCAACCGGCACCAGGATGCCGCCACTTACCGCTGGAAATCGGCGGAGGTGAACGATGGATGGATCAATCTCCCCCGGCTCGGGTGGCATGGCGCTGGCGCGGCGGGCGGCATGGAGCTGGCGCGGGTGGCATGGCAGGCGGCGCGGGTGGCATGGCGCTGGCGCGGCGTTCGGATTTGGTTAATCGATCGGCAGATTCAAATTTGATCCCGTTTCGGGCGGGGGACCACAGTTGCCGCGGTGGGCGTTTCTTTTGTCGTAGCGAAATGTCTTCCGGCCGTGCTGCTTTTCGTCCGTGGTTATGCGCAGAGTTCGCAGAGATTTCGAGATCGCAGAGAAGCGTTTGCGCCTTCGGCGGGGTGTTCCCGGCGATCGTGGGATCGGGCGGATGCTCGTGGTGGGCAGGATGCCGATTCCGCGTTGTTGATACTGGCCCTCGAAGGCCATGACGACGTCCGAAGGCAGCAACCACGGCGCTTTGTATTATGTAGGGATGTTCACCTTGTGGTATCGTTCGCATCTCGCCTAATCTGTTTCCAACAACATGTCAGTGGCCGGCGAAGTGCCGCTGATCGGGGAAGGAGACAGAGCATGCGATTCACACGCCGAACCTTGCTGCGCCATGGCGCCGTGGTGCCGGTGGGGGTCGCGCTGGCGCCCGCGATCATCGGCCGGGCGCGGGCGGCGGGGATGACGATGAAACTGTCATCGTCGCAGGCGAACGACCCGAAATACGCCAATGGCCGGGTATATTACGAGAACCTGATGAAGGCGCTGAAGGCCAACGGGCTGGATGGGCAGATCACGGTGCAGTTCTTCCCGGATAATCAGCTTGGGCAGGAAATCGACGTCATCAACTCGGTGAAGCTGGGCGTCATCGACATGATGGTTTCCGGCACGTCGATCGCGGCGAACCTGGTGCCGCTGGTGGGGGTGTATGACCTCGGCTACCTGTTCTCCAGCTATCCGCAGCAGACCAAGGCGCTGGATGCCGGCGCGGCCAAGCCGGTGGCGGATGCGCTGCTGAAGGGCGCTGGGATCCACCTGATCGCCTGGGCGTATAATTTCGGCGCCCGCAGCGTGCTGGCGAAGAAGCCGGTGCATGAACCCGCGGACCTGGCGGGACTGAAAATCCGCACGTTGCCGAACCCGATCATCACCGAGTGCCTGCGGCTGATGGGCGCCGCCGCGACGACGCTGGCGTTCGGCGAGATCTACACCGCGCTGCAGGCCGGGGTGCTGGACGGGCTGGAGCACGATCCACCGACCATCGTCGCCAGCAAGTTCTATGAGACGGCAAAATTCTACTCGCTGACGGAGCATATTTACTCGCCCCTGGTCACCTATTTCAGTGACGTCACGTTCCGGCGGATGGACCCGAAGCTGCGGGAGGGCTTCCTGGACGCCGCCGCGAAGGCCGCGATCGATACACGGGCACATGGGCTGGCGGTGGAGAAAGAGGCGCTTGCGTTCCTGAAGGACAAGGGCGTCACGGTGATCGCCTGCGACAAGGAAGCGTTCCGCCAGCGCGTGCTGCCGCAGACCGATGCCTTCGTGAAGGCGCATCCCGATGCCAAGCCGGTGGTCGACGCGGTCAGGGCGACTCCGGCTTAAGCCGGTGGGACTTAAGCCGGTGGGGCTTAAGCCCGTGGGACTTAAG
>DATARX010000271.1:0-3019 GCA_036263955.1 Rhodopila sp.
ACCAAAGTCGCCGCCGCCGTCGCCAACCCGGCGGCCGCACAATGAGCGGCGCCGTCCGGCGGAAGGCCGACATGCGGGGCGAGGCCGCCAATGGTCCGCGCCACTTCCTCGATCTGCGCGACTTCGACGCCGCGACCCTGCGGCAGATGCTGGACGTCGCGTCCGGCTTCAAGCGGGCAGGGGGCGTGACCTCCCGCCCGCTGGCCGGCAAGACCCTGGCGCTGATCTTCGAAAAACCCTCCACCCGCACCCGCGTCTCGTTCGAGGTCGGGATGCGTCAGTTGGGTGGCGAGGTCATCGTCCTCTCCGGCAAGGAAACCCAGCTCGGCCGCGGCGAAAGCATCGCCGACACCGCCCGGGTGCTGTCGCGCTACGTCGATGCCATCATGCTGCGCACCGACGCCGCCTCCAAGCTGCACGAGCTGGCGGCCTACGCCACGGTCCCGGTGATCAACGGCCTGACCGAGGCATCGCATCCCTGCCAACTGATGGCCGACGTGCTGACGTTTGAGGAACATCGCGGCCCGATCGCCGGCCAGGTCGTGGCGTGGTTGGGGGACGGCAACAACGTCGCCCGCAGTTGGATCGAGGCCGCCGTCCGCTTCGGCTTCACCCTGCGCCTGGCAACCCCGGACGGCTTGCGGCCGCCGGAAGACCTCGTCGCCTGGGCGCGCGCCCAGGGCGGCAGGATCGAACTGACCGACGACCCCGAGGCCGCGATCGCCGGCGCCCGTTGCGTCGTCACCGACACCTGGGTGTCGATGTCGGATGACCCGAACGAGAGCCGCCACAACCTGCTCGCCCCCTACCGGGTGACCAGCCGCCTGATGGCGAAAGCCGCCCCGGACGCGCTGTTCATGCATTGCCTGCCCGCCCATCGCGGCGAGGAAGTGGATGAGGACGTGATCGACGGCCCACATTCGGTGGTGTTCGATGAGGCGGAAAACCGCCTCCATGCGCAAAAGGGCGTCCTCGCCTGGGTGATGGGCGCCGCGCGATAGCGCAAATCCCCGGTCCGCCGGGGATTTCTCGCTATTCTGTGGCGAGCGGGCACCGCACGATCGCGGCTGCTCGTCGCGCCCTTGTCCACTCAAACACCCAAAGATAACGTGCGCCCAGGCGGCAGATTCGACACCATGGAGAAACAGCACGTGACAGACACGATTCAAGTTGGCCGTCGTGGCCTTCTGGCCAGCACCGCGGCAGCCGTTGGCCTTGGTGCCCTGCCGCTCGCCGCCCAGGCCGAAGTGCCGATCGCCGGCAAGCAAGCCCCGGGCTTCTACCGCTTCAAGCTCGGTGACTACGAAGTCACGATCTTGCACGACGGCGCCCGCAGCTTCCCGATGCCGGATAAATTCGTCACCAACGTTCCGAAAGACAAAGCCCTCGCCGAAGCCGCCGAGTCCTACATGCCGGCCGGCAAGGTGACGGTCCCGTTCAATCCCACCCTGATCAACACCGGGTCGAAACTCGTTCTGTTCGATACCGGCAACGGCCCGTCCCCCGACGGTGCCGTCGGCCAGTTGTTCCCAAACCTCGCCGCCGCCGGCGTCCGGCCGCAAGACATCGACCTCGTCGTCATCTCCCACCTGCACCCGGACCACATCAACGGCCTGCGCACCACATCGAATGAGATCGCCTTCCCGAATGCCACCATCATCGCCCCGGACACCGAATGGTCGTTCTGGATGAGTGACGAGAACATGGCCAAGGCGACCGACGCCGTCACCAGGAACTACTTCGCCAACACGCGAAAGATCCTCACCGGCCTGGATGAACGGATTGGCCGCTATTCCTGGGGCAAGGAAGTCGCGCCCGGCATCACCGCGGTCGCCACCCCCGGTCACACGCCCGGCCACACCTCCTTCGCCGTCGCCTCCGGCAACAGCCGCATGATGATCCAGTCCGACGTGACCAACATTCCGGAATTCTTCCTGCGCAACCCGGACTGGCACGTGATGTATGACCACGACCCGGAACTGGCCCAGAAGACCCGCCACCGCTTCTACGACATGGCGGCCACCGAGAAGATGCTGGTCGCCGGCTACCACTTCTCCTTCCCCTCGGCCGGCCACGTGGAAAAGGACGGCCCGCGCTATCGCCTGATCCCCGTGGAATGGAGCGCCGCCATCTAACCCAGGCCCAGCGCCCGGCCCTGGCCCATCCCCACCTGGCCCATCCCCAAGAGCGTCGCGGCCCAGGTGGGTTCGGACCGATGTCCGGCCCACCCGTTGCGGCATCGCCTGCACACGAATAAGCCCGGAAACGATCGGCGGGTATGCCTCGTTAACCGTTCGTCAACCATTCGCGGCGCACCATGCGTTCGCATGTCCACACCCCCGATCATCATCATCTTCGAGCCCGACCCCATGATCAGCGACGTCCTCCGCGTCGAGTTCAGCCGCTGGAATTTCGCCGTCCTGCTCGCCGTCAACACCGACCAGGTTCACACCTATGCCGCCCACGCGGTCGCCAGCCTGATCGTGCTGGACGCGGCGAAAACCGAGTTCGCCGCCTACGAGGCCTGTGCCCGCATCCGTCGCCGCGACGGCTACGCCGACCGCCCGATCGTCCTGACCGCGCGGGAGGTCTCGCCGCGCACCATGGCCGCGGCGGAGCGGGCAGGGGCCACAGCCTTGCTGCCGAAACCCTACTCGATGATGGATCTGTTCGGCGCCGTTACCCCGCATGTGCCGCCGGAAGATCCGCTGCTGACGGCCGGCCGCGCAATGGCAGGCGTAGCCGCCCCGCCGACCCAGGAATGGAATACCCCGCCGTCGCTGGAATGGCGCTCCGGCGACGGATCCGCACTGTCCAGAAACAAACTGCTGCTTCCAATCGTGCGCGGTGCCGGCGTGAAGATGCCGCTGATTTCAAAAATCCGCTGAGGCCTCAGGCAGGATCAACCCGTTGCGTCATCACCGCCCGATGATGCGCCCAATACGGCCTCGAAATAGGCGACGAAGCGCTTGGCCTGTTCAAGCGCCGCACGCGCCCGTTCCGGCGATATTTCGGCCCC
>DATARX010000298.1:0-4094 GCA_036263955.1 Rhodopila sp.
GGGCGTGGCGTCCCAACCGCGGCTCAAGCGGCAGAAGGCAAAGCAAGCCCGGCGACAGCGGCAAAACTTAGGCTTGAGCCGGCGGCGGTGCGCCGCTATAGGCCCCCGCTTGCGCAGCCGGTCGGGATCGGCGGCGCCAGCAAGGAACCAGACCATGAAGCCGGGCATTCACCCCGAATACCACGAGATCAACATCATCATGACCGACGGGACGCAATTCAAGACGCGGTCCTGCATGGGCAAGGAAGGCGACACGCTGCGCCTGGATATCGATCCGAAGTCTCACCCGGCTTGGACCGGCGTGCAGCGCATGATGGATACCGGCGGTCAGGTCGCGAAGTTCAACAAGAAGTTCGCCGGCCTCGGCATCAAAAAGTAAGTCTGACGGCGCGGGCAAATGGCCCGCGCCACCCGCCTCAAGCCCTCTTGAACGGTCGATCTGCATTGCCTAACTCATGCGTCGTCGGGAATGCCCAATGGGGTTCCCGGGACAGAAGGATGGGCTGGCCCGGCATGGGCAGCCCGCAATCATGACCTTGCTTTGCAGGAGGTTTTTCCATGACGACCGTCGATTTTGCTCCGCTGTTTCGGACTGCCATCGGCTTTGACCGCTTGGCCCGCCTTGTTGATACCGCCGCGTCCGGCCAGGATGCGCAAACCTATCCTCCCTACAACATCGAAAAGACCGGCGACGACACCTATCGCCTGACCATGGCGGTGGCTGGTTTTCGTCCGGAAGACCTCGACCTGACCGTGAAGGACAACACCCTTATCGTGTCCGGCCGGGTCGGCAACGATGCGCCGAGGGCGGAGATCCTGTACCGCGGGATCGCCGGGCGGGCGTTCGAGCGCCGCTTCGTCCTCGCCGACCATATTGTCGTCGAAGGCGCGGATGTGCAGTTCGGCCTATTGCATGTTGGTCTGAAGCGCGTGGTGCCGGAGGCGTTGAAGCCGCGGAAGATCGCAATCGGTGGCGCTGCCCCGGCCGCGATCGCCAGCGATCCGCAGGATGCCGCGAAGGCCGCCTAACGGATGGCTTGATCGCAAGATTGATCGCGGGGGTCGCCCAGTCGGCCCCCGCTTGATTTCGGCCCCCGCTTTTGATTTGGCCCCGCTTCCTGGCGCCGGTTCAGGGTTGCTTAAAGAATGCGTCCGCGGCGCTGCGGTGGCTGTGCTTGCGGCCAATATCGGCTTCCACCCGAGCAATTTCCGCTCGCAACTCGTCAATATAGAGACGCAGTTCTTCGATCCCCAGGCTGTCCAGCAGCAATGGTTCCAATCGCCGCCGCTTGACCGGCGGGGCGTCTTCCTCCAGGGCCATTTCGATCTCCTTACAGTGTTAATCATGGCACGACGTCCAGCCATGCACCTCCAATCCATCATAATACCGAGGAAGTCGCTTGACCCACCCCCTTTGCCTTGTCATATCCGAACCTTGGCCGCGGCTACGATCCGTCAATTGCGCTGGTTGGCCCCAGGAGGCCATATCGCAAACGACCATCGTCAGAATGAAGAACATCCGCCGGCGACCCTGAGAGTGTGAAAGCCATGACCCTTCCGCTAATGCCCAAAGCCACCGCCGTGTGGCTGATTGAGAAAACCGCCCTGACCTTTACGCAAATCGCGGATTTCTGCGGCATGCATCCGTTGGAAGTGCAGGCCATTGCCGACGGGGAAGTCGCGCAAGGCATCGTTGGCTACGACCCTGTCGCCAATGCTCAGACCACGCTGGAAAATATCCGCCAGTGTGAGAAAGATCCGAACGCGCGGTTGAAGCTGATCGCCAATTCGCTGCCGATGCCGAAGCGGCTGCGCGGGTCCCGCTACACGCCCGTGGCGAAGCGCAACGACCGCCCGGATGCGATCGCCTTCCTGCTGCGGAATTTTCCGCAACTGTCGGAAGCACAGGTCGGCAAGCTGCTGGGCACCACCAAGGACACGATCCAGAAGGTGCGGGAGCGCACCCACTGGAACAGCGCGAACATCAAGCCGCGCGATCCGGTGATCCTGGGCCTGTGCAGTCAAACGGATTTGAATGCCGCGGTGCTGCAGGCAAATGAGCGGCTGGAGCGGGAAGGGCGGACCGTCCCGGTGCCGCCACCGCCGGAGGCGGACGAGGCCGCCTGACCGGCGTGGCGGAGGGTGAACTGTGTCTGTTCAGTTGACCATGGTTCGCAACCGTTCCATTTCTTCCTTCAGACGCAGCTTCTCGAGCTTAAGTCGCATGAGGGCTTCCGAATCGGGGCGCGGTCGCTGGTCTTCGTCGCAAATCCGTGTTTCGAGCGACGCGTGCCGTTCCTTTAGGGCGTCGAGACGGGTATTCAGACTCATGGACTGGGTACCTCCGTATTCATCCGGTTGGCCGCCAGCGGTCACCGCTATGACCGCGGCGATGCACCGTAACGCCTTTGACATCGCCCTGACCAGATCAGAACACGAAAAAGCGACCAGGACGAAATTTTCTATCGTGGGTTGCAGTCATGCTGAGCGATAGGGACTCGTTGCTGCGCAAACTGCACGGCCTGCGCAGCGAGCATCGCGATCTCGACACCGTCATCGCGCGCCTCGCCGATCAGGGCGCGTCCGACCAGTTACACCTGCAGCGGCTGAAGAAGCGCAAGCTGATGCTGCGCGACGAAATCGCCTGGCTGGAGAGCCGATTGATTCCAGACAGCATCGCCTAATATGCAAGCGCAGCAAGGGATGACGCCGCTGATCGGCATTATTATGGGCAGTCAGTCGGACTGGCCGACGATGACTCACGCCGCCGATATTCTGACTCGGCTTGGCGTGCCGCACGAGGTGCGGATTGTATCCGCCCATCGCACGCCTGACCGGTTGCGCGAGTATGCAACCACCGCGCGTGGCCGCGGCCTGAAGGCGATCATCGCCGGGGCCGGCGGCGCGGCGCATCTTCCGGGAATGTGCGCGTCCTGGACGCCCTTGCCGGTGCTGGGTGTGCCGATCGAGACCCATGCCTTGAAGGGGATGGACAGCCTGTTGTCCATCGTCCAGATGCCCGCCGGCATCCCGGTGGGAACATTGGCGATCGGCCGGGCAGGGGCGGTGAACGCGGCCTTGCTGGCGGCGGCTATACTGGCGACGCAGGATCCGCCACTGGCCGACCGGCTGGATGCGCTGCGGGCCGAACAGACCGCGTCGGTGGCGGACGTCCCGCAATTGGACCCCACCGCTCAGTCATGACGCACTTTCCGTTACCGCCCAACGCAACCATCGGACTGGTGGGCGGCGGGCAACTGGGCCGCATGTCCGCTTTGGCGGCCGCGCGCCTGGGCTATCGCTGCCACATCCTGACCCGGGAAACCGATAGTCCCGCGGCCCAGGTTTCGCACGCGGTCACGATCAGCGATTATAGCGATCCCGTGTCGCTGCGGGCGTTCGCCGACGCCGTAGATGTGATTAGCTTCGAGTTCGAGAATGTCAGCGCTGAGGGGCTGGATCTTCTGGCCTCGCTCCGTCCGGTGCGTCCGGCGCCATCGGTGCTGCGGATCAGCCAGGACCGGATTGAGGAGAAGACGTTCCTCAACAACGCTGGGGTCGCGACAGCGCCCTGGGCACTGGTCACCTCGCGCCAGGAACTGGGAGAGGCGGTCCAGCGGCTCGGCCTGCCATCGGTCCTGAAGACCACGCGCCTCGGCTACGACGGCAAGGGCCAGGCGATGCTGCGCGCGCCGGACGAGCTGGATGCCGCGTGGGAGCGGCTGAACCCGAAGCCCCTGGTTCTGGAAGGCTTTATCGATTTCGCCCAGGAAATCAGCGTTGTTGTCGCCAGGGGCGCCGACGGTGCGGTGTCATCGTTCGACACGGTCGAAAACCGTCATCGCAACCACATCCTGGACGTGACGCTGGCGCCCGCGCGAATCCCTCAACAGGTCGACCAGGCGGCGCAGGATATCGCCCGTCGCGTGGTGGTGGCGCTGGACCTGATCGGGCTGCTGGCGGTGGAGATGTTCGTCGACAGCACCGGCAAGGTGCTGGTGAATGAGATCGCACCGCGTCCGCATAACTCCGGCCACTGGACGATCGACGCCTGTCCGGCCAGTCAGTTCGAACTGCACATAAGGGCCATTGCC
>DATARX010000308.1:0-5352 GCA_036263955.1 Rhodopila sp.
GATCACATTTTGATCCATGTCAACCCGGACCTGACCTTGCCCGGCCACCTTAACGGTGGCCGGGCATTTTTTTTGTGGATGGCCTGGGCCCGGCCACCTTCGCGGTGGGCAGGCATTTTTGTGGATGGCCTGGGCCCGGCCACTTTCGCGGTGGGCGGGCATTTTTTGTGGACGGCCTGGACCCGGGCCACTTTTACGGTGGCCGGGCATTTTTTTGTGGACGGCCTGGACCCGGCCACTTTCGCGGTGGTCGGGCATTTTTTTGCCGGCGTTTGGGCCCGGCGGTTCGGGTGGCGGGCAAATTTTGTTGCGCGGCTTGCTGGATCGGGCCGGGCAGTCATGTAAAAGACTCTTACATGAACATGGCTGGCACATGAGTTGGTCTGGATCCTCGGATGGCGGTTCGGGGCGGCGCGGGTACCATCACGGGAACCTGCGGGAGGCGTTGATCGACGCGGCGCAGGAGTTGATCGGGGCGAAGGGGCCGGCCGGGTTCACGATCGCGGAAGCAGCGCGGCTGGCCGGGGTGAGCCCGGCGGCGCCATATCGGCATTTCCGCGACGCCGAGGCGCTGTTGGCCGAGGTGGCGGTGCGCGGCTACGACCGGTTCGCCGAGCGGCTGGCGGCGGCGTGGAACGGCGGGCGGCCGGAACCGGTGCGGGCGTTCGAGGATCTCGGGCGGGCGTACCTGGCATTCGCCAGGGAGGAGCCGGCGTTTTACGCCGCGATGTTCGACTCGCGGCTGGAGATGGAGGCGCATCCGGGGTTGCAGGCGGCGGCGGACCGCGCCTTCGGGGTGCTGCGGGACGCCGCGGACGCGGTGGCGGCGACGTTGCCGAAGGCTCGGCGGCCACCGTCATTGATGATGGCGCTGCATATCTGGTCGATGGCGCACGGGATCGCGGCGCTGTTCGTGAAGGCGGGTCCGGGGCGGCGGAAGCTGCCGATGGCGGCGGAGGATCTGCTGGAGGCCGGGGTGTTGCTTTACCTGCAGAGTCTCGGGCTGGCGGGCGGGGAGTAGGGTTTTCGCCGGCGCGACGGCCAGTCGCCCAGGCCCGCGCAAGGTGCGCCGGTCGTAGCGGTACCGATTCGTATTCCATCAGGACGCTCGTCGAGGCCAGCACATCGAACTTGCGGTCCAGGGCGTCGAGGACGCGTTGTCTTGAAGCCCCCTCCAGGGACACGAGGGTGTGGCAATATCGACGTTGTGATCGGGCCGGGCCGGCCGCCGGATCAAATATCCGGTGTCGGAACGGCGCCAGTGGAAAGATCGATAAAGCGAGGGGGGTTCATCCATGGACATCAATGAAACGCCCGGGGAAATCAACAATTGCCGCCGGCAGTTTCTCCGGATCGCGGGCATGATTGTCGCGGCTGCCGGGTCCGGCGTGGTCGGGCTGGCGAACGCGCAGTCCGGCAAGCCAGAACCGACGCAATTGCCCGCGATCAAGCCGGGGACGCATACCGCGTTCGCCACGCTAAAACAGATCAACGCCGGCGTGCTGACTGTCGGATACGCTGAAGCCGGTCCCGCCGATGGCCCTGCGGTCATGCTTCTGCATGGCTGGCCTTACGATATTCACAGCTACGTCGATGTCGCGCCGTTGCTGGCTTCGGCGGGCTACCGGGTGATCGTTCCGTATGTGCGCGGCTGCGGCACGACGTCCTTTCGTTCGAATGCGACGTTCCGCAATGGCCAGCAGGCGGCGGTCGCGGTCGATACGATTGCCTTGATGGATGCACTCAGGATCGAGAAAGCGATTCTCGGCGGTTACGACTGGGGTGGGCGGACCGCCGACATCATCGCGGCCCTGTGGCCGGAGCGCTGCAAAGCCCTGGTCGCGGTGAGCGGCTACCTGATCGGCGGCCTGCAAGCCAACAAGACGCCGTTGCCGCCGAAGGCTGAATACCAATGGTGGTATCAGTACTACTTCGCCACGGAGCGCGGTGCGCTCGGCTATGACAAATACCGGAACGAATTTGCCAGGCTGATCTGGCAGATCGCTTCGCCGCAATGGGCGTTCGATGATGCGACGTTCGACCGCACCGCGCCGTCGTTCGGCAACCCGGATTACGTTGCGGTCGTGATCCATAATTATCGCTGGCGGCTCAGCCTGGCCAAAGGCGATCCGCAATACGATGACCTGGAAAATCGCCTTGCCGCGGGTCCGGTCATTACGGTGCCCACGATTACCCTGGAGGGCGACGCCAATGGCGCGCCGCATCCGGACGCCGAAGCTTATCGCAAGAAATACACGGGCAAATACGCGCACCGGATCATTCGGGGTGGCATCGGGCACAATTTGCCGCAGGAAGCCCCGCGGGACTTTGCCCAGGCGGTGGTTGACGTCGATGGTTTTTGATCGGCCGAGGTCCCAGGGTCGATGGTTTTTGATCGGCCGAAGTCCCGGAATCGTGAGGGCGGCGATTGCCGCGGGGTGTGCTCGCCGCGACTTCAACTATTGGTCAAGAATGGCCGAACACGTGGGACGGCGCGCGCGGTCCGGGCTAGCCGGCAGTATTGTCGGCAACGATTGCCGTTCCATACGCCTTGACGCCCGGGCTGCCGCTTCCTAATGTAAATGTGTCTTACATTCACATGAGGCCCTCGATGACGAGCGCTGCCAATCAAGACGCCTACGGCCCACGCGGCTGGAACCAAGGCCCGTGGGGCAACAGCCAGGGTCCGTCCTGGCAACGGCCGAACAACGGCCCCAATGCGGGGAATCCCACCTGGGGAGATAAGTCCTGGGGAGATAGATCCTGGGGAAACAACCCGGGAGGCAACCCGCCCTGGGGATACGATCAATGGGGCGGTCCGCCGTTCTGGCATCCGGCGGGGCTCAGCCGCCCGGCGGCGATCGCGTTCACCGTCCTCGGTTTCATCTTCTGGTGGCCGGTTGGACTGGCCTTACTCATTTACCTGATCGGGAGTGGACGCATGGGATGCTTCGGCCGTCGCCGCCGCGCGATGTATCAGCAATACGGGCAGGACGCCGGCCCGTGGGCGAACTGGAAGGCCTGGGCGTGCGGCCCGTCGGATCGGCCGGCGTCAACCTCCGGCAATCGGGCGTTCGACGAGTACAAGGCGGAAACGCTCCGTCGCATGGAGGAGGAGCAGAAGGATTTCGGCGCGTTCCTCGATCGCCTGCGGTTCGCCAAGGACAAGTCCGAGTTCGATCAGTTCATGGCCGAACGGCGCAATCGCCCCCCTGCCCCGCCGACAGACGAGCAGCCGGCCGCGTGATCACGCATTAAGGTTGCATTAACCAACAGGTTCTATCAACGAGCGATGCGTCAGGGGCCCCAACCGGCAACTGGCGCATCATTTGCATTCACCTTCCTGAGAGCGGGGCGACGGACGCAGGATCCGGCGGCCGTCATTTCGCCACGTGTGTGTGACCAAACCGGCCCGGACATGCGGCGGAAGCAACCCAGCGGATGCTGAAACCGGGCTTTCCGCGCAGGTTCGGCTTCTCTAAGAGGCGCGGCACGGACAGGTATAAGGACCGTAACAACATGGCGGGTGTGGATATTCTTGCGTCAGCCTTCAACGGCGCCAACGCAGCGTTTTTGGCCGACCTGTATGCTCGGTGGGCCGGCGATCCATCCTCGGTTGATCCCAGTTTCGCCGACCTGTTCGCGGCGATGAACGACGAAGCCCGCGCGGTGCTGGAAGATGCCAGCGGCGCGTCGTGGGCGCCTCGCCCCAGCTTCAATGAACCCGAACCGGCCGCGCCCCCCGCGAAAGGCCCCGCTGCAATAAGCCCGGCGGTGGGGGGCAAGGCGGCGGATGGCCAGGTGGCAGATCGGCAGAGGGCGGGCGGATTGGCGGCGGGTGGATTGGCGCCGGAAGCCGCGCGGGCCGCGACGATCGCCTCGCTGCGGGCGCTGATGCTGATCCGGTCGTACCGGGTGCGCGGACATCTGCAGGCACAACTCGATCCGCTCGGGCTAACCGTCCGGCATGAACATGCGGAGCTGGACCCGAAGACCTACGGCTTCACCGAAGCCGATATGGACAAGCCGATCTTCATCGACAACGTGCTCGGGCGGGAAACCGCGACGCTGCGGGAGATCATGCACATCCTGCGGCAGACCTATTGCGGCCCGATCGGCGTGGAGTTCATGCACATCCAGGATCCGGAACAGAAATCCTGGATCCAGCGCAAGGTAGAGGGCGCGCCCTGGCTGACGTTCCTGAAGGCGGATGAAAAGCGCACCATCCTGCAACGGCTGACCGAAGCGGAGGGCTTCGAGGCGTTCTGCCAGAAGCGCTACGTCACCACCAAGCGGTTCGGCCTGGAAGGCGGCGAGGTCACTATTCCGGCGCTGCACGCGATGATCGAGACCGCCGCCGCCGACGGCGTGGTGGAAGTGGCGATCGGCATGCCGCATCGCGGGCGCCTGAATACGCTGGTCAATATCGTCAAGAAGCCGTTGACCGCGCTGTTCAGCGAGTTCGGCGGCGAGAGCTTCAAGCCGGACGATGTGCAGGGGTCCGGCGACGTGAAGTATCACCTCGGGACGTCCACGGATGTGGAGATCGCCGGACATAACGTGCATCTGTCGCTGCAGCCGAATCCGTCGCATCTGGAAGCGGTCGATCCGGTGGTTGTGGGCAAGGTGCGCGCGCGGCAGGATCGGGCGGGCGATACCGCGAAGCGCGGTTCGGTGATGGCGATCCTGATGCATGGCGACGCGGCGTTTGCCGGACAGGGGCTGGTGTATGAGACGCTGGCGATGAGCCAGTTGATCGGGTATCGCACCGGCGGGACGATCCACCTGATCGTCAACAACCAGATCGGCTTCACCACGGTTCCGGCGCACGCCTACTCCGGGTTGTATTGCACCGACGTGGCGAAATCGATCCAGGCGCCGATCCTGCACGTCAACGGCGACGATCCGGAAGCGGTGATCTTCTGCTCGCGGATGGCGGCGGAATACCGCATGAAGTTCAACAGCGACATCGTGCTGGACATCGTCTGCTACCGCCGCCACGGGCATAACGAGACGGATGAGCCGGCGTTTACCCAGCCGCTGATGTACAAGGCGATCAACGCCACCAAGACCACGCGCACGCTGTATGCCGAGACGCTGGCGACGGCCGGTGCTGTCTCCGCCGAGGAATCCAAGGCGATGCTGGACAGCTTCACCAAGACGCTGGAAGACGCCAACCAGGCGGCGAAATCCTACAAGCCGAACAAGGCAGACTGGCTGGAAGGGCATTGGGCCGGCTTCACGCCGGTCGACCAGCAGGAAGAGGAACTGACCGAGGAAGCCACCGCGGTTCCCGCCGGGACGCTGAAGCAGATCGGCGCGGCGCTGTCGACGGTGCCGGACAGTTTCAAC
>DATARX010000126.1:0-3770 GCA_036263955.1 Rhodopila sp.
GTCCGTCATGCCCGCCATCGCGGTCAGCATCGGTCAGCTGGTCTGGCAGCGGATAGGCTACCGCGGATGAACGGCCACGCCAACGAGTCCTCGATCGACCCAATCAGGCGAATCTGAAAATTGTGGCACGGCATGTGCATACACTCCACTGACCATGGAGTAGCTTCGCTTGTCTTTACCCAGGATTTCGCGCCACGCCCGCTTTGCCGTTTGGCTTTTTCGCCACGGTGCGAGGCACGAACCGGCAGGACAGGAGAGCCCGATGAACCCGTTTATCCCAGTTCAAGAGGTTGACGAGCAGCGCGCTGGCGCCATTGCGGAATCGGATCAGTTGCCTGACGAGCCATGGCGGCCTGACGGGCGGCCTGCAAATCAGCATCCCCGCCGTAACGGTCGATGGTGCGCCGGTCGGCCTGTCGGCATTGGTCAATGCGGCGATGCCATGGCTGGAGAAATCGGATGCGGGCAGCATCGTCATCATCAGCAGTGCCGCATGGGCACGCCGGCGGAAGTGGCTCGGGCCGTGGTGTTTCTCGCCAGCCCGGCAGCGACTTTCATCACCGGCACCAATCTTGTCGTTGACGGCGCGCTGACGCGCGGCGTCCAGTTTTGAACCAACAGCTTTTCAGGACACTCCCAATGCCGAAGCATCACGAGATCCCAGCCACACCCGAAAACATGGTCCTGGGCTACCTGGACGCCACCACGCCGCCTGTGCTGGAAGTCGACTCCGGCGACACGGTCCTGCTGCATTCCTTCCCGGCCGGCGGACGGGAGGCGCTGCCGGACCTGTCACGGGTGCCGGCGGACTACCTCGCCGCGCTGGACGCGTTGCCGCCCGGGCCGGGACCGCATTTCATCACCGGTCCGGTCTATGTGCGCGGCGCGGAACCGGGCGATACGCTGCAGATCGATATCCTCGATGCCAAGGTGCGGATGGACTGGGGATTCGTGTCGATCCTGCCGCTGCTGGGAACGTTGCCGGACGAATTCACCGACTATGAAACGATCCATCCGACGGTGGACCATGCGCGCGGCGTCGCGACCCTGCCGTGGGGGACGGAACTGGCGCTGGAGCCGTTCTTCGGCATCATCGGAGTGGCACCGCCGAAGGCATGGGGCCGCTGCGGGTCCCCGGTTCCGCGGGCATTCGGCGGCAACATGGACAACAAGGAACTGAAGCCCGGCACGACACTGTATCTGCCAGTGTTCAACGAAGGCGCGCTGTTCATGGCCGGTGACGGCCACGGCATGCAGGGCGATGGCGAGGTCTGCATCACCGCGTTGGAGATTGGCTTGTCCGGAACGTTCCGGCTTACCGTCCGCAAGGACATGAAGGTCAGTTTCCCGTTCGCGGAGAACGAGACGCATCTTATGTCCATCGGCCTGGACGAGGATCTGGATGACGCGGCGAAGCAAGCGGTGCGGGAGATGGTGAAGCATGTCTGCGCGCGCACCAATCTGTCGCGCAACCAGGCCTATATGCTGTGTTCGTTGGCGGGCAATCTGCGGGTCACGCAATTGGTCGATGGCAATAAGGGTGTCCACATGATGCTGGCCAAGGCGCACCTGTAGATACACGCTCGTCTGGAAACGCGCCGCACGACACCAGTCCCTCGGGAAGAACCAAGCATGACTGCACGCCACACGCTGTTCGTCGCACTGGGCCAGCAACGTTACCAGGTGGAACGACCCTGGGGCGACATCCCGTCCGGAGGCGGCAAGGTAACGGATGTGGTGTGCGACGACCGCGGCCATGTGTTCGTGCTGCTGCGGGCCGATTGCTATGTGGACGCCGCGCTTCCGACCGTCATCGAGTTGGCGCCGGATGGGCGGCGGCTGGGGGCCTGGGGCGAGGACATCGCGGACGGGCATATGCTGTCGATCGGTCCGGACGGGCGTATCTACGTCGTGGACCGCGACGCGCATGAGGTCGTGGTGTCCGACCGAAACGGCCGGCGGATCGGTGGTATCGGCCGGCGGCACCAACCGAACGGGCCGTTCAATCATCCCTGCGACGTCGCCATCGCGCCTTCCGGCGACATCTACGTGGCGGACGGATATGGCGCCAGCCGGGTGCACCGGTTCGATGCCAATAACCGTTTGATCGCCACCTGGGGCGAACCCGGGGACGGGCCTGGGCATTTCTCGACGCCACACGGCATCTGGGCGTTGGCGGACGGCCGCGTCGCGGTAACGGACCGGGAGAACAACCGGCTGCAGGTCTTCTCCGCAGGGGGAAACCTGCTCGCCATCTGGCCGGGTTTCTACCAGCCGATGGACATTTTTCAGGACGCGGCCGGCCGCCTGTACGTCACCGACAAAGTGCCACGACTGACCATGCTGGCGCCGGACGGCACATTGCTCGGGCGCTGCCGGCCGGTGCTGAACGGCGCGCACGGGATGTGGGGCGACCGCGCGGGCAATCTGTACTTGGCCGAGATGAACCCCAGCCGGGTGACCAAGCTGACCCCGGTGCCGTAGCGCCTATTCGTGCGGATTGAACGGCGTCGGGAACTCGTTCCGGGGCATCATCAGCGGATAGGTCCCGCGAGGCTGGAACTGGCCGAAGCCAGGTTCAACCCGGCGGGTGCCAGCCTCCATCACGACCTGGCCGCGCACCAGGGTCGCGACCGGCCAGCCGGTCAGGATCATCCCCTCATAGGGCGTATGGTCAACGGCGTGGTGCAGGTCGCTGTTACGCACGGTGCGGGTCAAGCCCGGATCCCAGATGCCGATATCGGCGTCCATGCCACAGGCAATGGAACCTTTGCGCGGGTGCAGGCCAAACAGCTTGGCCGGGTTGGTAGCGGTGATCGCCACGAACGTCTGCAGGTCGATCCGCCCCTTGGCCACGCCCTCGGAAAACAGGTACGGCATGCGGGTTTCCAACCCAGGAATGCCGTTGGGGATTTTTGCGAACGGCGATTCCCTGGCGATCGCCTGTTTGCCCTTGGGGCCTTCGAACTGATAGGGCGCGTGATCCGACGACACCACACCCAGAGTGCCCAGGCGGATGTGCTGCCACAGCGCCTCCTGATCCGCGGCGGAATGTGGCGCCGGGCTGAACAGGAATTTCGTCCCCTCCTGGCCCGCCCGGTCCAAATCGCTGGCGGTGAAGGCCAGATATTGCGGGCAAGTCTCGCCGTAAACTTTCAGTCCCCTGCCCTGCGCGCGGCGGATTTCCTCGGCACCCTCGGCCGAACTGACGTGGAAGATCTGGATCGGCACATCCACCAGTTCCGCCAAAGCAATGACCCTCTGGATGGCCTCGCGCTCCACCAGAGCGGGCCTCGCCCAGGCATGGTAGTTTGCATCGGTCATGCCCGCCGCTTCCAGCCGAGCGGTCATCCACTTTATGGCCTCGTGATTTTCGGCGTGAATGACAACGAAGGCGTGATTCTTCCGCGCGGCGGCCAGCACCGTCAGCACCTGGCCGTCGGTCAGGAAGCTCGGTTCGTAGGTCAGGAAGAATTTTATCGACCGATGGCCAGCCTCGACCAGCGGGGGCAATTCCTGCTCGATCACCGTGGGGCTAGGATCGGTGATGATGATGTGGAAGCTGTAGTCAATCACCGCCTTCCTTGCCCGCGCATGGTAATCGGCGGCCCGTTCGGCAATGCCATAGCCCTTGAACTGCGGGGAGAAGCAGATCACGCACGTGGTGCCGCCGAACGCGGCCGAGGTCGTGGCGCTTTCGAACGTATCCGCGTTGGTGGTGCCGTCGGCGCGCGGCTGTTCGATGTGGCAATGGCTGTCGATGCCCCCTG
>DATARX010000365.1:0-5983 GCA_036263955.1 Rhodopila sp.
CCGGGCACGCTCTGGCCGGGCACGCTCTGGCCGGGCACGCGCTGGCCGGGCACGCGCTGGCCGGGCACGCGCTGGCCGGGCACGCGCTGGCCGGGCACGCGCTGTGCGTGGCGCAGCTATCTGCGCGTCGTCCGCAGACTCGCGGATGGCCGGGACGCCCGAAGCAGGCACCCGGCCATGACGCTACCGCAAAAGCGGATGTTTGCGGCCCTCGATATCAGTCGGCGGCGTCGGCGGCGTCGATCTTCCGTTCGAAGCGCTTGCGCTCGTTGGGATCCAGATAGCGCTTGCGCAGGCGGACGGCACTCGGGGTCACCTCGACGTATTCGTCGTCCTCGACGTAGGCGATTGCCTCCTCGAGGCTCATTTTCCGCGGCGGGATCAGCAGCATCGCGTCATCCTTGCCGGCGGCGCGGATGTTGGTCAGCTTCTTTTCCTTGATCGGGTTCACTTCCAGGTCGGATTCCCGGGAATGCTCGCCCAGGATCATGCCCTGGTAAACCTTCTCACCGGGGGAGACGAACATCGTCCCCCGCTCCTGGATATAGAACAGGGAATAGTGGACGGCCTCCCCGGCTTCGGTCGAGATCAGCGAACCGGCGCGGCGACCCTCGATCGGGCCCTTCCATGGGCCATAACCAGCGAACAGCCGGTTCATGATGCCTGTGCCGCGCGTATCGGTCAGGAACTCGCCGTGGTAGCCGATCAGCCCGCGCGACGGAATGTGGAAGGTCAGGCGGACCTTGCCGCCGCCCGATGGGCGCATGTCGCGCATATCGCCCTTGCGGCGGCTGAGCTTCTCCACCACCACGCCGGTGTAGGGCTCGTCCACGTCGACCAGCACCTCTTCCATCGGCTCTTCGCGCTCGCCGGTTTCGGGGTTCTTGCGGGTCAGCACGCGCGGGCGGCCGATGGTGAGTTCGAAGCCTTCGCGGCGCATTTGCTCGATCAGCACGCCCAGCTGGAGTTCGCCGCGGCCGGCGACCTCGAACGCGTCCGTCTCGTTGGAGTCGGTGATCTTGATCGCGACGTTGCCCTCGGCCTCCCGGAACAGGCGTTCGCGGATCTGCCGCGAGGTGACCTTTTTGCCTTCGCGGCCCGCCAGCGGCGAATCGTTGATGCGGAACGTCATGCTCAAGGTCGGCGGGTCGACCGGGATGGCTTCCAGCGGATCGCTCAGTTCCGGGGCACCGATGGTGTCCGGGATGGTGCCTTCGGACAGGCCGGCGACGGCAATGATGTCGCCCGCCATGACCTCATCGACCGGAACCCGCTCCAACCCGCGGAATGACAGCAGCTTGGTCAGGCGGCCGGTTTCGACGAGGGAGCCGTCGCGCCGAATGACCTTCACCGGCATGTTGACCCTGCCCATGCCCTGCTCGACGCGGCCGGTCAGAACGCGGCCGAGGAAGTTGTCGTATTCCAGGATGCTGGCGACCATGGCGAACGGCAGATCCGGCTTCACCGTCGGCTGCGGCACATGCCGCAGCACCAGGTCGAACAGCGGCGACAGGTCCTTGCGGGGGCCGTCCAGCGTTTCGTCCGCCCAGCCGTTGCGGCCGGAGGCGTACAGCATCGGGAAATCGAGCTGGCTGTCGGACGCGCCCAAGGCCGCGAACAGATCGAAAACCTCGATATGCACTTCATCCGGACGGGCGTCCTGGCGGTCCACCTTGTTGACCACGACGATCGGGTGAATGCCGCGGGCCAGCGCCTTGCCGACCACGAACTTGGTCTGCGGCAGCGGGCCCTCGGCGGCGTCGACCAGCACGATCGCGCCGTCCACCATGTTCAGGATACGCTCGACCTCACCGCCGAAATCGGCGTGGCCAGGGGTGTCGACGATGTTGATGCGCGTGTCGTTCCATACCACCGAGGCGCATTTCGCCAGGATGGTAATCCCACGCTCTTTTTCCAGGTCGTTGCGGTCCAACGCCCGGTCGGTCACCGCCTGGTGTTCTCGGAACGCGCCCGATTGGCTGAGAAGCTTGTCCACCAGCGTGGTCTTCCCATGGTCAACGTGGGCAATAATAGCGACGTTACGAATCTGCATACGGTCCTGGCTTTGGGATGGTGCGGCGCACACTTAGGCGCTAACCGCCGCGGATACGAGAGAAAAACAGGGCATTCCGCGCGTTTCTGCCATGCTTCTCGGAAGCTTCATGGTTTTGCGGTGGTGTGCCGCCCCTGCAATTCGCCGCGATGTGCGGCGGACGCAGGGGACAGCAGGCCACGCAAAACAAGCGAGCCCGACGGATCGCCGCGGCCCCTCGCAGGGTCGTTCCCGGTGATCAGGGGTCGGCCGCCATCAACCGGTCGCTGCTTGTCCGTGAACCCTCGGCGGCGCTTTGAAAGCGGTCCCAGATGATCCAGGCCTCGGCCTCGGTTCGGGTGGCGAAACCCAGCAGCGTCTGGCGGGCGCCGTCGTCGCCGACGATCGCGACGTGGAATGTGCGATCGGCGGCCGGAATTACGGTGTATGTAGCCATTGCGATGCAAATCTCCCGGCAAGCGCATCCCGGACCGAAGGGCACAGCCTGGCAAGCCGGGGCCTGCCATGCCGGGGCCTGACGAGGCTGGGCCTGGCAACGCTGGGTCCATCGGTCGCGGCCGATCGGAGCGTGTCGATCGGCCAGGGATCGCCGCAATGCCGGAACATCGGTCCGGCGGCATATAATTTCGAGACATGTCCTGGCCCGAGCGTATAAGCATTACGCAATCACGACGACCGGCCAGATCACTTTCGCCAGTATCAGGTCACTTTCGCCAGGATCAGGGCACGTCCGCCAGTACACGAATACTATCCCCTGCCATTTCCATAATCATCGAAATTATATCCGCTTCTGGCCAAGCTGGCTTGCATGCTGAATAACTGGCTTGTCGACTATCACCACGCGCTCCAGCTTCGCCTGATCGGTCTGCTGGTCGTCTTCGGCGTGGTTTTCCCGCTTTGCTGCCTGCTCGTGTCCGCCTGCTTCAGGCTTTTGCGGCGGCTCGCCCCCCGCGCGCGGTCGGGCGCCGCGCCGCTCGCTGCCCGACGCCAATCGGGAACCGACCAGGCGCGGGCCCATGCCGGCCTGGCCCACATCATCCCGGCTGCCGCCAGTCGTGCAGGAACGCCTCCAGCACCGAGAGGAAGCCGGCCGGATTGTCGGCGTGCACCCAGTGGCCGGCGTTTTTGACCGCGACGAAGCGGGCGGCGGGAAACCGGGCGCGGATCAGCGGGCGGTGTTCCGCCAGCACATAGTCTGACCTTGCGCCGGTGACGAAGACGGTGGGGCCGGCATAGGTGCCGGGGCGGTCTTCCCATCCTTCCAGATCCGGGATGGCGGCGGCGATTTCCGCCAGGCCGATGCGCCAGTGCGGATCGGCGCCGAAGCGCAGGTTCTGCAGCAGGAACTGGCGCAGCGATTCGTCCTGGACCACCCCGGCCAGCGCGGCGTCGGCGTCGCGGCGGGTCAGGTCCGGGGCCAGCTTGATGGCCTGCATGGCGGCGGTGAAGGTTTCGTTGCCGTGCTGGTAGTTTACCGGCGCGATGTCGGACACCATCAGGCGGCCGACCAGATCCGGCCAGCGCAGCGCCAGCGCCATCGCTGCCTTGCCCCCCATCGAATGCCCGACGACCGCGGCCCGTTCGATCCCGAGCGATTGCAGCGTGTCGCGGACATCCTCGGCCTGCGCCGGGTAACGCATGTCGGAGGCGTGCGGGCTGTCGCCATGATTGCGCATGTCGAGCGCGATGACCCGGTATCGCGGGGCCAGGCCGCGCTGGATCGCACCGAAATTGCGCGCCTGGCCGAACAGGCCGTGCAGCAGGACGACCGGTGGCCCCTCGCCGGCCTGGATGGCATTCAGAATCATGTGGTTCTCCGTTGCGGCCAGGCGGCGCAGGCGACGCCGGCCATGATCAGTGCCGACCCGGCCAGCAGATCCGGGGTGATGGGCTCGTTCAGGACGATGTTGGCCAGTATCAGGCTGACGGCGGGGGTTGTCAGGAACCCAACCGAGGATACCAGGGCCGGCAATTTCGCGGTTGCTTCCATGATGCACCATGTGCCCAGCGGGCCCGCGACGAATCCGATATAGCCGAGCGCCGCCCATGATGCGGGGGACGGGCCGAACGTGCCATGTGGTGCGTGCCACCAGACCAGGGGCGCCAGGATGATCGATCCGACCAGGAAGCACCAGGGCAGGATCGCGAACATGCTCGATCGGGGCGGCGTCGCGCGGGTGACGATGATGGCGATGGACCAGGACAAGGCGGCGCCGAGCAGGAAGAGGTGGCCGATCAGGGCGGTGTTGGAGGACCAGTCGATCGCCAGCGGATTGATCAGCACGGCCACGCCCGCCATGCCCAGCCCGGCGGCGATCCAGCGGGCGGGTGGGATCCGCTCCCGCAGGAAGACGAGCGACAGCGGCACGACCCAGACCGTGGTGGTGTTGGCCAGGATCGCGGTGCGGCCGGCCGGCACCCAGGCAACGGCCTCATGCGCCAGGGCGAAATACAGGCCGAGTTGCAGGCCGCCGATGGCGAACATCGCCGGCAGGTCGGCACGGGTGGGCAGGCGGAACCGGCGCATGACCAGCAGCAGCACGGACGCGGTCAGCCCGGACAGCACCGCTCGGCCTTCGGCGAACCATAGGGGCGTTGCGCCGGCGGCGAGGGCGATTTTGGTCAGGGGCCAGGCGCTGGACAGGAGGACGACGGAGGCCAGAAGTTGCAGCAGGCCGCCGACCGGGACTTTCGGTGGCGCCGCGGGTTCGCTCATGCCTCCAGGGCGGCCAGGGTGGCGTGGGCTTCGGGTTCCTCTTCGATCAGCAGGGCATCGTTGAAGCGGTTGAAGAAGCCACACAGGGTGATGCGCAGGGTCAGTTCGACGATCTGGGCTTCGGAGAAGTGTTGCCGCAGGCGCTGGAACAGGCTGTCGCGGATGCGGTTCGGGGTTTCCCACGCGACCCGGGCATATTCGACGACGAGGCGGTCGACCTCGTCCAGTTCGGGGTTGTCGGGTTCCAGCAGGCGGTCGATCGCGGTTGATGAGAGGCCTTCGACGGCGAGGAACGGTTTGTGGTGGGCGACGCAGTAATCGCACGCGTTCAGCTTGGAGACGACGACGATGGCGATCTCCAGAGTGCGCTTCGGCAGGGTGGCTGCTTCGCGCAGTTCCATCAGCATGGGCATCAGGTGGCGCAGCGCGGCTGGCACGTGGGCGAACACCGCGACCTGGTTGCGGAACGGGCCGTAGCTGGCGGCGAACTGCTCGAAAATGGCGGCCTGATCGGGGGGGAGTTCGGGTGGGGTGCGGTTGCGGACGCGGGCCATGGGCTGGTCCTTTCGGGTGACGGTTGGCGGCGATGGTGGATCGTTGTTCGGCGGTTGCCAAGACGACGCGCCTGGGTCCGCCACGGCGCTGATGGTCAAGGCGCGCGGGCACGCCCGGGGCGCGGCGGCCAGACGCGGTTGATCGCCGTGTCGTAACGACTGCGCGGGACGGCTCGGCATTGGCGACGCGGGTTGGGATGCCGTTCGATCCCGGTGGGGTGCTGGGCTAGGAATTTTTAACGCAGAGGGCGCGGAGGGCCGCTCAGGGCCGCGGAGATGGGGGCGGCGGAGATGGAGGGCCGCGGGATCAGAAGCGGTTTGGAGTGGGCTTGGTGCCGGTGAGCGGCTGGTGGGCGGTGCTGCCGAGGGCGGTGGCGCGGAACGAGGCGGGTTTGCGGTCGGTTGGCGGGAGATGGGCGCCGACTGGTTGGGTGGTAGCGAATTTGTTGGCGGCGAGCATGGCGCGGAAGCGTTGTTCGTCGGCGGCGGCGGGCTGCGCGGGGTTCGGGGTCGGCGGCGAGGTGGGACGGCGGTTGGCCTGGTGGTCGAAGCCTTGCAGGCGAGCGGCGGATTCGGCGGCGAGCATCTGATCGACTTCGTCCGGCGTGAGCAGGCCGGCGCAGGGTTCGCGTTCTTCGTGCGCGGCCGAAGTGGCGGCCG